>NZ_LN907827.1:1258340-1572925 GCF_001517405.1 Duffyella gerundensis | reverse complement strand
TTTGCCATGGCGCGCGTGCTGGATGCGGTGATCAGCCCGTTAATGGGCTTTCTTACCGATAACTTTGGCTCGACCTGGCTCGGCAAGCGTTTTGGCCGCCGTAAGTTTTTTATCCTGCTCGGCATTCCGCTGGTGTTTAGCTACAGCCTGATGTGGCTGGCTGATATGAACTACTGGTGGTACCTGCTGACCTATCTGCTGTTCGACATCGTCTACACCATGGTGCTGGTGCCTTATGAAACGCTGGTGCCGGAAATGACCGATGATTTCAAAAAGAAAACCAAGTTCTCGGGCGCGCGTATTGCGCTGGCGCAGCTGTCGGCGATTCTGGCGGCCTTTTTGCCCGGCATCCTGCTTGGCTATCTCGGTAAAGATAATCCGCACTCCTTTTTCTGGGCCAGCCTGGTGTTCTCCTGTATCTGCGCGCTGGTGCTGACGCTGGTCTATCTGTTTACCTGGGAACGGGCGCCAGAGGATTTTTCTGCGGAATCACGCCGCGCCGAGGAAGACAAACAGCAACTGACCTTTGCGCAGAGCATGAAGCGATTGTTTGTCGAGCTGAGCTCAACGCTGCGCGTCCGCATCTTCCGGCAGCATCTCGGCATGTATCTTGGCGGCTACATCGCGCAGGACGTGTTTAACGCGGTGTTTACCTGGTACGTGGTGTTTGTGCTGATGCAGAGCGCCCAGATCGCCGCTAACCTGATGGGCACCATGGCCGTACTGCAATTTATTGCGGTGATGGCGATGATTCCGCTCTGTATTCGTCTTGGACCGGCGCCCTCTTATCGGCTGGTGGTGGTGCTATTCGGACTGAGCGCCATCTCTTATGCGGGCCTGTGGTTTACCGGCATGAATGACAATATGGCGCTGCTGGTGGTGATCTCTGCGCTGGCCGGACTTGGTCGCGGCGGCATCAACTACGTGCCGTGGAATATCTACACCTACATTGCCGACGTTGATGAGGTGATCACCGGCCAGCGTCGTGAAGGCATTTTTGCCGGCATCATGACGCTGACCCGCAAGGCGTCGCAGGCCGGTGCGGTCATGTTTGTTGGCATCGTGCTGCAGCTTTCGGGCTTCGTTTCCGGCAAGCCGGTGCAGGCTGAGAGCGTGGGCCACACCATTCTGGCGATTCTCAGCATTGGCACCGTGGCGGTACTCGCCTGCGGCTTTGTTATCTCGCTGCGCTTTAAGCTCAATCTGCATACGCACGCCATCCTGCGCGCCGAGACGGTGAAGATGCGCGATGCTGGCCGACCGCTGCCTGAGGCCATCACGCCGCAGGCACGCGCGGTGGTGGAAGAGCTGGCCGGCCTGCCGTACGAAAACCTGTGGGGCAACAACAATATCGGCTTTCTTAATCGTAACCGGCCTGCCGCGCCGCCGCTTGCCGCACATCGCCCCGTGATTCTCACTTTTGACCCGCTAACTGATAAACCGGAACAGAGACCATGACAATATTTCCTGTGAAACAGAGCGCACTGCTGCGCCAGCCTGACTTCCTGTTACCGCGCAGCGAGCTCCTGCAGCTGATCGCGAAACTCACCGACAATCTGGTCAACATCACCGATGAAAGCGGCGAATTTTTGCTGCGCCTCGACGACGGTCGGGTGATCGATACCAAAGGCTGGGCCGGTTGGGAGTGGACGCACGGCATCGGCCTGTATGGCATGTATCACTATTATCAGCAGACCGGCGATCGTCAAACGCTGCAGATCATCGACGACTGGTTTGCCGCCCGGCTGGCCGAGCCGCTGCCCACCAAAAATGTCAACACCATGTGTCCTTTTCTGACGCTGGCTTACCGTTACGAGGAGACGCGCAATCCCGCCTGGCTGCCGGTGCTGGAGCGCTGGGCGGAATGGGTAATGCATGAGATGCCGCGCACCCGCCACGGTGGCATTCAGCATGTGGTGTACAACAATGAAAACCACCAGCAGCTGTGGGATGACACGCTGATGATGAGCGTGCTACCACTGGCGAAGATCGGCAAACTGCTGGGCCGCGATGACTACGTTGAAGAGGCGACCTTTCAGTTCCTGACCCATGTGCAGTATTTAATGGATCGCGAAACCGGCCTGTGGTTTCACGGCTGGAGCTTTGAGGGTAACCACAACTTTGCGCGCGCGCGCTGGGCGCGGGGCAACAGCTGGCTCACCATCGTGATCCCTGACTTTCTTGAGCTAATGGCCTGGCCGGAACAGCACGCGACGCGACGCTTTTTGCTGCAGGTGCTGGAGGCGCAGGTCAGCGCGCTGCAGGCGTTGCAGCATGAGAGCGGCCTGTGGCACACCCTGCTCGACGATCGCGACAGCTATCTGGAAGCCTCGGCCAGCGCCGGTTTTGCTTATGGCGTGCTGAAAGCGGTACGCAAGCGCTATCTGCCACCGACGTTTCTACCGATGGCGGAAAAGGCGCTGCATGGCGTAACGGCGCAGATCAATGCTGAGGGGGAGTTGATGCAGGTGTCGTTTGGTACCGCGATGGGCAACGATCTGGATTATTATCGCCAGGTGCCGCTGACCTCGATGCCCTATGGTCAGGCAATGGCGCTACTGGCGCTGACGGAATATCTGCGCGTTTATCTGTAAAGGCAGCTTACCCGTCACTAAAAAGAAAAAGAGCGAGATCAACTCGCTCTTTTTTTGTTAGCTGCACAACCGCTGCGGCTTACTGATTACGCATGTATTCGTCCATTTCAGTTTTCAGGTTATCTGATTTGGTGCCGAAGATCGCCTGCACGCCAGAACCGGCCACCACCACACCCGCCGCGCCAAGACGCTTCAGGCCTGACTGGTCAACCTTGCTCACGTCCGCCACGCTGACGCGCAAACGGGTAATACAGGCATCGAGGTTAGTGATGTTCTCTTTGCCACCAAACGCGTTAACCAGGTTAGCTGCCATCTCGTTGGATGAACTGGTGGTCTGCTCTGAGGTCGCCTCTTCGCGGCCCGGCGTTTTCAGGTCAAATTTCGCAATCATCACGCGGAAAATGGTGTAGTAAATCAGACCGTAAATCACGCCGACAATCGGGAACAACCAGATTTTGCTGCTGTTGCCGCTAAGCACGACAAAGTCGATCAGACCGTGCGAGAAGCTGGTGCCATCGCGCATGCCAAGCAGGATACAGATTGGGAATGCCAGGCCAGCCAGAATGGCGTGAATTGCATACAGAATCGGTGCCACGAACATGAACGAGAACTCGATCGGTTCGGTGATGCCGGTCAGGAACGAGGTCAGCGCTGCGGAGATCATGATGCCGCCGACTTTGGCACGGTTTTCAGGCTTAGCGGAATGCCAGATTGCAATCGCTGCCGCAGGTAAACCGTACATTTTGAACAGGAAGCCGCCGGAGAGTTTACCTGCGGTTGGGTCACCTGCCATATAACGTGGGATGTCGCCGTGGAATACCTGACCTGCGGCGTTAGTAAACTCACCAATTTGCATCTGGAAAGGGACGTTCCAGATATGATGCAGACCGAACGGTACCAGCGAACGCTCAATCACGCCGTAAATACCAAATGCTACAACCGGGTTCTGATAGGCCGCCCACTGGGAGAAAGTCTGGATAGCGGTACCTACCGGTGGCCAGATGAACGACAGCACCACGCCAAGGAAAATTGCGGTCAGACCAGAGATGATCGGTACAAAGCGCTTACCGGCAAAGAAGCCCAGATATTCAGGCAACTTGATACGATAGAAGCGGTTGAACATGTAGGCCGCGATCGAACCGGCAATGATCCCGCCCAGTACGCCGGTATCCGCCAGGTGTTTGGCTTCAATCTCCGCCGCAGGCATGTGCAGCACCAGCGGTGCAACCACCGCCAGCGTTTTCACCATGATGCCATAGGCCACCACAGCAGCCAGCGCTGAGACGCCGTCGTTATTGGTAAAACCGAGTGCAACACCAATCGCAAAAATTAACGGCATGTTGGCGAACACTGAACCGCCCGCTTCTGCCATCACGTGTGAAACCACCAGCGGCAGCCAGCTGAAGTTGGCAGAGCCTACCCCTAACAAGATCCCGGCAATCGGCAGCACCGATACCGGCAGCATGAGCGATTTACCGACCTTCTGCAGGTTTGCAAATGCATTTTTAAACATAATGTGAAACTCCTGAGTATGAGTGCTTTTTCCGCGATTTCACGGGTGGCAACAGGCGGGAGAGACCCTTGCCGGATGAGACGTTGGTGCGCCTCTTTGATTTATTACGAAGTGTAAAATAATTCACTATCCGGTAATTTGATGGCTATCACGTTTCGCTCAACATGCGCGTCTTTAATTAGGATATTTCTGGAGATTACGCCAGTTTTTGTGCAAAAAAAATGCGCAGGCTGCGATTCAACCCGCACATTTCTCGCAGCAATCTTCTTTATTACGCGCAATAAAATTAATCAGCCGCCGAGCGACGTCATCGGAACATGAAACAGCGTGGAGAAGTTCTGCGTGGTCGCTGCCGCCAGCGTCTCGATATCCACCCCTTTCAGCACTGCCATGTATTCCGCCACATCACGCGTATAAGCCGGCTGGTTTTCTTTGCCGCGATACGGCACCGGCGCCAGATAAGGTGAATCAGTTTCCACCAGCATCCGATCCAGCGGCACATAGCGCGCAGCGTCACGCAGGCTTTCGGCATTGCGGAAGGTCACGATGCCGGAAAATGAGATGTAGAACCCCATATCCAGCAGGGTGGCGGCGGTGGCGCGATCTTCGGTAAAGCAGTGCAGCACCCCCCCGCATCCTTCCACCTGCTCTTCGCGCAAAATCGCCAGCGTGTCTTCGCGCGCGTCGCGGGTGTGCACGATAACCGGCTTGTTCAGGTCGCGGCCAACACGGATATGCTCACGGAATGACGCCTGCTGGCGCGCTTTAGTTTCCGGCTGATAGTGGTAATCAAGGCCGGTTTCGCCCATTGCCACCACGCGCGGATCGGCCGCCAGCGCACGCAGCTCAGCAAAATCGTACGTCTCTTCCTGGTTGAGCGGATGTACGCCACAGGAGAGCGCAATATTTGGCCGATCGCCAATCAGCGGCTTCATCGCTTTGAAACCAGGTAAGGTGGTGGAGATGGCCAGCATAAACTTCACATCACGCGCGGCGGCTTTCGCCACTACATCGTCCAGATCGGTGTGCAACTTTTCATAGTCCAGGCCGTCGAGATGACAGTGAGAATCCACTAAAAACATAATTGCTCTCTTTGGGTTAGCCGGTGCGTGCGGGCTTCAGCCGCAGGCTCCAGTTCAATAATTGTTCAGTCAGCAGCAGTTCGCGATTGACCGCGTTAATCTGTAGCAGCCGATCGCGGCAGCGCGTCCATTCCTGCAGGCTGGCGGTTAGCGCACTGGCGGGCATTTGTCCGGCCAGCGAAGCGACCAGCGCCTGGCGATCGCAGTTACTGATAAACTCACCTGCGCCCTGCTGCCATTTCAGCGCATCCACTAACAGGCTGATTAACCACGCCAGCCGCTGGGCATGATCGTCATGATTCAGCAGCGGCAGTAGCCGCATGATGTCGTGCTGGATAGCGTCAGACAGCGCGTCACACAGACCGTCACGCGCCTGCCAGCTACGCGCCTCCAGCAGGGTCAGTGCCGCACCAGGCGCACCGGCAGAGAGCCGCAGCGCCGTCAGAGCGGCCTCCGGTGCCACCTCCTGCTGCCTGGCCAGCCATGCCTGGCTTTGTGCTTCATCCGGGGGTAACAGCGGCCAGCTCAGGCAGCGGCTACGAATGGTAGCCAGCAGGCGCGATGGCTCGCGACAGCTAAGAAAAAACCAGGTTTTAGCCGGTGGCTCTTCCAGGGTTTTCAACAGGGCATTAGCGGCAGCCTCTGTCAGCTGCGCCGCGTCGGGCAACCAGACAATCTTAGCGCCGCCCTGCTGGGCAAAGTTGTAGAGCTTTTCATTTACCGCTCTGACTGCATCAATGCCCAGCGAGCTTTTGCCTTTTTCCGCTTCCAGCCGGTACCAGTCAGGATGAGTACTGGCCATCATCAACTGGCAGCCGTGGCATTCACCGCAGCTTTTCAGGCCATCAGGGCGCTGACACATTAACCAGCGGCTGATGCCCCAGACCAGCGCCTCATCCCCCATGCCCGGCAGCGCAGAGATCAACAGCGCATGGTGCCCGCGGCCCGCCTGCAGTTGAGCGACGATTTGCCGGTAAGGCTGATTCAGCCACGGATACCAACTCATGCAGATTGCTCAGCCAGCCAGCGCGTAACGGCCTGCTCAAGTGACAATGTCACCTTTTCCAGCGATTGCGTGGCGTCAATGGTGCGGATGCGAGCATCGTCAGCGGCCAGCTCAAGGTAGCGCTGGCGCGTGCGTTCAAAGAACTGCAGTGATTCCTGCTCGATGCGATCCAGTGCGCCGCGGGCACGGGCACGGGTCAAGCCAATCTCTGGCGTAACGTCGAGATAGAGCGTCAGATCGGGTTGAAAGTCGCCCAGCACCGTAGCGCGTAAGCTGGCCATCAGCTGATTATCCAGACCGCGTCCGCCGCCCTGATACGCCTGCGAGGAGAGATCGTGACGATCGCCTATTACCCACGCGCCACGTGCCAGCGCCGGTTTGATCACCGTCTCGACCAGCTGCACGCGTGCCGCATAAAGCATCAGTAGCTCGGCTTTATCGGTCACCTGCTCGCCTTCAATGCCCTGCTTTACCAGCTCGCGTAATTTCTCCGCCAGCGGCGTGCCGCCCGGCTCGCGCGTGAAGACCACATCACTGATGCCATGCTGGTTCAGCACGCGCACCACGCAGTCACGCGCGGTGGTTTTCCCGGCGCCTTCCAGTCCTTCAATTACGATAAAGTTACTTTTCATTCTTATCCTTCATTGTCAGACGCCAGGCCTGCACCGCACGATTGTGATCGGCAAGATTGGTGGTAAAGGTATGCCCGCCCTTACCGTCGGCGACAAAATAGAGAAAATTCGTTTTCAGCGGGTGCGCCGCCGCCTCCAGCGAGGCCTGGCTCGGCATGGCAATCGGTCCCGGCGGCAGGCCGTTGATCACATAGGTGTTATAGGCGGTAGCGGTATCAAGATCCTTGCGCGTCAGCGTGCCGGCATAGCTTTTTCCCATACCGTAAATTACCGTGGGATCGGTTTGCAGCCGCATGCCAATACGCAGGCGATTAATAAATACCGAAGCCACTTTGTTACGTTCTTCGGCCACTGCGGTCTCTTTCTCGATAATCGACGCCATGGTCACCAGCGCGTTCGGCGAATCGTAAGGCAGGTTATCCGCCCGATGCTGCCAGATATCATCCACCACTTTTGTCATGCGTGCATGCGCGCGTTGCAGCAGCGCAACGTCGGTAGTGTTAGCGGTGTAAAGCCAGGTATCGGGATAAAACCAGCCCTCAAGACGATCGGGATCGGTTTTCAGCGCGGCCGCCAGTGTGCTGGCTTCGTCGTCGCTTAATGTGTGTTTGATATAGGGTGCGGCGCGCAGCTGAGCCAGCCACTCGCTGAGCTTATTGCCCTCTACCAGCCGCAGTGGAAACTGCGCCTCTTTGCCGCTGGCCAACAGTTGCAACAATTGACGGACGTTCATTCCGGGCGTCAGGCGATAGGTACCCGCCTTGAAATTAGCCAGTTCGGGTTCCAGCTTCAGCAACGCACCGAACCACATGCTTTTTTTAATGATGTGCTGACTTTCCAGCTGTGCTTCCAGCACGACGCGGCCGCTCCCGGCAGGCAGCGTGTAGATTTTCTCCTGCGCAAGGGTCAGCGGGCTGTTGGCAAGCGACGTAATCTGCCAATAGCTCCAGGCCGCGGCGGCGGCGATAATCACGATGAGCGCACTGATGACGCGCGTTTTCCTGGTCATAAAAGATCCTGATAACAGCAAGCTGCAAGCAAATGATAAAACTGGCGTGATGCATAATGTGTATCGTCTATCTGTCGCACCGGCAAAATCGGCATCAGGGCGTTGCAGATCCAGACCTCATCGGCGGCTTTCAACCGCCCGGGCATCACTTCCACAATCTGACAATCCAGCGACATCTGCGCCATGACCGACAGCAGATGCTGACGCATGACTCCATCGACGCCGGCATGCGCGATGGAGGGGGTAAATACCTGCTCGCCTTCTCGCCAGAATAAATTAGCCGCACAGCATTCCACCACCACACCTTGGGTGTCAAGCACCAGCGCTTCGTCAGCGCCCGTCTGCTCAAGCCGTGCGCGAATCAACACCTGCTCCAGCCGGTTAAGGTGTTTGATACCCGCCAGCAGTGGATTACGTGCCAGCTGAACCGGGCTGGTGACGAGGCAGGCGCCCTGCTGCTGCAACGGCAGGTAATGCGCCGGTAAGTTGGAGAGCGTCAGAATACGCGTCGGCTGCTGACAACCGGCCGGGCTGTAACCACGACCGCCAGCACCGCGGCTGATAATGACTTTCAGCACCGCATCCTGCGTCGTCGCTGCCAGCGTGCACATCTCCTGTTCCAGCGCCGCCCAGTCACATCCCTCAATCAGCAGCCGTTCGCAGCCCAGACGTAGCCGCTGCAGATGTGCCGTAAGCAGCTGAACCTTGCCCGCCTTGATCCGGGCGGTAGAGAAACTGCCGTCACCAAACTGGACTGCCCGATCGTTGGCGGCCAGTGTGGCTTGCGGTTTGCCATTTATCCAGGTCATGAGGTGATTCCGAAAAATAAAGTGCTGGTCATAATATGAAAAAGGCCCGCTAAGCGGGCCTTGATAACGCGTTAACGTTTTACACTCTGCGGAAAATCAGCGAGCCGTTGGTGCCGCCGAAACCGAACGAATTACACAGCGTGTATTCCAGATCGCTGACCTGGCGCGCGGTATGCGGAACAAAATCGAGATCGCAGCCTTCATCTGGATTATCCAGGTTGATGGTTGGCGGAATCGCTTTGTCGCGCAGGGCGAGGATCGAGTAAATTGACTCAACCGCGCCCGCTGCACCCAGCAGATGGCCGGTCATCGATTTGGTTGAACTCACCATGACCGTCTGTGCAGCCGCGCCAAACACGGTTTTGACCGCGCGCGCTTCTGCTTTATCACCGGCTGGTGTGGAGGTGCCGTGGGCGTTGACATAGCCAATCTGCTCAGCATTGAGCTGCGCATCTTTCAATGCGTTTGTCATAGCCAGTGCCGCACCGGCGCCATCTTCTGGCGGTGAAGTCATGTGATATGCATCGCTGCTCATGCCAAAACCGACCAGTTCTGCGTAGATTTTTGCGCCGCGCTTTTTCGCGTGCTCGTACTCTTCCAGCATTAAAATGCCGGCACCATCACCGAGCACGAAACCATCGCGATCTTTATCCCATGGACGACTGGCCGCTTGCGGATTGTCGTTGCGGGTGGAAAGCGCGCGTGCAGCACCAAAGCCGCCCATGCCCAAAGGCGTGCTGGCTTTCTCAGCGCCGCCCGCCAGCATCACATCTGCATCGCCATAGGCGATAATGCGTGCCGCGTGACCGATGTTATGCACGCCCGACGTACAGGCCGTCGCGATCGAGATGCTGGGACCTCTCAGTCCGTACATGATGGTCAAATGACCGGCCACCATGTTGACAATGGTTGAAGGCACAAAGAAAGGACTGATTTTGCGCGGGCCGCCGTTGACCAGAGAAGCATGGTTCTCTTCGATCAAACCGAGGCCGCCAATGCCCGAGCCGATTGCTGCGCCGATACGGTCTGCATTTTCCTCGGTCACTTCAAGACCGGAATCCTGCATCGCCTGCATACCGGCAACCACGCCATACTGAATGAAGGCGTCCATCTTGCGCTGATCTTTGCGCGAGATGAAATCTTCACAATTAAAATTCTTTACTAAGCCAGCAAAGCGCGTTGCGTAGGCACTAGTATCGAAATAGTCGATTGGGCTGATGCCACTCTGACCGGCAAGGAGAGCACTCCAGGTAGACTCTACGGTATTGCCGACAGGAGACAACATGCCAAGACCGGTCACAACTACACGACGCTTAGACACGTTCGTCCTCCAGGGAGGGAAAGTTAACACGATAACAGAAGGGACATAAAATTCAGGCGGTCAAAGTGACCGCCTGATGGTGTTCAGTAAGCCTTGATCAGGCCTGATGCGAGTTGATGTAGTCGATCGCAGATTGAACGGTAGTGATTTTTTCTGCTTCTTCGTCTGGAATCTCAGTGTCGAACTCTTCTTCCAGAGCCATTACCAGCTCAACGGTATCAAGAGAATCAGCGCCCAGATCTTCTACAAAAGAGGCCGTGTTAACAACTTCTTCCGACTTAACGCCCAGCTGCTCGCTGATGATTTTCTTAACGCGTGCTTCGATGTCGCTCATACTATTAAATTTCCTATCAAAACTCGCTTTCGCGATGGTTTTCGTAGTGTATAAAATGTTGAAAAAGATGCAACTAAATCCCGGCTGGTCAAACCACGATTTTGCGCTATTTTGCGGCTTTTACCGTGAATAACGCAAATAGTTTTCGCAATTATCAGACCATATACATTCCGCCATTGACGTGCAGCGTCTCACCAGTGATGTACGCGGCCTCATCAGAGGCTAAAAATGCAACGGCGTTGGCGATTTCTTGCGCCGCGCCGAGACGACCGGCTGGCACTTCTGCCAGGATACCGGCACGTTGATCTTCCGTCAGTGCTAACGTCATGTCAGTTTCAATGAAACCCGGTGCCACGACGTTAACGGTAATGCCACGTGACGCCACTTCGCGCGCCAGCGACTTACTGAAACCAATCAAACCCGCTTTAGCTGCAGCGTAGTTTGTCTGGCCAGCATTTCCCATGGTTCCAACAACGGAACCGATGGTAATGATACGGCCCACACGTTTTTTCATCATTGCACGCATCACCGCCTTGGACAGGCGGAAAACAGAGGTCAGATTGGTGTTCAGGATATCCTGCCACTCATCTTCCTTCATACGCATCAATAAATTATCACGTGTGATGCCTGCATTATTGACCAAAATGTCCACTTCGCCAAATTCAGCACGAACATTTTCCAGTACGCTTTCGATTGATGCGCTGTCGGTGACGTTCAGCATCAGGCCTTTGCCCTGCGAACCCAGGTAAGCGCTGATGGCATCTGCGCCGCTCTGGCTGGTCGCGGTGCCAATAACTTTAGCGCCACGGGCGACCAGTGTTTCTGCAATTGCACGGCCAATGCCGCGACTTGCACCGGTAACCAGCGCGATTTTTCCTTCGAAGCTCATGTTTATCCTCTTATGCTTGCTCAAGCGCCGCTGACAGACTGGCTGGGTCGTTCACAGCAGCAGCCGTCAGGGCATCCACAATGCGTTTGGTCAGACCGGTTAACACTTTGCCCGGGCCCACTTCCAGTAGCGATGAAACGCCCTGTGCTGCCATATATTCAACGCACTCGGTCCAGCGTACCGGGCTATAAAGCTGACGCACCAGTGCACTGCGAATCGCCTCTGGCGATGTTTCACAAATCACGTCAACGTTATTCACCACCGGAAACTGTGGCGCGCTGAAGGTGATGTTTTCCAGCGCCTGCGCCAGTTTATCGGCGGCAGGTTTCATCAAGGCACAGTGCGAAGGCACGCTGACCGGCAGCGGCAGTGCACGCTTGGCACCTGCGGCTTTACAGGCAATACCTGCGCGCTCAACCGCTTCTTTATTCCCGGCAATGACTACCTGGCCCGGTGAATTAAAGTTCACCGGCGAAACAACCTGGCCTTGCGCAGAGACTTCACACGCCTGGCGGACTGCGTCATCGTTCAATCCAATGATCGCCTGCATAGCGCCAGTGCCTTCAGGCACGGCTTCCTGCATCAGTTTACCGCGCAGCTCAACTAACTTCACCGCTTCGGCAAAATCAATCACACCTGCACATACCAGCGCCGAGTATTCACCTAAGCTATGACCGGCCATCATCAGCGGCTGCTTGCCGCCCTTCTCCTGCCAGAGACGGAAAAGGGCAACAGAGGCTGCGAGAAGCGCAGGCTGCGTCTGCCAGGTTTTATTCAACTCTTCGGCTGGACCTTGCTGAACCAACTGCCACAAATCGTAATCCAGGGCAGCGGAAGCCTCTTTGAAGGTCTGCTCAATCAGCGGGTTTTCCGCGGCCAGTTCTGCCAGCATACCCAGAGTTTGTGAACCCTGACCTGGAAATACCATAGCAAATTGCGTCATTTTCAGTTCCTGTTGATTAAAAACGAACCAGCGCTGAGCCCCAGGTGAAACCGCCACCAAAGGCTTCCAGCAGCACCAGCTGTCCGCGCTGAATACGTCCATCGCGAACCGCTTCATCGAAGGCTGCCGGCACAGAGGCCGCAGAAGTATTGCCATGACGATCCAGCGTCACCACGACTTTATCCATGCCCATACCGAGCTTACGTGCGGTGGCGCTGATAATGCGTAGGTTAGCCTGATGCGGTACCAGCCAGTCAAGCGCTTCGCGTTCGAGGTTGTTGGCCTGCAACGTTTCATCAACCACGTGCGCCAGTTCCGTTACCGCAACTTTGAACACTTCGTTGCCCGACATTTTCAGGTAAGAAGGCTGATCCTGCTGTGAACGATCCTGATAGGTCAGCGACAGCAGCTCACCGTAGCGACCATCAGCGTGGAGATGCGTAGAGATGATGCCTGGCTCTTCGCTGGCACCTAATACCACCGCGCCCGCGCCGTCACCGAACAGAATAATGGTGCCGCGATCTTCAGGATCTAACGTGCGGGTTAACGCATCAGCACCGATAACCAGTGCATATTTCACCGCGCCATTTTTGATGAACTGATCGGCAACACTTAATCCATAGGTAAAACCTGCACAGGCGGCCGCCAAATCGAAAGCGGCGCAATCCTCAATGCCCAGCTGTTGCTGGATCATGCAGGCTGAACTTGGAAAAGCGTGGCTGGATGATGTGGTAGCAACCACAATCAAACCGATATCTTTTTTATCGATACCGGCCATTTCCAGTGCGCGTTCAGCAGCGGCAAAGCCCATGGTTGCCACGTTCTCATCAGGTGCAGCAACGCGACGCTCGCGAATGCCGGTGCGGGTGACGATCCACTCATCGGACGTTTCAACCATCTTTTCCAGATCGGCGTTGGTCCGCACCTGAGCGGGCAAGTAGCTGCCCGTACCGATTATTTTCGTATACATGTACGCTTAATCACTCCTGACTAATACCGCTTTCAGGCGCGCGGCAATCCTGTCCGGAAGCTGCCCACGCACCGCCTGCTCTGCCTGTTCAATAGCAACGGCGAACGCCTGCTGATTCGCAGCGCCGTGGCTTTTAATCACCGTCCCGCGCAATCCTAACAGGCAAGCGCCATTATACCGATCGGGGTTAAGGTGGCCAAAACGCGCCATCAGACGCCGTTTAATCCAGCGCCCAAGCCATTTTGCCCACCACGCCCGTTTTTCGCCTTCGCGCGACTTCAGCAGCGAAAGAAACATGCGCACAACGCCTTCCATGGTTTTCAGCGTGACGTTGCCGATGAAACCATCACAGACCAGAACGTCACATTTACCGGTCAGCAAATCGTTGCCTTCCAGATAGCCGACATAATTGATGCCGGGTGCCGTTTTGAGTACCTCAGCGGCGGCACGAATGCTCTCCAGCCCTTTGGTCTCTTCCTGGCCAATATTAAGCAGCGCCACGCGCGGCTGTGCAATGGCCAGTACTTCTTCGGCCATGACTGCGCCCATCACGGCAAACTGTATCAGCATTTCGCTGTCAGAACCGACGTTGGCGCCCAAATCGAGCACAACGGTTTTGCCATGATGTTGATGAGGAAGCACTGACATCAACGCCGGACGATCAATTCCTTCCAGCGGCTTTAAAATCATTTTTGCCAGCCCCATCAGCGCACCGGTATTTCCGGCGCTGACGCAGGCGGCGGCCTGCCCCTCTTTCACCAGCTCCAGCGCAATACGCATAGAGCTGCCGCGGCTTTGACGTACAGCCTGAGCAGGTTTGGCATCACTGGCGATAACCGATTCGGCAGGAATAACCCGCAGACGCGCCAAAATGGCAGAATCAGCTTTAGCGAGTAATGGCGTGATGTTGTCGGGATTGCCGACCAGAAGAAGATACAGCTGCGAATGAGAGGCCAGTGCCTGCAATGCAGCAGGCACCGTCACGCAAGGACCGAAGTCCCCGCCCATGGCGTCGATAGCCAGGGTCAAACGTGTCAAAGTATCGCCTTGCGAAGCCGCAAGTATTACTTAGCGATAACCTTGCGACCGCGGTAGTAACCATCCGCAGTGATGTGGTGACGCAGATGAGTTTCGCCTGAAACTTTGTCTACGGAAAGAGCGGCGGTGGTCAGAGCATCGTGCGAACGACGCATGCCACGTTTTGAACGGGTTGGTTTATTCTGTTGTACGGCCATGGACCTTACTCCTATTACTTACGCTTTAAACTGGCTAATACGGCAAATGGATTTGGTTTCTCCGCCTCTGCAGGCAGTTTGCCAAAAACCATGTCCGCGTCGGACACTTCACAGTGTTCAGAATCATGAACCGGAACGACCGGCAGGGCGAGAATAATTTCATCCTCAACCGTTGCCAACAGATTGATTTCACCAAACTCGTTGACCTCAATCGGTTCGTACGCTTCCGGCAGTGCTTCTGCCTGTTCGTCGGTGACGACAGGACTGAAACAATACGAGACGTGAACATGATGTGCGAAAGGCTGATTGCAGCGCTGACAAGACAGCGTGACATCCACATCAGCAGTTCCTTTCAGAACGGCCAGACGTTGATTGTCCACCGCGAATGTCATGTCACATTCCACATCACTGTCCACACTAACAACTGAGTCGGCAACACGCTCCACCTGTTGAGAGGTGTAAATGCCTTGATAATCGAGGCGTTTTTGAGCGGTGCGAACCGGATCAAGTGTCAGGGGTAATTTTACCTTTTGCATAGGGCGCGCATATTAACTTTGTAACGTTAGAGAGTCAAAGAAAAAGGCCGTTAAACAGCATCTTTCAGCCAATATTCGCATCCGGTGCGGCGCACAGTTTAAAATGCCTTTACCCGATACGCTATATATTCGTGAAAAAAAGATGACACCATTAATACTTGCTTCAACTTCGCCATTTCGCAAGGCGCTATTAGCCAAACTCGAGCTGCCTTTTATATGTGCTGCGCCCGAGGTGGATGAAACGCCCTTCCCCGACGAAACCGCGGCTGCGCTGGTGCAGCGTCTGGCGTTGGCCAAATCGCAGGCACTGGCGGCGACCTATCCCGATCACTGGATCATCGGTTCCGATCAGGTTTGTGTGATCAATGGCCGCATCATCGGTAAACCGCATAGCGAGGCGCGTGCGCGTCAGCAGCTGGCTGATTCCAGCGGGCAGGCGATCACCTTTTATACTGGCCTGGCCATCAGCCATGCTGCTACGCACCGCTATAAGGTCATCTGTGAACCCTTTACCGTGCATTTTCGCGCGTTGTCAGCGGCAGAAATTGCTGGCTACGTCCGTAAAGAGCAACCGTTGCAGTGCGCAGGTAGTTTTAAATGTGAAGGTCTGGGCATTGCGTTATTCGAAAAGCTTGAAGGGCGTGACCCGAATACGCTGATTGGACTGCCGCTGATTGCGTTGGGTGAACTACTGCGTGAGGTGGGCATTAATCCGTTATTAAACGATTAAGCGGGGCCGCAGCCCCTGCTCATTACTGTGCCTGCTGGCGTAATACTTTCAGGCACTGCTTCAGGCGCTCATCGAGCGGCGCTTCCATACGCATGACTTCACCACTGTTAGGATGGGTAAACGTCAGCGCGGCGGCATGCAGAAAAAGCCGATTCAGACCGGTAGTGGCCAGCTGGCGATCAAACTCCTGTTCACCATAACGGTCATCAAAAGCGATGGGATGACCGGCATGCAGTGTATGGACACGAATCTGATGCGTTCTGCCGGTAACCGGACTCGCTTTCACCAGCGTGGCATGCGCATAGCGCTCTTCCACTTTGAAGCGTGTTTCTGAAGGCTTACCTTCGCTGTTCACCCGCACCACCCGTTCGCCGCTTTGTAAAATATTTTTCAGCAGCGGCGCTTGGACCACTTTCAAATGCGACGGCCAGCTGCCGCGGACCAGCGCCAGATAATCCTTCTGCATGCCCTTCTCACGCAGCTGCTCATGCAGGGAACGCAGCGCCGAGCGTTTTTTTGCCACCAGCAGCACGCCAGAAGTGTCGCGATCAAGGCGATGCACCAGCTCAAGGAAACGCGCTTCAGGACGCAGCGCACGCAAGCCTTCAATGACACCAAAGCTCAATCCGCTGCCACCATGCACCGCGGTGCCGGAAGGCTTGTTCATCACCAGAATCCAGTCATCCTCATAAAGGATAGCGTCAGCCAGCGAGGCCACTTTTGCCAGCTTCGGCGAAACGGTCTGCTCATCACGTTCGGCAACCCGAACCGGCGGAATGCGAATTTCGTCGCCCGCCACCAGCTTATATTCAGGTTTGATGCGTTTTTTATTCACCCGCACTTCGCCTTTACGCAAAATGCGATAAATCATGCTTTTGGGCACACCTTTTAACTGAGTGCGCAAAAAGTTATCAATACGCTGCCCTGCTTCATCAGCAGAAATGGCAACGATTTGTACCGCGGGAGGATTCGTTTTCATGGCGGCGATTCTAAATAGGGACCGTGCAGAGCGCCACCTCTTTTTCTGGCTTGAGCTTTTTCCTGGTTGGCCTCACGCCTGATAACAGCCCGGATTTTATGCGGTTTGCGGGAAAGCCCTGCAAAATAAGTGCATTAAGCAGCAATAAACTTCACATACCGATAAAAGTCACCTTGCTATAACAAGGTTAGCAATGGAATAATGCTAATGCTTTTCGCTCGCAATTAAGAGCGAAGATAATAGCGAAATAATAATTTAGCCGGATTGAACATACACGCAGCAATGGCGTAAGACGTAATGTTAAATCAGGCACTTAGCGGGCTGCGGGTTGCAGCCTGGACGATTAGACGGGATATGCTTTTTCTGGTGCAGTTCAGTAGCCTTTCCCTCAGAAGCGCTGTTTTTTTAACTTAAAAAGCAGGCTGCCGATTTTGCGCCCCTGGAGCTGGCGACAACCGTGAGGTTGACGGCCTTGCAATGAGACACGGGGCCACCGGTTTACTCTCGTCCAGCGTTACCATGCCCGTAGCTTTGTCACTCATGTAAGAATAACGAGTAAGTTACGATGAAAAGAATGTTAATTAACGCAACTCAGCAGGAAGAGTTGCGGGTCGCACTGGTTGATGGACAACGTCTCTACGATCTGGATATCGAAAGCCCAGGGCACGAACAGAAAAAAGCCAACATCTACAAAGGTAAAATCACCCGCATTGAACCCAGCCTTGAAGCCGCGTTTGTTGATTACGGCGCTGAGCGTCACGGCTTCCTGCCTTTAAAAGAGATTTCCCGCGATTACTTCCCTGCTAACTACAACGCCCATGGCCGTCCAAATATCAAAGACGTGCTGCGTGAAGGTCAGGAAGTTATTGTTCAGATCGATAAAGAAGAACGTGGTAATAAAGGCGCGGCCTTAACCACCTTTATCAGCCTGGCGGGCAGTTATCTGGTTCTGATGCCTAATAATCCTCGTGCTGGCGGTATTTCACGCCGTATCGAAGGTGACGATCGCACCGAACTGAAAGAAGCGCTCTCCGCACTGGAACTGCCTGAAGGCATGGGTTTGATCGTGCGCACCGCTGGCGTCGGCAAATCAGCCGAAGCGCTGCAGTGGGACCTCAGCTTCCGTATGAAACACTGGGAAGCGATTAAAAAAGCGGCCGAGAGCCGTCCAGCGCCCTTCCTGATCCATCAGGAAAGCAACGTGATTGTTCGTGCCTTCCGTGATTATCTGCGCCAGGACATCGGCGAAATCCTGATCGATAACCCGAAAGTGCTCGAACTGGCTCGCCAGCATATCGCCGCGCTGGGTCGTCCCGATTTCAGCAGCAAAATCAAACTCTACACCGGTGAAATCCCGCTGTTCAGCCACTATCAAATTGAGTCGCAGATTGAGTCCGCCTTCCAGCGTGAAGTGCGCCTGCCATCAGGTGGCTCAATCGTTATCGACACCACCGAAGCGTTAACCGCTATCGACATCAACTCCGCGCGTGCTACCCGCGGCGGCGATATCGAAGAGACCGCCTTTAATACCAACCTGGAAGCAGCCGACGAAATTGCTCGCCAGCTGCGTTTGCGTGACCTTGGCGGCCTGATCGTAATCGACTACATCGACATGACGCCGGTTCGCCATCAACGCGCGGTGGAAAATCGCCTGCGTGAAGCGGTTCGCCAGGATCGTGCCCGTATTCAGATTGGTCACATCTCGCGTTTCGGCCTGCTGGAGATGTCACGTCAACGTCTCAGCCCGTCGCTGGGCGAATCCAGTCACCATGTTTGCCCACGCTGTAGCGGCACCGGCACCATCCGTGACAACGAATCGCTGTCGCTCTCGATTCTGCGCCTGATTGAAGAAGAAGCGCTGAAAGAGAACACCAAAGAAGTTCACGCTATTGTCCCGGTTCAGGTTGCCTCTTACCTGCTGAATGAAAAGCGTGACGCAGTGAGCGCCATTGAGAAGCGTCAGGGCGGCGTGCGCGCGATTATCGTGCCAAACGACCAGATGCAAACCCCGCACTATTCTGTACTGCGCGTGCGTAAAGGCGAAGAGACACAAACCCTTAGCTATCACCTGCCGAAGCTGCATGAAGCCGAAATGGCGATGCCGTCAGATGAAGAGCACGCTGAGCGTCGTCGTCCGGAGCAACCGGCTCTGGCCGCGTTTGTGATGTCTGATGCACCGCCTGCGCCGGTTGAAGCGCCTGCGGCCACTGAAGCCCCGGCGCCAGCGGTTGTGGTTGCTGAGCCACAAAAAGCGGCTGCACCTGCCAGCACACATCAGGGTGGCTTTATGAGTCGCCTGATGGGCGGCCTGAAAAAGCTGTTTGGTAGTGAAGAGAGCGCGAAACCTGCTGAGCAGCCAGCGGCTGAAGAAGTGGCTACCGCCTCAACAACAGAAAGCAGCGAGCCGCAGCGCAATACCGAACGCCGCAACAACAATCGTCGTAATCCACGTCGCGATCGTAATGACCGCAGCGACCGCAGCGACCGAGGCGACCGCGGCGACCGCAATGAGCGCATGCAGCGCGATCGCAACGGCGAACAGACTCGTGAAGGCCGTGAACCGCGCGAAGCACGCGAGCCGCGTGAACCTCGCGAAGCGCGTGAGCCACGTGAAGCCCGTGATGACCGCCGTAATGGCCGTCGTCAACAGCCAGCGCAGGTCGAAGCCCGTGATGAAACGCCGTCAGCACCGCTGAGCGAGGAAGCGCGTAAGCAGCGTGAAGAGCAACAGCAGCAGCGTCGTGAACAGCGTGCCGAGCGCCAGCGCCGTCGTCAGGAAGAAAAACGCCTGCAGCAGGATGCGGAGAAAGTACAGCAGCCGGTTGTTGCCGAAGCCGAACCTGAAATCGTTGATAGCGAAGCGATGCAGGAAGAGCAGGTTCAGGTCATGACGCGTCGTAAGCCACGTCAGCTGAGCCAGAAAGTTCGCGTGCTTAATGCCGCCGAGCTTGCCGCAGAAGCAGAGGCCGCTGCAACTGCAGCCGCTGAGTCAGCTGCATCTGACGCTGAGCAGGCGATGCCAATGCCGGACGTGCAGGACGTGCAGGACGTGCAGGACGAGGACAACCGTGAAAGCACGAACATGCCACGCCGTTCACGCCGTTCACCGCGTCATCTGCGTGTCAGTGGTCAACGTCGTCGTCGCTATCGCGATGAGCGTTACCCTGGTCAGTCGCCAATGCCAGTTACCGTGGCTGCCGCTTCACCAGAAATGGCGTCAGGAAAAGTGTGGATTAGCTATCCGGTTGCGCAGGCGGATGAGCCAGCTCAGCAGGTTGAGCAGCACAGCACGCCTGATTACCAGGCAGAAGAGACCGCCGCAGCCGTTGCGCTACCTGCTACTGACGCCTTACCGGTTGCAGCAGCAGAAGCTGAGCCGGTAAAACAGGCTGAGCCGCAGGTTAAAACCGTTGTACCAGTCGTGGCAGCTGAAGAGACCGCCGCTATCGATGTACCGGTCAATGAGCAGCCTTCAGTGATTTCCGCTGCTGACGAAGCCACCGCGCAGACCATCGCCGCGCAGGCCGAGCCCGCTGATGTGAACAGCGCATCCGCCGCTGAAGCACCGGTGGCTGAAACCCAGCCGGTTGCATCAGCAGCTGAACAGCCGCAGGCTACCGCCAGCGACGTTGCTCAGCAGAGTGCCGCTGATGTTTCCCCACGCGTTGAGCAGCAGGTTGAAGAAGTGCTGGCTGCGCCTGTCGCCGCCACTGAAGCACCGGTAGTGACCGAGCCGCATGCGCCGGTTCCGGCCCGCGATGAGCCGGTTAACACCGCCGTTGCGGCCACCAGCTTCAAGCTCCACGCTACCGCGCCGATGACCAAAGCACCGGCACCGGCCTGGCAGCCAGAGCCTGTGCTTCAAAGCGACTGGCAGCGTCCAGCTTACGACTTCGAAGGCAAAGGCGCAGCTGGCGGTCATTCCGCTACGCATCACGCGACTGCACCTGCGACGCGTCCGTAAGCGTACTGAACGCATTAAAAAGCCCCGCTTCGGCGGGGCTTTTTTTATGCCTGCGTAACGCTAAGACGCTGCGTATAACCTGCACACGACAAGCTGGCTCTGCCATGCAGCCGTGACACGCGTCTGCCCACTCGCCCTGTCACTTATCTGTAGCAACGCGTGGTGCTACTTGCTGATTGCCGATTGCTGATTGCTGATTGCTGATTGCTGATTGCTGATTGCTGATTGCAACGCTGAGTCGAACCCGAAATTAAAGCAAAAAAAAATCCCGCGGGCTGACCAGCAGACCGCGGGAAAAACTGAGCGCACCCGGTTAAAGTACGCTCAAAGAGTTATTTTCAGGAGTTCAGCTTAAACAATGACAATGCGGACATATCGGTAAAGGTTTTATAGGCCGCCTGCAGCGCGGTCTGCTGCATGGTATACTTAGAGATCGTTGCAGCCGGATCTGCATCCTCCAGATTGCCCCTCTGCGCTTCATAAATCACGCTGCGGTCACCCGCCTGAGAGTCCAGCGTATCCAGTTCATTAAGCTGCGTACCGATTTCAGAACGCACGCTCAGCACGTTGTTCAGCGAATTGCTTAGTCCGCGGTTGGTTTTATCCATTGCGGCGGAAACTGCTGTCTTTGTGGCATCATCGGCACTGGCGAGCGGCGTGCGCAGTGCGCTAATGGCGCTGTCGAGCATTTTGAACAGGTTGGTCTCACTGGCGCTGCCGTCTGGCTCTTTTTTGGCATTGCTGGGGATTGAGGTGAAAACATCGTCGCCGGTATGGCCTATGGTCATGGTGCGACTGGCGTCAACTTTCTGCGTTATAGCGTTAGTGCCGCCGTTATAAGCAATATCGCCGGTAGCGTCAGCGGCAAACGGCGCGGCGTCGGTTTTATAACCGGCGAACATATAACGCCCGCTGCCATCTTTACTGTTTGCCAGGTTGAGCAGCTGATTGCGAATACCTTCCAGACGGGTGGCAACCGAAGCGCGATCGCCATCGCTTAGCGTACCGGTGGAGCCAAGGACGATCTGCTCCTGTGCGCTGGTCACCGCACCGGTAACGCCTGCCAGCGTGTTCTCTTCCAGTGACAGGCTCTGCGTCGCAAAAGAGCGCGACGTGGTGTACTGGGCATCCCTCGCCTGCGTTTGTGACAGCACCACCGCCCGCGAAGCCGCGACCGGATCGTCAGAAGGATTGTTAACGCGTTTGCCGGTAGCCAACTGCTCGCCGGTTTTCAGCCAGGAGGACTGAGAATCAGAGATTCCCCGAACCTGCTGTTCATAAATCATCGTGGTACTAAGGCGCATGGTGATGGTTCCTTAAACTGTGCGGTTAAGCGGCAACGCCGATTAACGAATACTCATCAGTGCATCAAAAAGCGAACTGGCGGTCTTCAGCACCTGGGCATTCGCCATGTAGTACTGCTGATAACGCGTCAGGTTGGCATACTCTTCATCGAGGTTAACGCCCGAAACCGACTGCTGGCGGTCGCTCAGCTGGGTCACGACGTTCGCCTGCGTGGTGCTGGCGGTTTCCAGCGTGCTGGTTTTATTGCCCACAATGCTCACCAGACCGGCGTAGGCCTGCGTCAGCGTGGCATTGCCGTTAACCAGGTTCGCATCCTGCAGGCCCAACAGCGCCTGCGCATTGCGGTTATCGCTCTTGCCGCCTGGCTGACTGGCGGCCGCAATCTGCGATTCACGCGTAATAGCAACCGACATACCGGTAATGGCTTTTTCCACCGGCTTCACCAGGAAGCTGTCTTTGGCTTTCACGTCACCGGTGATGTTCAGATCCAGACCTTCAAAGCTCAGCGTGGTGCCGTTGGCGCCACTGGTCACGGTTGGCGTCACGCTGACGCCGTCAGACATACGGGTCACGTTCCAGTTGTTGTTGGTATCAAGGCTCACCGTGTAGTTGGAGGCCTGCAGCGCGGAGGCGTTGCTCCAGCTGGCGGTCATCACGCCGGTGCCCTGATTTTTGGTGTTATTTAACGCTTCCGGGCCGCCGATGTTAAAAAAGTCAGTGCCGGCATCGCCCTGGCTGTCGAAGCCTTTGGCGTGCTGCTCATTGAATTTGGTGGTAAAGGCGGCGGCAATCTGACCGAGCTGATTGCGTGCGCCATCCAGATCCTGCGAACGGAACGCCAGCAGGCCGCCCAGCGAGCCGTTGGTGAGTAACTTCTCAGGGATCTGCACGTTGCCCGCGGCGTTATCCACGTAGCCAACGGTGATACGCGCCGGATCGCTGCTGGAAGGCATAGCCACCAGTGACTGCACCGAACTGCCCGACACCAGCGACATGCCGTTAGCCATCGAGACGTTATAACTGCCGTCCTGCTGAGAAACGGTCACGCCTACCAGTTTATTCAGGTTGTTCACCATCTGGTCGCGTTGATCCATCAGCGCATTGGGCGTGGCGCCGCCGCCAATCGCCTGCATCTTGGCAATCTGTTTATTCAGGTTAGCAATCTGGCTGGAATAGCCGTTGATCTGAGATACCGTCGCCTTCACGTCAGTGTTAACGCTGTTGTCGAGGTTATTCAGATACTGCGCCGAGGTCTGGAACTGATTCACCAGGCCACTGGCATTGCTGAGCAGGGTCTGACGCGCTGAAGGATCTTCCGCGTTGCTGACCACGCCCTGGACGTTATTAAAGAAGGTTTGCAGTGATTTAGACAGATTGGTCGTCGAGGACGATAACAGATCGTCAATGCTCGAAATCTGGCTGTATTGCGTGGCAGCCGCGCTGCTCTGGCTGCTGGCGGTACGCAGCTGCGAGGTGATGAACTCATCATATTCGCGGGTTACACCGGTCACTGTGACTCCGTTGCCATAATAGGCGCTGCCGTTGAGCGTGCTCTGCGCCTGCGCCAGATTAGTGGTCTGACGTGAGTAGCCCGCCACCGTATAGTTGGTGATGTTGTTACTGGTGGTGGAAAGTGCTGACTGAGCGGCGCTCAAACCGCTCATGGCGGAGTTAATCAAGCTGGACATTTCAGTTCCTTATCTGTCGGCAACGTTGACCGGCATTGAACAAAAGGGTGCGCCAGTCGGCGAATCGCCCACCTGGCCTCCTAAATTTATCGGCCTGCGCAGTGAAAACTTGAGCAGGGAATCAGAATAAATCGCCCATATCCTGGCCGTAGGCTTTAACCACTTTCTCGCCCATCTGCTTGAACTGCTGAATCATGCCGACCAGCTTTTGTGCATACTTCGGATCGGTGGCGTAACCCGCCTGCTGCAACGCCTGCGCACCCTGCTCCGCCGACTGCGCGGTGGTCACCGCGGCATAGCGCGGATTGTTGCTGAGCAGCTTGACGTAATCAGTGATCGCTTCGAGATAAGAGCCATAGACGCGGAACGAAGCGCGCACTTTTTTCGCCGCGCCCTGCTCATATTCCGTGGTCATGATATCGGTGGTTTCGCCATGCCAGCTGCCGCCCGCTTTGATGCCAAACACGTTGAAGCTTGGCTGGCCGTCGCGGGTCAGAATCTGCCGTTGTCCCCAGCCCGACTCCAGCGCGGCCTGCGCCAGAATCAGGTGGTGAGGAATGCCGCTCTGCGCGCTGGCGATTTTCGCCGGCTGCGACAGCTGGGCGATAAAGTCGCTGCTGTCGCCGCCCAGCGGTTTCACCGGCAGCCGCGGCACGGCGCGACGCACCGTCTGCTCCAGCTGCGTCTGCACCTGCGCCTGACTCATTTGCATCGGCGCCAGCGTGTTAAGCACCACCGAGTTATCGAGCTTCATCGGTACGGTGCCCGCTTTCGGATCGAGCTCAGCGGCTGGCTGCATCTGCTTAACGATAACGTCCGCCAGGCCCAACCCGCGATTGCCAATCTGCTGCGCAATCTGCTGATCGTACATCGAGGTGTACATGCGGGTGGAGTCGCTGTTGAACAGCCCATCCTTTGGCAGCGCTTCGCGCATACTTTTCATCATCATCTGCACAAACATGCCTTCGACCTGCTTCGCCACCTGTAACGCTTTGCCGTTGGGATCTTTGCTGGCATCGCGTTTCAGGTCGTTCAGTGAGCGGCTGTCATAAGCCGCATTCATCAGCGTTTGCGTATTGCTCATCAGATAATTTCCAGTTTGGCGCGCAGGCAGCCTGCGCTCTGCATTGATTGCAGAATCGACATCAGTTCCATCGGCGTGGCACCCAGCGCATTCAGGGCACGCACCACGTTATTCAGGTTGGCACTGGCGTTAACGCGTTGCAGTGCGCCGCCTTCCTGGCGCAGATCGATCTGCGTTTGCGGCGTGACCACCGTCTGACCACCGGCCAGCGGCGTATCAGGCTGGCTGACATTCTGCTGCTGGTTTACGGTGACCGACAGGTTGCCCTGAGCCACAGCACAGGTGTTCAGCGTCACTTCGCGGTTCATCACCACCGAGCCGGTACGTGAGTTGATGATCACTTTGGCATCTTCTACCGGCACCGAGACATCGATGTTTTGAATTTCTGCCAGCAGGCGCACCTGAGAGCTGTTATTAGCTGAAACGCGCACCTGCACGGTACGGGCATCCAGCGGTACCGCTGAACCGTAACCGCCGCGGCTGTTAATGGCATCAGCAATGCGCTGCGCCATGGTGAAATCTTCCTGGTTAAGCTGCAGGTTCAGGGTCTGCTGCGTGCCGAAGTTATTGGCAATTTCACGCTCAATGGTGGCACCAGCGCTGATACGACCGCCGTTCAGCTGGTTGACCTGTACGCTGCTGCCGCCGGCTGAGGCGCCCGCACCGCCGACCAGAATGTTACCCTGCGCCAGCGCATAGACCTGATTATCAACCCCTTTCAGCGGGGTCATTAACAGCGTACCGCCGCGCAGGCTTTTGGCATTACCCATAGAGGAGACCACCACATCGATGGTCTGTCCCTGACGGCCAAACGCCGGCAGCTTGGCGGTGATCATCACCGCCGCCACGTTTTTCAGCTGCATGTTGGTGCCCGCAGGCACGGTAATGCCCAACTGGGACAACATGTTGTTCAGCGATTGGGTGGTAAAAGGCGTCTGTGTCGTCTGGTCACCGGTGCCGTCGAGGCCAACCACCAGACCGTAACCGATCAGCTGGTTGTCGCGCACGCCCTGCACGCTGGTCAAGTCGCGGATGCGGTCCGCCTGCGCCAGCGTGGAAAACGCCAGCAGCAGAGAGAACAACGTACGCGTTACAAAATTCGTTTTCATGCAAACCTCTTACATCGGTGAGATGTTCAGGAAGAAGCGCTGCAGCCAACCCATGGTCTGCGCCTCATTGATATAACCATTACCGACGTATTCAATACGGGCATCGGCCACCTGGGTAGAGACCACCGTGTTGCTACCGCTAATCGTGCGCGGATTAACAATGCCGGAGAAGCGAATGAACTCCGTGCCCTGGTTAATCGCAATCTGTTTCTCACCCACCACTTTCAGGTTGCCGTTTGGCAATACCTGAATCACGGTCACGGTGATGGTGCCGGTAAAGGTGTTGTTCGCCGTGGCGCCACCCTTGCCGCCGAAGTCGGTGGTACCCGAACCTTCGAGGTTGGTTTTGTTGCCACCCAATAGGCCATCCAGCGCGCTCGGCACGGCGGTAAGGCCAAACGTGCTCTTGCCGTCGCGGCTGGCGTTGGCGGACGAGCTCTTGCTGGCGCTGACGTTTTCCTGCAGCGTAATGGTCAACGTGTCACCGATGTTACGTGGACGGCGATCCTCGAACAGCGGCTGATAGCCGTAGTTCATCGGCATCACGCCCTGAAAAATTGAGCCGTTAACAACGGGCGGCGAAGCGGGCAGCGGCTGGGCCGTTGTCGCGCCTTCCACCAGCGCCGTACGGGGAACTAATGCGCAACCGTTAAGGGTTAACAGCGCCATCGCCACTAACCAATGTCCAGGCTTTTGAGTTACATGCTTCGCCACGGATTAAGTACCTTTGTTCATCTGTTATAGAGGCCAACTCACGCTGGCCGGTCGGTCAGGGTTACAGCTGTGACAGCTTCTGCAGCATCTCGTCGGAGGTGCTGATCGCCTTGCTGTTAATTTCATACGCGCGCTGCGTCTGGATCATGCTGACCAGTTCTTCCGCCACGTTCACGTTTGAAGTTTCCACATAGCCCTGATAGATCACCCCGGCGCCGTTCAGGCCAGGTGTGCTTTCCGTTGGCGTGCCGGACGCCTGCGTCTCCTGGTACAGGTTCTCACCGATACTGTCGAGGCCGGAGTTGTTGATAAAGGTGGTCAGCGTCAGCTGGCCAACCTGCGCCGGTGCCGCCTGACCCTGCTGGGTTACGCTCACCACGCCGTCACGGGCGATGGTGATGCTCAGGGCGTTTGCCGGAACGGTGATGGCTGGCTGCACCGGGAAACCGGCGTTGGTCACCAGCTGACCGTTCTGATCCACCTGAAACGAACCGTCACGGGTGTAGGCCAGCGTGCCGTCTGGCATCTGCACCTGGAAAAAACCCTGACCGTTGATCGCCACATCTTTCGAGTTGTCGGTCTTGGACAGGTTACCCTGGCTGTGCAGGCGCTCGGTGGCCACCGGACGAACACCGGTACCAATCTGCAGGCCTGACGGCAGCGTGGTCTGCTCAGAAGACTGTGCGCCAGGCTGGCGCATGGTCTGATACATCAAATCTTCGAACACCGCGCGCGAACGTTTAAAACCGTTGGTGCTAACGTTAGCCAGGTTGTTGGAGATGACGTCCATGTTGGTCTGCTGGGCGTCAAGACCGGTCTTAGCGATCCATAAAGAGCGAATCATGGTTTTTCCTTAGCCTTAGCTCATATTGAGCAGCTGGTTAGCTTTCTGTTCGTTTTCATCAACGTTTGAGATCACTTTCATCTGCATCTCAAAACGGCGCGCGTTGCTGATCATGTCGACCATGGTTTCTACCGGCTTGACGTTGCTGCCTTCCAGCACGCCCGGCATCACCTTCAGCGTGGCGTCAGCTTGCAGCGTGGCGCCGCGCTGGGCCTGTGCCGCTGCGGTCGGGCGAAACATACCGTCATCACCGCGTGTCACTTCCTGACCGGTGGCTTTCACCAGCTTCAGGCGGCCCAGCTGCACCGTAGCGTTAGGCGAATCACCGCCGTTCAGTACGGTGATCGAGCCATCGGCAGCGATGGTGATTTCAGCGCCCTGCGGTACCGCAATCGGTCCGCCATCGCCCATCACCGGGTTGCCCTGGATGGTGAGCTGACCGGTGGAGCTGATCTGAATGTTACCGTTGCGGGTATAGGCTTCACTGCCATCCGCAGTGCGCACGGCCAGCCAGCCATCCTGCTGTACCGCGACGTCCAGCGGACGTTCGGTATAGTCCATGGTGCCCTGAGACATGTCGGCACCCGGCGTGGAGGCGGCAACCAGCGTACGCGTTGGCAGCGACCAGCCTTCGACCGGTACGGCGCGCAGCGCATTCAGCTGAGCACGAAATCCTGGGGTAGCGGCGTTGGCGAGGTTGCTGGCGGTTACCGCCTGCTGATCCATCGTCTGACTTGCCGCGCCCATGGCGGTATATATCGCGTGATCCATAGTGCAATCCCGTTAGCGAATTAACGCAGGTTAACCAGCGTGTTGAGGATCTGATCCTGGGTTTTAATCGTCTGCGCATTTGACTGGTAGTTACGCTGCGCAACGATCATGTTGACCAGCTCCTGGCTCAGGTCAACGTTGGATGATTCCAGCGCGCCGGCGGTCAGGTTACCGAGGTTACCGGTGCCAGCGAGGCCAACCAGCGCCTGACCAGAAGCACTGGTTGAGGACCAGACGTTGTCGCCTTCAGACTTCAGGCCTTCCGGGTTAGCGAAGTTCGCCAGCACGATCTGACCCAGCACCTGAGTTTTCTGGTTTGAGTAAGTTCCTACCAGCGTGCCGTCGTCGTTGATCTGATAGCTGGTCAGGTCGCCCGGTGCATAGCCATCCTGCGTTGGGTTACCAAAGGTATTAGCGCCGGTGTTCTGCTGCAGGCTGCCTGCCATATTCAGGGCAAACGTCTGTGCATTCGAGCCGTTCAGTGCGCCCATGTTCAGCGTGATAGTTGGCGCTGAGGTCATGGTGCCGTTGTTATCAAAGCTCATACGGAATGGCGTTGGTGCCACTGGCGGAGTCGCGCCTGGGTTGCCTGGATTGGCATAGCTGGCGGTGCCGGTGCTGGAGTCAATCGGATAGACGTCCCACTGGTTGTCAGCAGATTTCGCGTAGTAAAGGTCCATCTTGTGCTCGTTACCCAACGAGTCAAAGGTGGTCATACTGGTTTTAACGTTGTAGGTGTCCGGGTTAGTCGCGTCGAACGCGCCACCGGTCTTCACTTTGTCTGACGAGTTCAGGTTAGCGATCAGAGCACCTTTGGTGGTGGCGCTGGCGGTCATCTGCTCGGTCGGCACGCGCAGCGCCGTTGGGTTAACACCGGTCTGAATGGTGGCCGGGTTGCCGGTTGCCGGATAGCCGGTCAGCTGCAGGCCCTGCATGTTGACGATGTTACGATCGGCATCCAGCGTAAACTGACCGTTACGGGAATAGAGTACGCCGCCCGATGCGTCGGTCATGCGGAAGAAGCCCGCATCGCTGATTGCCACGTCAAGACCACGACTGGTGGTGGTTGGCGTGCCGTCTTTAAAGTTCTGCGTTACCGCGGCCACTTTCACACCCATACCCACTTTTGAACCGGCAAAAATGTCGGCAAAAGAGATGGTGCTTGATTTAAAGCCAGAGGTCGCGGAGTTGGCGATGTTGTTGCCAATGACGTCGAGATTACTGGATGCTGCGTTTAAACCGCTGACTGCTTGAGAAAAACCCATGATTCATTCACTCCTGAGAAAGTGTTAAGTCGTTAAAGAATTTGACGGACGTCATCTAACGTGGCGTTACCCATCGTTCCAAGATCTAATGTTGACCCCGTGCTGGCAGTGGTAATGCCGTTGACGTAGGCGTAATTCAGTGGCTGCGCCACCAGCTGGGTGGTGCCACTGGACGCTGCCAGCGATACCTTGTACTTACCGTCCGGCGCGGTGGTGCCGTCGGTCATGGTGCCGTCCCAGGAGAACGTATGGGTACCGGCGGTCATTCCACCCAGATCCAGGGTGCGAACCACGTTGCCGCCTGCATCGGTAATCGTTGCGGTGGTGGCGGTTGACGCGGTGGCCAGGCTGACGCCAAACGGCGTGGTTTCGCCCTTGCCGACCAGCACCTGGCTGCCATCGATCATGACGCCACGACCAATCAGCGCAGAAGACTGCAGCGACTGACCGCTGGTGATCTGGCCGGAGATCGAGCCCAGCGTGGTATTGAGTTTCTCAATGCCGCTCAGGGTGTTGATCTGTGCCAGCTGGGTGGTGAGCTGGCTGTTATCCATCGGATTGGTTGGATCCTGATTTTTCAGCTGCGCCACCAGCAGGGTCAGGAACTGGTTCTGTAAATCCGCCGAGCTTTTATCCTGACTGCCGCTTGCCGTAGTGACCTTGCTGGTATCAAGAGGATCATTCGCGCTAATCGCAATGCCCATGTTGTTCTCCGTTATTGACCCATCGTCAGGGTTTTCATCATCATCGATTTCACGGTGTTCAATACCTCGACGTTGGCCTGGTAGCTGCGCGACGCCGACATGGTATTCACCGTTTCACCGATCACATCGACGTTTGGCATTTTGATGTAGCCTTTGGCATCAGCCATCGGGTTACCCGGGTCATACACCAGCTTGGCCGGCGTCGGATCGTCAATCACCTGTACGACGCGAACGCCGCCGGTGGCCTGACCCTGAGCCGCATCGGTCTGGAACACGACCTGCTTGGCCACGTAAGGCTGGCCATCGGGTCCGGTTACGCTGTCGGCGTTGGCCAGGTTACTGGCGCTGACGTTAAGGCGCTGTGACTGTGCAGTCATTGCCGATCCGGCAATATCAAAAATACTTAATAAAGACATAATTATTGCCCCTGAAGTACGCTCATCATGCCTTTGATCTGGCTACTGATGAGGGTCAAATCGGTCTGATATTTCAGGCTGTTATCCGCAAACTGCGTACGCTCGCGGTCCATATCTACCGTGTTGCCATCCAGCGCAGGCTGGTCAGGAATACGGTATTGCAGATCCAGCGACGCCGCCTGGTTAACCTCAGCCGGAATATGGCGTGCCGACGTCACCGCCAGCGACATGCTGCTACCTTCCGCCCGGCCATTCTTCATTACCCGGCTCAGTTCACTGGCGAAGTCGATATCACGCGCCTGATAACCTGGGGTATCTGCGTTGGCGATGTTGGATGCGAGGATCTCCTGACGCTGGGCGCGCAGGTTAATCGCCTCAGTGCCAAATCTCAGTGCTGCATCCAGTTTGTCGATCATGCTTCCTCCGGCATTCGAAATTTCGAGTTGACAGCATAAGGGCGAAGGCACAATCGCTATCGACGGAATAGCGCTAAAAAGCGTCGCTATTTGTCGCCTTGAGTTTTGGTAATCATCGGTAGAATCCTCACCATAATGATTTCGGGGGAATGACCATGCGTAACATCATAATGCTGCTTAGCGGCCTGCTTCTCGCGGTACACAGCGCCAGCGCAGCCGATCTGACCAGCCAGTTAACGCAGTTTTTTCAGGCGCGTGATGCTGAGCATGCGCAAGGTATGCAGGTGGTGGTTCGCACGCCGCAGAATCAATGGCCCGCCTGTGAGGCGCCGCAGTTTTCGCTGCCGGGTAACAGCCGCATGTGGGGCAACATCAGCGTGGCGGCCAACTGTGGCCAGACGCGTCGTTATTTGCAGGTGCAGGTACAGGTGTCCGGTAACTATGTGGTGGTCAGTCGCCAGGTCGCGCGTGGCGCAACCTTAACCCTCGCCGATCTGGAAGTGAAACAGGGCCGTCTGGATACGTTACCGGCGCGCATCGCCGATACGCCGGAACAGCTTGCCGATGCGGTTGCCATGCGCGACCTGGTGCCGGGCCAACCGGTAACCTTAATGATGGTGCGTCAACCGTGGCGCGTGCAGGCGGGTCAGAACGTGATGGTGATTGCGCAGGGCGAAGGCTTTAACGCCAGCGGCGAAGGCAAAGCGATGAATAATGCCACCGCCGCGCAGCCGGTGCGGGTCAGAATGAACAATGGGCAGGTGGTGAGTGGACGCGTCGACCCTAATGGGAATATTCTTATAACGCTCTAAGCGATTAAAGAACAGTGCTGTTCTGCCGATAGAGTAAGCAACAACGACATTACTCTATAATTAGCATGCGGCAAAAACCGCCTGAACCTGACAGGAGCTTCATTATGAGCATCGACAGAACTCAACCCCTGAAACCGGTAAGCACCGTCCAGTCACGTGACAACAATGACGCGCAGACCGCCAAAGTGCGCACCGCTGCCACACCGGTGAAAGCCAGCGAAAGCAGCACCGCCGCGCAGGTTAGTCTGAGCAATGCGCAGGCCGAGCTGATGAAGCCGGGCAGCCAGGACATTAATACCGCTCGCGTTGAGCAACTCAAAACGGCCATCCGTAATGGCGAACTGAAAATGGATGCTGGCAAAATTGCCGATGCGCTGATTCAGGACACCAAACAGTGGCTGGGGAACAATTAAGTTTTACAGGATAACCGTGCGCCATGAATAACCTGCAGACTACGCTGAATAAGATCCTGGAAGTGTTGTCATCGTTACATGCGATCATGAATGAAGAGCAGGAAATGCTCTCGGCGGGTCGCATCAATAGCAGCCAGCTGCAACGTATTACCGAAGACAAAACGCTGCTGCTGACCACGCTGAACTATCTCGATGAGATGCGTAAAACCACCGAGAAAAGCGAAGGCGTGCAGGCACCCTATAGCGATCGGCAGGATATGGCGCTGCGCTGGCAGGAGATTCAACTGCGTACCGAGCGACTGCGTGACACCAACACGCACAACGGCATGCTGCTGGATCACCAGATGCACTTTACTGAGCATGCGTTGGCGGTGTTAAAGCCGCATCAAAGTCAGCCTTTTTATGGCCCCGATGGCCAGGCGAAAGGCCACGTCATGCTCAGCAGAAAAGCGTAATCGGTACAGGCGGCCCGCAGGCCGCCTCGCTTTCATTTATGCTGAAGTCCGGCGATTAAAATCGCGCAGGCGGAATCCCATCAGCCCAAGCATGACAAAATAGCTGCCACCACCCACCGCACAGACCGCTGCCAGACGCAGTAATCGCCACAGCATGCTGCCGTTTTCCCATGCCGGCATCAGCATCAGCACGCCCACCAGCACCGCTGCCATTACCACCACCGACAGCACCAGACGCAGCAAAAAGCTGTGCCAGCCCGGTTGGGGAATAAAGATATTTTTCTTACGCAGCTGCCAGTACAGCAGCGCGGCGTTCAGGCAGGCCGCCAGGCCAATCGACAGCGCCAGACCGGCGTGCTTCAGCGGACCGATAAAGGCCAGATTCATCAACTGGGTACAAATCAACGTCACGATAGCGATTTTCACCGGCGTTTTAATGTCCTGACGCGAATAGAAGCCAGGTGCCAGCACTTTCACCACAATCAGTCCGGTTAAGCCCACCGAATAAGCCACCAGCGCACGCTGGGTCATCGCCGCGTCAAAGGCGGTGAATTTGCCGTACTGAAACAGCGCGGTGGTCAGCGGGCCGGAAAGAATGCCCAATGCCACCGCACTTGGCAGGGCCAGCAGCAAGCAGAGCCGTAAACCCCAATCCATCAGACGCGAGTAATCATCGTGATCGCCGCTGGCGAAGCTTTTGGCCAGTGACGGCAGCAGAATGGTGCCCAGCGCTACGCCGAGCACGCCGGAAGGAAACTCCATCAGGCGATCGGCGTAATACATCCAGGAGACCGAACCGGACACCAGAAAAGAGGCGAAGATGGTATTGATGATCAGCGAAATCTGGCTGACAGACACGCCCAGAATCGCCGGCCCCATCTGGCGCATCACTCGCCAGACACCGGCATCTTTCAGGTTCAGGCGCGGCATCACCAGCATGCCGATCTTTTTGAGGTGCGGCAGCTGATAGCCGAGCTGCAGCACGCCGCCCACCACCACCGCCCACGCCAGCGCCATCACCGGCGGATGGAAATGCGGCGCGGCAAACAGCGCAAAGCCGATCATGCTGACGTTCAGCAAGGTCGGCGCAAACGCCGGCACCGAAAAACGGTTCCAGGTATTGAGGATCGCCCCCGCCAGCGAGGCGAGCGAAATCAGCATGATATAGGGAAAGGTCACGCGCAGCAGCGACGAGGTCAGCGCAAACTTATCGGCGGTGTCGGCAAAACCGGGCGCGGTCACCATGATCACCCACGGCGCGGCGATCATGCCGAGAAAAGTGATGATCGCCAGCGCCAGCGTCAGCAGGCCCGCAACGTAGGCTACAAACACCCGTGTCGCCTCTTCACCCTGCTTGCTTTTGTATTCCGCGAGGATCGGCACAAAGGCCTGTGAAAAGGCGCCCTCAGCAAAAATACGGCGCAGCAGATTAGGCAACTTAAAGGCAACAAAGAAGGCGTCGGTAGCCATACCGGCACCAAACACGCGTGCAACAAGCGCATCCCGGGCAAAGCCCAGCACGCGCGAAAACAGCGTCATAGAACTGACCGCTGCCAGCGATTTCAACAGGTTCATGGTTTACTGCGCATCCTGAAAGTAAAAAAAGAAGGGGCAGCGCAGGGCTGCCCGGGGCGATAGTCTACTGACACCGCGCTAAATAACCACTTTCGATTGTGAGCAAAGGTTATTGCTGCGCGTGTGCCTGCCAGATGGCTTCCACCATGCGCTGCGCCACCAGCGCCTGTTCACCGCTGGTCTGCGGCTGAGTCTGATTTTGTACGCAGTGAATAAAATGGTGCGCCGCACCCTCAAATCCGCGCTGCGTCAGCACGTTTTGCCAGCCTGGCGCAGGCTCCGTGTGAATAATACCGTTACGTTCCTGACGCCATTCGCGCATATCGGCGATCTCGGTCACCGCGCCGTCGCTGACCGCCAGCAGGGTTTCGCGCTGGCTGCCCGCCCGACGATGCATACTGGCGGTTAATCGTGCGTCGCCGGCGGCAAACAGATGCTCGGCGTAGCGCATCTGCCCGCTGCTGTTGGTGAGCAGCTGGCCCTGCAGCAGCGTGACCTTGCCGCCGCCCAGCCAGATCAGCGTATCCAGCAGATGCAGGTAATCATCCAGCAGGGTGAACTGCAGATCGTGATCGATGCTGTCGCTGCGGTGTTTGTCCATGCGCAGCGACGCCAGATCGCCCAGTTCTGCCCTGAGTTGCAGATAACGCGGGGCAAAACGCCGGTTGAAGGCCACCATCAATTTGCGCCCGCGCGCTGCGGCCAGTTCCACCAGCTCTTCCGCTTCGGCCAGCGTCTGCGCCAGCGGTTTGTCGACGCAAACGTCCACCCCCGCCAGCAGCAGGGTTTTCACCACCGCGTAATGTGACGCGGTGCTGCTGTGCACAAACACCGCGTCGCAATCAGCGGCCAGCGTATCCAGCCTGGCGTAGCTGGCGATGCGATAACGATCGCACACCGGCTGTGCTTTCGCCTGATTTGGTGAAAAAGCGCCCACCAGTTGCCAGCTGTCGGCGCGGCTCAGTACCGGCAGCCAGGCTTTCTGCGCGATGCTGCCTAAGCCGACCATGCCAATCTTAATCGTCATAACGTGCACCCTTTTCCGCCATCAGCGCAGCCAGTTGCTGCTTTATTGTTGCCATCTCCTGCTCCAGCTGCGTGATGCGCTGCGCCATATCGCTCTCTTCCGCCGCCATGACCGGCTCGGCTGACGGCGTGACGTCGGGCTGCCCGCTGAACAGATGCGCATAACGGCTTTCGCGTTTACCCGCTTCGCGCGGCAGACGCAGCACAAAAGGCCCGTCTTCACGGCTCGCCAGCGTTTCCAGCGTGGCTTCCACTTCGGCCATGTCGCTGAATTCGTGCAGTCGACCGCTGCGGCTGCGCAGTTCGCCCGGCGTCTGCGCACCGCGTAGCAGCAGCAGCGTGACGATAGCCACCTCGCCAGCGGTGAATTTCAGATCGCCAAAAGCGGAGTTGCAGAAGCGCTGTTCATATTTCACCACCCGCTGGCCAAAGCCGCTTTGCGTGCTCAGCAGATGCTTTTTAACCAGCAGGTCGAGCGTGTCCTGCACCTGGCGTTCATTCAGCGTTAGCACCGGATCGCGGTTGGATTTCTGGTTACAGGCGGCCAGCACGCCGTTGATCGATAGCGGATACTGATCCGGCGTGGTGACCTGCTTCTCCAGCATGGCGCCAATCACCCGCGCCTCGTGGGCGGATAAATCAATTTTCATTTCACGTCCCTTAAAGGGTTAACTACCGCGCCGCTCTGACGTCCATTCTCGCCAGGTCAGCGCCGTTAACACATGGTCCTGCCAGCGCCCGTCGATCAGCAAATAATCTTTGGCGTAGCCCTCTTTCTCAAAACCCAGACGCGCCAGCAGGTTACCGCTGCGCGCATTGTGCGGCATGTAGTTTGCCATGATGCGATGAATTCGCTGCTGACGCTGCATATAGCCGATGGCGGCCTGCAGCGCTTCAAACATCAAGCCCTGCTGTTGCCATTTTTCGCCCAGCGAGTAACCGAGATAACAGGCGTGGAACGAGCCGCGCAGCACGTTACTGAAGTTGGCGACGCCGCGCACTTCGCTCTCCTGCTCATCCAGCAGGATGAAATAGTAGGCGCTGCCCTGACGATGCATATCGGTGATCAGCCCCAGCCGTGCCTGCCAGCCGGAAGGATAACAGTGGCTCTCATCACGCACCGGCTCCCAGGGCTTGAGGAAATCGCGGTTCTCCGCATAGTAGTCAGCCATTCGCCAAGCATCACGTTCATGAACCAGCCTGACCACTAAGCGGTCGGTGGTAAGACGTACCCGGGGAGCAGCAGAACGGTAGCCAAACATTTTCTCTCCTGAAGTTGTGGCCTGCAAAACGCATCGGTGATAGTGGGCGCAATGGGCAACGGCGGCGACAGCCAGCCGGGAAATCTCCGCGCCTGCGGTTAACTATAACCTTCAACAGGCACAAGGGTAAAACCACAGTTTCACTTTCGTGAGGCTGTCGCAAACAGGACAATTCTTACCCACCGCACGGCGAAACCCCTGAAAAAACCGTCCGCAGCTCAGCCGCTTAACCGGTTTCTCTTCGTCTGCGTTTGCCGTGCTGTTGATGGTCATCTGTCTGGCTACAACCGAAGCCGGGTTGACCTGCGCCCGTTCTCTTCCATACTTTATTGAGGCCATTACCAGGCCTGTGACCAAATACAACAAGGAGACGCTAACGTGAAATTATACATTTACGAACATTGCCCCTTTTGCGTAAAGGCACGCATGATTTTTGGTCTGAAGAACCTGCCGGTGGAACTGATCGTCCTGTCCAACGACGATGAAGAGACGCCGCGCCGCCTGATTGGGCAGAAAATGGTGCCGATCCTGCAGAAAGCGGATGGCAGCGCCATGGCGGAAAGCATGGACATTGTGCATTTTGTGGATAACAGCGACGGCCAGCCGCTGCTGACCGGCGGCACCAATGCCGCCATCGCCGACTGGCTACGCCGGGTCAATGGCTATGTCTACAAACTGATTACGCCACGCGTCGCTGAGGCACCCTTTGCCGAGTTTGATACGCCGGAAGCGCGCGCTTACTTCAAAAACAAAAAGGAAGCGACGATGGGCGATTTCAGCGAGCTGAAAAGCCATTCGGCCGGCCTGATTAAAAATATCAGTGATGATCTGCGCCAGCTCGACAAGCTGATCGTGCAGCCCAACGCGGTTAACGGCGAACTCTCTGAAGATGACATCAATCTGTTTCCGCTGTTGCGCTCGCTGACGCTGGTAGCCGGCGTGAATTACCCGTCGCGCGTGGCGGAATACCGCGACAACATGGCGAAACAGACGCAGATTAACTTGCTCTCCTCTATTGCGCAGTAACCTGCTGCGGGTGGCATTCTGCTGCCCGCTTTTCCCCCTTCCCAATCCTCTTCTTTACGCCTGCACCTGGTGACAGCGTGTCCGCCTTGAGGCAAGCTATGCGCCCTCACTATTTACTGACCAGATGAGCGTGCAATGAAAAAGATTATCGCCGGGGCGTCGATGCTGCTGCTGATGCTCTGCCTGAGCGGCTGTAACAAGCTCACGCAATACACCATCAGCGAACAGGAGATCAACCAGGCGCTGGCGAAACACAATAACTTCGAAAAAGAGGTTGGCGTATCGGGGCTGGTTAACGCGCATATTGTGCTCTCTCAGCTTAACAGCCAGATTGGCCGTCAGGATCCAGGCAAAGTGACGCTCACCGGCCATGCCGCCGTCAATATCACTTCGCTGTTTGGCCCACAGCAGGCGGAGATGCTGCTGACCATGCGCGCTCAGCCGCGCTTTGATCGCCAACAGGGCGCTATCTTCCTGCAGGATCTGGAGATCGTGCAGGTCGATGTGCAGCCGGAGAAAATGCAGCCGGTGCTGAAAACGCTGACGCCCTATCTGAACCAGTCGCTGAAAAGTTACTTCAACCAGCAACCGGCCTATCTGCTGAGCAGCGACCGCAGCAAGGCTGAAGCGCTGGCCAAACGCTTTGCCACCGGTATCGAAGTGAAGCCCGGCGAGTTGATCATTCCTTTTACGCAATAAAGTGATAGCCGCCCCGTAAAGGGGCTTTTTTATGTGATGGAGATATAAATGAGGTGCAATCGATTGCCTTGCCCCTTATGCTTATGTCCCGGCATAAAGTATCCCTGACATTTATCCTCGCCGGAGCCTGATTGATGACCGCACAACCCCAGCAACTACAGATTCGCCGCCCAGACGACTGGCATATTCATCTGCGTGATGATGCGATGCTGCATACCGTTTTGCCCTATACCAGTGAAGTCTGTGGCCGTGCGATTGTGATGCCCAACCTGGTGCCGCCGGTGACCAGCGTGGCCGCAGCCCGCGCCTACCGTGAACGCATTCTGGCTGCGCTGCCACAACAGCACCGTTTTCAGCCGCTAATGACCTGCTACCTCACCGATTCGCTGGATGCAGCAGAAGTGGAGCACGGTTTTCGTGAAGGCGTGTTTACCGCCGCCAAGCTCTATCCGGCGCACGCCACCACCAACTCCAGCCACGGTGTAACCAGCATCGCCGCTATTGCCAGCGTGCTTGAACGCATGCAGGCGATCGGCATGCCGCTGCTGATTCATGGCGAAGTCACCGACGCCCATATCGATATTTTCGACCGTGAAGCGCGCTTTATTGAAACGGTGATGATCCCGCTGCGCCAGCAGTTTCCGGGCTTAAAAATTGTCATGGAACACATCACCACCCGTGAAGCAGCACAGTATGTGCTGGAAGCCAATGATCTGCTCGGTGCCACCATCACGCCACAGCACCTGATGTTTAACCGTAATCACATGCTGGTGGGCGGCGTGCGGCCGCACCTTTACTGCCTGCCGATCCTCAAGCGCAATGTGCATCAACAGGCGCTGCGTGACGTGATCGCCAGCGGCAATCCGCGCTTCTTTTTGGGCACCGACACTGCGCCGCACGCCCGCCATCGTAAAGAGTCGAGCTGCGGCTGCGCGGGCGTGTTCAATGCGCCGGTGGCGCTGCCTGCTTACGCCACGGTGTTTGAAGAGATGGGCGCGCTAAGCCACTTTGAAGCATTCTGCTCAGAAAACGGCCCGCGCTTTTATGGCCTGCCGCTGAATGAAGAACGCATTACGCTGGTGCGCGAAGCCTGGACGGTGCCCGAGAGCATTGCGCTGGGCGAAGAGAGCCTAGTGCCCTTTTTAGCCGGTGAAAGCCTGAACTGGCGCGTCGCGCTGTAAATCTGACGGGAAGGTATCCGCCTTCCCGTTGTCTTCCGTTTCTTTCACTTGCGTGCTGCCGAACAATACTGTACAAATAGACAGTATATTCACGGAGGTCCTCATGCGTGTTGAAATTACCGTAGCAAAAACGCAGACGCTGCCGCCGGGCGCACTGGATGCGCTGGCAGAAGAACTGACCCGACGTTTGAACGAACATTTTCCCGACGATGAAGCGCACGTCAGCGTACGTTACGCCAGCGCCAACAACCTCACGGTGATGGGCAAAGGGAAAGAGGCGCGTGAGCAGGTGAGCCATATTCTGCAGGAAACCTGGGAAAGTGCTGACGACTGGTTTCCGCAATAACCGTTTTATTTTGTGCTGTTTTGCCGGGTGTCGCCATCCGGCTTTTTTATCCCGCTGCCTGCCTCGCCAGATCGCGTATCGCGATATAGACTCTTTTTATGCCTTCACCTATTCTTGCGCCTGTGATGACTTACAGGAGGTGTCTACCATGACCTATGAAAATCCCGAAGAGGCGATGACCTTTGGTGAATTACTGACGCTGATTGGCGATCAGCAACGCCGTTTGACCGTACTTGAAACTGCCTTTTCCTGGCTCCCCTTCTGCCTTGACGAACGTGCCAGCCAGCTGCTGTCGCACAGCATGCGTCTGGAATCGCAGAATCAGGAAAATGATGCGGCGTTGCAGACCCATTATGCCCGACTCGCCGAGGCGCTGGAAAAACGCACCGGCAGCAGTAAAAGTGAACCTGTTATTGAATAATTAATTGGCTTATTTATTACGCTGATTATTTTTTATGCGGTGTTTTCGCCGCATGAATATTTGCTTTATTCCTGCGCAAAACTATTTTATCGTGCCCTCGCAGTCCGGGTGTTCAACCCGTGTTATAATTAGCCCGCTGCTGTCAGAAAAAAGCCCGCATTGACCTCAATAGTACACTTCGTTTAACGAGTAATAAGGAGGTTATAATGGATAAGAACAAAGATGTTATTCAGACACATCCACTGGTTGGATGGGATATCAGTACTGTTGACAGCTATGACGCCATGATGCTTCGCTTGCATTCACTCTCTTCCCAGGAACAGCAGGAAGATGACGCTGACGTTGGCCCAACCTACTGGATTACCACCGACGTCGCCCGACAGTTTATCTCTATCCTTGAAGCTGGCATTGCAAAAATCGAATCGACCGAGTTCCACGATCGTGACTACAAGAAACATTAAGCATTTCTGCAGGCTAAAGACAGGCACCCACCGCGGGTGCCTTTTTAATGCCCGCTATCTTTTGTTATGCTCCCGCCATGGCAGTAGCGCTCAGGAGTAGAGAACAGATGGTTTATGATTTGATCGTGGCAGGAAGCGGATCGGTAGGCGCAGCGGCGGGCTATTACGCCACCCGCGCTGGCCTGAAAGTGTTGATGATTGACAGCGCGCATCCGCCGCATCAGCAGGGCAGCCATCACGGCGAAACCCGGTTGATTCGTCATGCGTACGGTGAAGGCGCTCGCTATGTGCCGCTGGTGCTGCGCGCCCAGACGCTGTGGGACGAGCTGGAGCAGCTGAGCGGCGAGCGTATTATGCATCGCAGCGGCGTGATCAACCTGGCACCCGCCGACTCCACCTTCCTGAATAACGTTATCGAAAGCGCCAACGCACATCAGCTGAATGTGCAGGTGTTGCAAACCGAGGAGATTCGTCAGCGCTGGCCACAGCTCAACGTTCCCGATGGCTATCTCGGCGCGTTTGAAGCGGATTCCGGTTATTTGCTCGCTGAGCAGGCGATTCGTAGTTACATTCGCCTGGCTGAACAAGCGGGCTGTGCGCAACTGTTTAACTGCGGCGTCGACAGCATCGGCACCGAAGGCGATCTGCAAACGGTTACTACTGGCGACGGCGTTTTTCACGCCCGTAAGCTGCTGATCAGCGCTGGCACCTGGGTCAATCAGCTGGTGCCCGGCCTGCCGGTTCGGCCATTGCGTAAAGTCTTTGCCTGGTATCAGGCCGATGGCCGCTACAGTGAAAATAATAAGTTTCCGGCATTTACCGTTGAGATGGCCAACGGCAGCCAGTTCTACGGTTTCCCGGCGAAGGATAACGCGCTGAAGGTCGGTCGCCACGACGGCGGCCAGTGGATTAATACCCCACAGGAGCGTACACCGTTTGGCAGTTATGCGGCGGATGGCAGTGAAGCCTTCTCGTTTTTGCGTCAGTTTTTGCCCGGTATTGGCGTTTGCCTGCACGGCGCGGCCTGCACCTACGATAATTCTCCCGATGAGGATTTTATTATCGACCGGCTACCTGGCCATCCTAATCGATTAATTATCACCGGCTTAAGCGGTCACGGTTTTAAATTTGCCAGCGTGCTGGGCGAAATTGCCGCGCAATTTGCGGCCGATCAACCCACCGCTTTTGATTTAGCGCCCTTCTCACTCAATCGCTTTTCCTGAACCGCGTTCTGCAATAAAAAAAGGCGCACCTGAGTGCGCCTTTTTTATATTTCAAGTTACTTCCACGCCTGGCCAGCCTGTTTCAGGGCTGAGCTTAATGATTCTTCTGCTGACGACGCAGTTTAATTTTCTTGATAAGCGATTCCGCTTCCGCTTCTGAAGCTACGGCAGGTGCCGAACCGTGCAGCGGCTTACGGGCGCTTTCGCGCATAAAGAACACGGTAATCAAGCCAATCACGGCCGCGCCCATCAGATACCATGCTGGCATCATCACGTTGCCGCTCTTCTCCACCAGCCACGCGGTCATCAAGGGCGTGGTGCCACCAAACAGCGAAACGGAAATGTTGAAGCCGATCGCCAGCGCGCTGTAGCGCACATCGGTGGCAAACAGTGACGGCAGCGCCGACGGCATAGTCCCGCTGAAGCAGGTGTGGATAATGCCCAACATCATCAGTCCGACAAATACCCACAGCAGATTGCCGGTGCCGATCAGCCAGAAACAGGGCAGCGCAAATATCAGCAGGCCGATTGCGCCAAGGGCAATAACCGGACGGCGGCCCAGATGGTCGTTCCAGTGACCCCAGAACAGCGTCAGCGGCATCATGACAAACATGACCACCAGCACCAGCAGCAGGCCGCTCAGCTCGCTCATGCCCAGAATACCGGTGAGATAACTTGGCATGTAAGAGGTCAGCATGTAGTTGGAGACGTTAAACAGCAGCACCAGACCGATACACTTCAGCATCTGCGCCTGATATTTGCGCAGCATCTGCCAGACGCCGATCGGCGGCTTTTCATGCTCGCGCTTATCCTGCTCTTCCATGTGCTTCTGGAACGCAGGCGTCTCTTCCAACTTCAGACGCACGTAAAGACCAAACAGCCCTAACGGTGCGGCGATAAAAAACGGCACGCGCCAGCCCCATGACATCAGCGTTTCGGTGGACATCGCCGCCGTCATGCCGGTCACCAGTCCCGCACCGAGCAGATAGCCGCCCAGCGTCCCGAACTCCAGCCAGCTGCCCATAAAGCCGCGACGCTTATCGGTAGAGTATTCCGCAATAAAGGTTGCCGCACCGCCATATTCACCGCCGGTGGAGAAACCCTGTACCAGACGCGCGGTCAACAGCAGAATCGGCGCCAGAATGCCGATGCTAGCGTAGCTGGGAATCAGACCGATACAGAAGGTACCGATCGCCATCATGATCATGGTGATCGCCAGCACTTTTTGTCGGCCAATGCGGTCGCCCAGTGGCCCAAAGAACAGGCCGCCGATCGGACGTACCAAAAACGCCGCCGAGAACGCCCCGAAGGTGGCGATCAGCTGCGCGGCCTGGCTGGCGCCAGGAAAGAAGATTTTACCGATGGTCACGGCAAGATAGCTGTAAACGCCAAAGTCGAACCACTCCATAGCGTTGCCGAGTGCCGCAGCACCGACCGCGCGACGCAGCATTTTGCGGTCAACGATGGTGATATCGTCAACCGTCAGTTCTTTCTTCGGCTTCTTATTCCAGAAGTGCTTTTTGCCAGCGGCAAGGTTATCGCCCATGTTATGCCTCATATCAGTGATGATGATGCAGCAGCATAGCTTTCGCCGTCTTGATCCAACTGTGGATGGAGAAAGCTATATCGCAGCGCTTTGTAATGAACTGAAAACTATCGTAAACGGCATAGCGCGAACATGCAAATTTGGCGGCATGAATCACCACTAAGTCGTGTAAAGCCAGTTTTTTACTCCGGCTCGCTCGTTTTCAACACGCAAGCGTAGCGTAAATTCTGCGTTTCACCGGCACGACACCTACCGTTCGCACAGAAATCCAGCAGCGCTGATTTACAAACACTGACACAACGGCAAAAAACAGCCCTTAAGCATCAATTTTTTTGATGCAGATCAATAATTGCCGCAAGCCCGACACAGGCAGATGATTCAAAGATGAGACGCTGGTTTTACATAATTTCTGATAATAAATCCGCGTAAAAATCATTTTTTCTGAATAAGAAAAACTAATTTATGAAGAAGCGTAATTATCGTTGATTTTCTGCAATGAGCTGGTCATTCTCGCAGCATCATGTGAGGGAGAACACGACAATGAAACACACTTCTGCGCCCGGTGCGTACAGCCATTTCACCATTCTGTTGCACTGGCTGGTGGCCTTCGCGGTTTATGGCATGTTTGCGTTGGGCCTGTGGATGGTCACGCTCGGCTATTATGACGGCTGGTATCATCAGGCGCCTGAAATTCATAAAAGTATCGGCATTTTGCTGTTCATCGTCATGATCGTGCGTGTGGTGTGGCGGTTTATCTCACCCCCACCGCCGCCGCTGAGCAGCTATTCACCGCTGGTGCGTATTAGCGCGGTGGTCGCCCACCTGTTGCTCTATACCCTACTGTTCGCCATTTTTATCAGCGGCTACCTGATTTCAACCGCGGATGGCGATCCTATCTCTGTGTTTGGCTGGTTTACCGTCCCGGCCACGTTGGCTGGTAGCGGCGAGCAGGCGGATCTGGCTGGCGACATCCATCTCTGGCTGGCATGGACCGTCGTGATCATTTCGGTGCTTCATGGCCTTGCGGCCCTAAAACACCACTTTATCGATCGCGACATCACCCTGAAAAGGATGCTGGGATTCCGCATCCAATGATCTCTGGAAAGGAAATACTATGTTAAAGAAGACGTTAACTGGCATGATTGCCGCCTCGCTGCTGATGAGTTCCGCTGCTGCGCTGGCCGCCGATTACAAAATCGACAAGGAGGGCCAACACGCCTTTGTTAATTTCCGTATCCAACATCTGGGCTACAGCTGGCTTTACGGTACCTTCAAAGACTTCGACGGCAGCTTCACCTTTGATGAGAAGAACCCTTCTGCAGACAAAGTGAACGTCACCATTAACACCAACAGCCTTGATACCAATCATGCCGAACGCGATAAGCATCTGCGTAGCGCGGACTTCCTGAACGCAGGCAAATTCCCGCAGGCCACCTTTGTGTCGACCAGCGTGAAAAAAGATGGCGATGAACTCGATATCACCGGCAACCTGACGCTGAATGGCGTGACTAAACCGGTGACGCTGGAAGCGAAAATGCTCGGCGAAGGCAAAGATCCGTGGGGCGGCTACCGTGCAGGTTTTGAAGCCGAAGGTGAAATTGTGCTGAAAGATTTTAATATCAAGAAAGATCTCGGTCCGGCATCGCAGAAGGTGCAGCTGATTATCTCGGTGGAAGGTGTGCGTCAGTAATCACGACGTTTGTCAGTAAAAAGGCCGACATTGTCGGCCTTTTTTATGCGCTATTTTTCCTCAGGTGCAGGAATCGCCATCGTGACGTTCAGCAAGCCGCGCGACTTGTTGAAAATTTTATTGCCGTTTTCACGACCGGCACGACGCGCACGTTGCTCTTCCGGCGGTAGCGCCAGCTCTTCCATACAGATCGGGCTACAGCAGTGCTGAAACTTTTCGGCGCAGCTCGGGCACTGAATAAACAGCAAATGACAGCCGTCGTTTTTACAGTTGACGTGGGTATCGCACGGCGTGCCGCACTGATGACAATGCGCCAGCACGTCATCGGAGATGCGCTCACCCATCCGCTCGTCAAACACGAAGTTCTTGCCCTTGAAGCGTACCGGTAAACCCTGCTCGCGAGCGCGGCGGGCATACTCAATGATGCCGCCTTCAATGTGCGCGACGTCGTCAAAGCCGTTATGCAGCATCCAGGCGCTGGCTTTTTCACAGCGAATACCGCCGGTGCAGTACATAACAATCTTTTTGTCTTTGTGCTCCTGCAACATCTCCACTGCCATCGGCAGCTGATCGCGGAAGGTGTCGGCAGGAATTTCCATCGCCTTGTCGAAATGGCCCACTTCATATTCATAGTGGTTGCGCATATCCACAAATACCGCGTTGGGATCGTCGAGCAGCGCGTTGACCTCCGCCGCCTGCAAATAGGTACCGACCTGCGACGCATCGAAGGTTTCATCGGCAATGCCGTCGGCCACGATGCGATCGCGCACCTTCAGGCGCAGCACCCAGAAAGATTTGCCATCATCGTCCAGCGCGACGTTCATGCGCAGGTTGTCCAGCGCCGGATCGAAAGCGTAGAGCTGCGCTTTCATCTCTTCGTAACGGCTGGCGGGCACGCTGATCTGCGCGTTAATGCCCTCATGGGCCACGTAAACGCGGCCAAACACCTTCAGTGCGGTAAAGGTGCGATAAAGCGCGTCGCGAAAGGCTTTGGGATCGGCAATGTGGAAGTATTTATAGAAAGAGACGGTGGTGCGCGGCTCGGTTTCGGCCAGCATGCGCGCCCGCAGCTCTTCATTAGATACAAGGTTATGTAACACTGGCATGGTGTACCTTTTCCTGTGTAATAAGCGAAAAACGCGCACATCATACCTGAATGAGAATGAATGCACAGCGCCGGGGCGGACTTTCTTCACCGCCGCACGTGAGGTTAAGCGGCTCGCTTGACGCCCTGCCGTGCGCTCACTATAAGTTAGCCAGCTAATAAAAATGAGGAGAGCCCATGAGTCAGCTATTTTCGCCGTTAGAGATTGGCAAATTGTCACTGGAGAACCGCATCGTGATCGCCCCGATGTGCCAGTATTCAGCTGAACAGGGCCGCGCTACCGCCTGGCATCGCATTCACCTGGGAAACCTGTCGCTGTCGGGCGCCGGGCTGCTGATCGTTGAGGCCGCCGCCGTGCAGGAAGATGGTCGCATTACGCCGCAGGATCTCGGCTTGTGGAACGATGAGACTGAAGCCGCGCTGGCTGATGTACTGAAAGATATTCGGCAATACAGCACCATGCCGCTGGGCATTCAGCTGTCACACGCCGGTAGAAAAGCCTCTACTGATGTGCCGTGGCGCGGCGGTGGTTTTTTAACGCCTGAGCAGCACGGCTGGCAAACTAAAGCGCCTTCTGCGCTGCCGTTTAATGATGGCGACGGTACGCCGCACGCCCTCTCGCTGGCAGAGTTGGATGAAGTGAAGCAGGCCTTCGTCGAGAGCGCCAAACGCGCCGATCGTCTGGGCTTTGAGCTGATCGAAGTGCACGCTGCACATGGCTATCTGCTGCACCAGTTCCTTTCGCCGCTGGCGAACAAGCGTGACGATAACTACGGCGGCTCGCTGGAAAACCGCATGCGCTTCGTGCTGGAAGTGTTCAGCGCAGTACGCGCCGCGGTGCCGGCAAGCAAGCCGGTGGGCGTGCGCATCTCCGCTACGGATTGGGTGGAAGGCGGCTGGGATATTGAGCAGTCGGTGGCATTAAGCCAGGCGCTGGAAGCGATCGGCTGTGATTACATGCACGTGTCGAGCGGTGGTTTAGCGCCGCAGCAGCAGATCAGCGTCGGTCCAAACTATCAGGTTCCCTTCGCGGAAGCGGTTAAAAAAGCGGTAACCATTCCGGTGATTGCCGTTGGCCTGATCACCGAGCCGAAACAGGCAGAAGCGGTGCTGCATTCGCAGCAGGCGGACGCCGTCGCGCTGGCACGTGGCATGCTGTACGATCCGCGCTGGCCGTGGCACGCCGCCGCCGAGTTGGGTGAAAAGGTGCAGGCGCCGCCGCAATACTGGCGTTGTGAACCGCATGAAGTAAAAGGATTGTTCAAACAATAATCGCGAAAGCCAGCCAGCCGGCTGGCTTTTTTGCATAAAATGGGACATTTCCGCTGATGGTTTTGGCTTAGCGAAAAAAACTGGCACAATATGTTATTAACATTAAGAAAAGCGCAGCGGCGCCAACGATAATAACTGGATTACGATGACTCAATTGCCTCAATTCAGGCGTGCACTTTTACATCCTCGCTATTGGCCAACCTGGCTGGGCATCGCCCTGCTCTATCTCATTGTGCTGTTGCCCTACCCGGTACTTTACTGGCTCGGCTGTGGATTAGGTCGCCTGTCGCGACGCTTTCTGGGTCGTCGTGTGGCCATTGCCCGCCGTAACCTGCAGCTCTGCTTTCCCGCGATGCCAGAAGCCGAGCGCGAAGCGATGATCAAACACAATTTTGAATCGGTCGGCATGGGCCTGCTGGAAACTGGCATGGCGTGGTTCTGGCCTGACTGGCGCATTCGCAAATGGTTTCAGGTCAGCGGACTCGAACATATTGAAAAAGCCCATGCCGAAAAGAAAGGCGTGCTGCTGGTGGGCATTCACTTTCTGACGCTGGAACTAGGCGCGCGCATTTTTGGCATCTATAACCCCGGCATTGGGGTCTATCGGCCGCACAACAATGCGCTGATCGACTGGCTGCAAACCTGGGGGCGGATGCGCTCGAATAAAAGCATGCTCGATCGCAAAGATTTGAAGGGCATGATCCGCGCGCTGAAACAGGGCGACATCATCTGGTACGCGCCCGATCACGATTACGGCCCACGCGCCAGCGTGTTCGTGCCGTTCTTCGCCGTGGACGAAGCGGCAACCACCAAAGGCAGTTACGTACTGATTCGCACCGGTCAGCCAGCGGTGATTCCGTTTGTGCCGCGCCGCCTGCCGCATGGCCGCGGCTATGAAATGGTGATTTTGCCTGACGTCAGCGATATTCCGCTGAATGATGAGCGTGAAACCGCGGCGCGCATGAACAAAGTGGTGGAAGATGCGGTGTTGATGGCGCCAGAGCAATATATGTGGCTGCACCGTCGTTTCAAAACCCGTCCACAGGGCGCCGCTAAGCTTTATTAGTGAAATAGTCTTTATATTTAAACAGCTCAATGTCGCTGCGCAGACCGAGCTTACGCAGCGCCGCCTGTTTCTGCCCGCTGACCGTTTTTCGGCTGCGGGCAAACTTCACGGCAATTTCCGTCACGCTGAGTCCATCAAGGTAACAGCGCAATACCTCTTCTTCCCGCGGCGACAGATCGCGCATCATGGTCAGTAAGGCTTCGCCGCTGCCTGGCGTCAGCGGTTCATCGGGCTTGTGCCGATCGTCGCTGTGCGCCTTCTCCAGCGCGTCGCGCATATCTTCACTGAGATAACGCTCGCCCTGTGCCACCCGTCGAATCGCCTGTAACAGCTCGCTCTGCTCTTTGCTTTTGCCAATGAAGCCACGTACGCCTGCCTTCAGCAGCAGCTGTACCACCGCCACGCTCTCCAGCGAGGTCGAGACCAGAATCTTCAGTTTGTCGTGGCGCGTTAACAGATGCCGCACCATCTGCAAACCGTCAATCTCATCGTCCGCCAGCAGGTAATCCAGCACCAGCACGTCAACCGTGACGCTTTGCAGCGCCGTCAGCATCTCCTCGCGTCGACCATATTCGCCCACCAGCTGCATATCGCGTTCCGACTGCAGAGTAAAACGCAGTGCGGTACGAATCGAGGGATGATCGTCCAGAATAGCAATGCAGTAAGGCGAAAGCGGCGCGGTATACATGATGAATCCTTTTAATGATGAGGCGCGGTGCACAATAGTACCTATTTGCCTCAGCGTGTGCCTGATTAAAGATTAATTATATTATTCAGGCTAAGCTGGCGGCCTGCCGTTCGGTTGACTGCTCTGGAGTGCGCCATTGTGATCCCCTTTTTCCGCCTGCTGTTGCCGCTGCTGTGCCTCTGCTTTGGCGCAGCCGCGGCCAATAACAGCAGCCTGCTGCCGCGCGTCGAGGTTCCGCTGCCTGCCGTGACACTCAGCGCAGCGAGCCAGCAGTGGCTCGCGACCCACAAGGTGCTGCGCGTGGGCTATTGGGCTACGTCACAGCCACCGATCTCTCTGGATCGTAAGGCCGATCAACTGGAAGGGGTCAGCGCCGAATTTTTACAGCTGATCGGCGCGTCGTTTAACCGACCGATAAGGCTGACCCGCTACGAAAACAGCCAGCAAGCGCGCGACGCATTACAGGCGGGCAACATTGATATGCTGGCGTTTTGGTCGACCGAGAACGATCGTAACGACGGGATGCTTCACTCCTTGCCGTGGATGCTCGATCATGACCTGCTGGTGCAGCGGCTCAGCAGCGATCCCAAGGACGATTTACGTCAGCAGCGCCTGATGTACGTCGATGGCAGCACCGCGCCCCTCAACCTGCAGCAGCGTTGGCCGAAAGCAACGCTGCAAGCCGTTTATTCCGTGCTGGAAGGTTTACTGGCTATCCGTTACGACAGCGACACGCTGATGTGGGGTCACGCATCGGTGATTAACTATTTTTTGCAGCAGCGACGTTTTTACGAGCTGACCAGCCGTGAACCGGCTACGCCTGTTGCAACGCGCTGGACGTTTACCGCGCGCGCAGACAACGACGTGTTGATTAACGCGGTTAATGCGGTATTGGCCGCCCTGCCGGTCAGCAGCTATACCGCCATTAATGAATACTGGGGAATGGGACTTGAACACATACCGGTGCGCGTGCCTTTTGCGCTGAGCCCTGACCTGCAGCACTGGATTGCCCAGCATCCGCAGATCAACGTCTATTTTGCCCGTACCCACCTACCACTCAGCTATATTGATGACGAAGGCGATATCAGTGGGCTGAGCATTAATCTGTTAAAAATGATCGCCGCCCGTAGCGGGCTGAACTTCAACTTTGTCCCAGTGGATAATGCCATCGCGTTAAAAACAGCGCTGGAACAGGATGCACAGGGCATGCTGGCGGTAGCCGATCCTGCGGACAGCAGCAATCGGCATCTGCTGTTCTCGCGCGCCTATATGCAAAGCCCGTGGGTACTGGTCGCGCGGAAGGATGCTCCGGCGTGGCGATCGCTGGCCGACATGGCTGGAAAAAAAGTGGCGGTTTATCAGCCTCTCGCCTTTGTCGACTCGCTGGCCAAACGCTTTCCCGCGGTGAAGTTTGTCCACACTGATTATGCCTTTCGCACGGTAGAACAGCTCTTTACCGGCCAGATTGATGCGGTGGTACTGCCGGAACAGATCACCAGCTATTTGCTGAAAATCTATCTGGGCGATCGCTTTCGCATTCTGATGCCTGCGCCGGTCTCGCCTTCCGATGTCACCTTTGCCACACGCGAACACAATACGCCGCTGATGGAGATTTTGAATCAGGGGCTGCTTGCTTTTCCGCCGCAGGCGCTGAATCTGCAAATGTCGCAGTGGATCAGCGATGCCGGTCCGGCGCGTCTGACCCCGTGGAGCGATTATCGCGATTATGTTGTGCAATACGCCCCGGTGGCGGCGCTGATTGTGCTGTTCATCTTCTGGCGCAACTACATCCTGAAGAAAAACCTGCACGAGCGGCGTAACAACGAGCAGGCGCTGCTGGAAGCGCGTGAGCGGGCGGATAACGCCAACGACGCCAAAGGCCGTTTTCTGGCGCAGATGAGCCATGAAATCCGTACGCCGCTGAATGCGCTGGTTGGGCTGCTGGATCTTGAGCAGCGCGGTCTCAGCCAGCCCGCGCAGCATCAGCACAATATTCAGGCGGCGGCGGACTCTTCCCGCGCCCTGCTGCTGCTGGTGGGCGATATCCTTGATTTGGCCAAAATCGAATCGGGCACCCTGCAAATGCGCCCGCAGCCGGTGTCGCTGACCCGCCTGACCGAGCAGATTATTACCCTGTTCCGCCCTCAGGCGGCGGAAAAAGGCATTACCCTGCAATATGAGTGCGAGTTGCATCAGCCGTGGGTGCTGTTCGATGCGCTGATGTTCAAGCAGTTGCTCTCTAATCTGCTGAGCAATGCCATCAAATTCACCGACCAGGGTGAAGTCAGCGTCGCGCTGTATCAGGGGAAATCGGCGGATGTCGCTCAGGGTCTCTATATGCTGGAAGTCAGCGACAGCGGTATCGGCATGAGTGCGGCGCTGGCGCAAACCATTTTCGAGCCTTACGTGCAGGGCGAAACGCTGCAAAAAGGCACCGGCCTCGGCCTGAGTATCTGTCGCCAGCTGGCGGAGCTGTGTGGCGCGACGCTCAGCGTCGAGAGCGAACCCGGCGAAGGCAGTACCTTCATGCTGCGCTTTACGGCACCCATTACCACACCGGTCGAGCGCGCTGCACCGCTGGCGCTTTCGTTGCAGCTCAATAAACGCGTGCTGATTGTTGACGATCACGCGCCGAGCCGCCTGCTGCTGTCGCAACAGCTTGAGCTGGCGGGCTGCGACGTCACCACCGCGGAACAGGGCGAGCAGGCGTTGTGCATCTGGCATAACAGCGCGCCGTTTGACGTGGTGATCACCGACTGCCATATGCCGGTAATGGACGGCTTTACTTTTGCGCAGCGGCTACGTGATGCCGAGCGCCAGGCACAGCGCGCACCGGTCAGGCTATTGGGACTGACCGCCATGGCGGAGCAGCACATTATTGAGCGCGCTCAACAGGCTGGCATGGATGGCTGTCTGTTCAAACCGCTGGAGCTGGAGGAACTGCTGCGCCAGGTAGGCAATCAGACCGCGCCGCCGCAGGTGATCGCCCGTATTCAGGCACTGGCAAAAGCTGACCAGCATGCCATGCAGGAACTGGCTGCCGCGACGCGTCAGCAGAACCGTCACGATATCCAGCGCCTGGCCGCCGCCATTGCAGAGCAGGATGCGCAGGCGGTGGCGCAAATTGCGCATCTGATCGCCGGCGGCGCACGCCTGCTGCATCTGGACAGCCTGTTTCACTGCTGTCAGCAGCTGGAAACGGTGGCGCGACACACGCAATGGGCGGAAATTGCCACGCTGTATGCGCAACTGGCGCAGCAAATTGAGGCGCTGGATCTGACGCTGCAGCAGCAGATGATGACTGGCGACGAACAAGAACCGTCTCAAAACCGCAGCTGATCGCCGCAGAGCCTTGAGTATCACGTAAAAGTTCACCATGATGCGCGCCAGTTAGGAATATTCTTAGATGGGGTTCTATGCGGCGTGTTATCAGGGCTGTGGTTTGGCTTACCTTTTTCAGCTTTACCTTCACCGCTCAGGGTGAGCACGCGCCGGTGGAACTCATCAGTCGCACCTCGATTGCTCAGGGCGATCCACAACTGACCGCTGTCTCAGAAGCCTGGCTGGCCGTTCATCCGGCGCTGCACGTGGCGATCTGGGGCAATGCGCATCCGCCGCTGCTCCAGCAACCAGCAGAATCGCAGTGGGAAGGCATCGCGGCGGATTACATCAACGCCATCGCTCAGGCATTAAAGAAACCGGTTATCGTCCACCATTATCCCGATTTCAACGCTGCCCGACAGGCGCTGGCGCGCGGCGAAGTGACGTTGCTGGCGCTCTATTCTCCCGCGCTCAACGAAGAAAATCAGTGGTTAGTTTCTCAGCCATGGATTCTGGATAATCTGGTGGTCATGCACGATCGTCGTCTGACCCGCCAGGATCAGGCCACGATGCCCTTCAAAACGTTGGGTATGATTCAGCGTGGCCAGCTGGAAGCGCGCACCCGCCTGCACTGGCCGGCGATCACGCTGAGTTCCTGGCATCACTATGCGAATGCCGTCGCCGCGTTACAGTATCAGCAGATACATGGCGTGCTGCTTAATCGCGCCACCGCGCAATCGCTGCTGCAATATAACCATAAAGGCGATTTGCGTTTTTTTGCGCCGCCATTTTTACAGGATCTCTCGCTGAGTTTCGCCACCGATCGCGCCCACGAGCCACTGATGGACGCCGTAAATCAGGTGCTGACCGCGATGCCGCTGGCAGCGAAAATTCGTATCGCCAGTAACTGGGGGCTGGATGCCTCTTTTGTCACCCGCTATGACCCGCTGAACCTCAGCAAAGAGGAGAAACAGTGGCTGCAGCAGCATCGCAGCGTGGATGTGGTGCTGCCGCGTGCGGTCGCGCCTTTCAGCTACATTGATCGCTATGGACATCAGACCGGGCTGGTACAACCTTTGCTGACGCAAATTACCCAGCGCAGCGGCATTGTCTTCCGCACCCTGACAGCAGGCGCAGCGGATCACGCACCGACCACCCTGCTGGTGGCCAGCGTGGCGCATCTGTCGCCGCATAATGATGCGCAGCTTTCGCGCCCTTACGCCCGCTCGCCGTGGGTGCTGGTCACCAGCCATCAACAGCCTGCGCGCGTGCTGCGGCGAGACGCGCACTTTACCGTCGCCATTCCTGCAGTGGAAGGATTGGCGCAGGCGCTGCTGATGCACTATCCACTGCTGCATATCGTGACGGCGGAGGATGCCAAAGCCGCTTACGGCATGCTGGACCGCGGGCGAGTCAACGCCGTAATCGACATGCAAATCTCGGCGGAATATTGGGTCAATCACGACTATCCCAATCGCATGAAGCTCACTGCACCACTGCGCATGGCGCCTGCCGCGGTGGCATTCCGCCTGCAGCAGGGCGATCCCATGTTGCTGGCCATCATCAATAAAGTCCTGACCGAGACCTCGCCGCAGGAGCAGCAGCGCGAGCTGGCGAACTGGCAACATGGCCCGGAGATGACCGCCTACCTGATTTGGGATCTCTACAGCCGTTACTTTTTGCAGGCGGCCGCGGTAGCGTTGCTGATTATCACCCTGATTTACTGGCGCAACCGACATTTACAGCAGCGTTTGCAGATTAAACGCGACTATGCGCGTCAGCTGCAGCTGGCCAAATCTGATGCCGACCACGCCAACGCGATGAAAAGCCGCTTTTTATCGCGCATCAGCCATGAAATCCGCACGCCGCTGAATGCGCTCACCGGCCTGCTCGAGCTGGAACATCATCAGATCAGCGTGCCGGAACAGCGGCAGAAAAATATTGCCGTTGCCTGGCAGGCGGCCAATACCCTGATGGCGCTGGTGGGGGATCTGTTGGATCTGGCGCGTATCGAAGCGGGCAAGCTGGAGATCTCGTTACAGGAGGTGGATCTTGCCGCCGCGCTGGAAAATGCTCATCAGCTTTTCGCTGCTTCAGCGGAAGAGAAAGGCCTGCAGCTGCAGCTGCGTTGCGATATCACGCAGCGCGTGGTGCTGTTTGACGGCACTAAACTGCATCAGATCCTGTCTAATCTGCTCAGCAACGCCGTGCGCTACAGCGACAGCGGCACTGTCTTTCTCTCGCTCACCCAACAGGCAGGCAGCGATCGCTATAGCCTGTGCGTGCGCGACAGCGGACCGGGCATTACCGCTGCCCAGCAGCAGGCGATTTTTGAGCCGTTCATCCGTCTCGATAACGACCATCCGGCACAAGGCACCGGGCTGGGACTGAACATCTGCCGGGAGCTGGCTACGCTGCTGGGCGGCGAGCTGACGCTTGAAAGCGAGGAAAATGTTGGCAGTACCTTCTGCTTTAGCTTTACCGCGGCGCCAGCATCGGCACTCGCCAGCGAGCGTTTGCAAACGGCCCACGCCAGGGTGGCACCGCTGCGGGTATTAATCGTTGACGATCACCAGCCCAATCGCCTGTTGCTGAAACAGCAGTTGGCCGCCGCCGGACATCAGGCCACCGAAGCCAGCGGCGGCGAACAGGCGCTGACGTTATGGCGAGATCAAACGTTTGACCTGGTGATTACCGACTGCCACATGCCGGGAATGGATGGCTTTGCGCTGGCCCAGGCGATACGTCAGACCGAGCAGCAGCGCGGCGTTGCGCCCTGCCCGCTGTTTGGTTACACCGCGCAGGCGGAGGAGGCGATGAAGCAGCGCGCGCTGGCGGCGGGCATGGATGATTGCCTGTTCAAGCCGCTGCGTCTGGCCACCCTGCTGGCCTGCGTGAATCAATATGGTCCGCGCACGCCGCTGCCGCTGCCGCTGCCGCAGGAATCCGGCGTGCTGGCGACCCTGAAAACCATGACCGGAAACGATCCGCAGGCGCTGGCGGAGATTGTCGCCACGCTGATCGAGGCGAACCGGCAGGACAGCGAACGATTACAGCAGGCCTTTCAGCAGCAGCAGCTGGAACGCGTGGCGTCACTGGCGCACCGACTGCTCGGCAGCGCCAGGATGGTGCAGCATCAGGCACTGATCGACCTCTGTTCACGGCTGCAAAAGGTGAGCACGTTAACCGTCGCGGAGCGGTCGGACGCCATCGTCGGGTGCGTTGCACTGCTGTCGGCGCTGGAGCTGGAGCTGCAACCGGCGTTAACCTGCGATGCGTAAGGCGGGCGCTGCTGGTCAAATTTGTCGCAACCCCTGCAGATGACGGTTTATTCGCGAAATTTTAAGCTATTCTTTCCGGGAATGATTTTAACCTGCCAGGAGAAAGACAATGGACGACGAGTTCAAAGTAGAGCGTGATATGTACAGCACCTTAGAAGAAGCCATTGATGCAGCACGTGAATTGTACCTTGAAGAAAATCCGGACACGGACGAAGACGAGGCCAGCGTTGCCCAGTTCAACCTGCAAAAGTTTGTCATGCAGGATGGCGACATCATGTGGCAGGCGGAATTTTTCACTGATGAAGGCAGCGAAGGCGATTGCCTGCCGCTGTGCAGCGGCGAAGCGGCACAGGCTATTTTTGACGGTGACTTTGACGAGATTGAACTGCGTCAAGAGTGGCTGCCAGAAAACACGCTGCACGAATGGGATGACGGCGAATTTCAACTCTCTCCGCCGGAAGATACTGAAGAAGGCGCTACTGCGGCCGACGAATGGGCCGACGATAATACCGACGCGGATAATCGCGCCTGATTATTCGTAAGGCCCGTGGTGGGCATCCACTGGTAACAGCAGGGTGTCCACCACCAGTGATAGCGGAAGATCGATAATGGTCAAAAAGCGCCACGGTCCGTCCTGCACATCCCATTGCACGCCCGGATAGTATTGATTTCCCTTCCCCTGCCCCGGAAACGTGCGGCTGACAATGCTGCCACATCCGCTGAGCAGCGTGATGCATAATCCTGTAATCAGTAAGCGACGTAAAATCATGAGGTTATCCTGCCTGTCGGCGCGGCATGGTAATTCACCGGCGAAAAACCGTCTCTTCCCGGCGTCAGAGGTGGGGATATTATCGGCAAATCGCGATAAAACTGCATAAAAAAAGCGGCATCGCTGCCGCTTTTTCATCTCTCCAGCCCGATTAATCGCGCGGTTGTCCTGCTGGCAACGCCAGCGGATTCAACTGCAACGTACGGTACTGCTCGATCCATTCATGATATTTATCCGCATTCTGCCACAGGCGATAGTGCACCCGCGCCAGCGTGACCGGATCGCTTAGCAGCACCAGACGCTGATCGCGTGTGAGCTTAGCTGGCGCATCGCTCAATGCCTGATCGACATGCCGATCGCGTGCGTGCTCCAGCAGATCGCTCTTCAGGTGACGCGAGGTCGCCATGGCGGTGGCCAGCGCGTTAAATGATGGATGGAACAGCGCATGCATAAAGCCATTTTTCAGCACGCGTTCGCGGTTCAGCATCAGATAACGATCGGTATCCAGCAGTTCTTTCGGCGGATCGTACTCTTCCGGAATCAGGAACAGCTGCATACGGCGGCTCGCCTGGCCGTTGGTGGCCCGGCTGGAGAACACCGACACAAACGGCGACAGAATCAACGAGAAGACGATGGGCGCCAGCCACCACAGGAAGTTGAGATCCAGCCAGCCCATCCCTGCCGCCCAGACAATACCCAACAGCATCTGCGAACCGTGACGACGAAACGCTTCGCCCCAGGGGGTGGCATCATCATCACGCTGCGGTGAGTTCCAGACCACTTCCCAGCCGAGGAAGGCGCTGACCACGAACACCGTGTGGAACAGCATACGCACCGGTGCCAGCAGCACCGAGAACAGCATTTCCAACAGCAGCGAGAAGAACAGCCGGATAGCGCCACCGTAAGGCTTCGCTCCTTTGCACCAGATCAGCACCACGCTCAGCAGCTTCGGCAGGAACAGCAGCACCAGCGTGGTAGAGAACAGCGCAATCGCCAGTTCGGGTCGCCACTGCGGCCAAACCGGGAAGAGCTGACGTGGCTGCAGGAAGTACTGCGGCTCCATCAGCGTATGCACCACCTGCAACGCCGTTGAAAGTGCCAAAAACAGGAACCACAGCGGTGCTGACAGATAGGACATCACGCCGGTTAAGAACACCGCACGGTGAACCGGGTGCATGCCTTTGACCAGGAACAGGCGGAAGTTCATCAGGTTACCGTGACACCAGCGACGGTCACGCTTCAGCTCATCCAGCAAGTTTGGCGGCAGCTCTTCATAGGAGCCAGGCAGGTCATAGGCGATCCAGACGCCCCAACCGGCACGACGCATCAGCGCAGCTTCCACAAAGTCATGCGAGAGAATGGAACCGGCAAAGGAACCTTCGCCCGGCAACGGCGCCAGCGCACAGTGCTCGATAAACGGCTTCACGCGGATAATGGCGTTATGGCCCCAATAGTGCGACTCACCAAGCTGCCAGAAGTGCAGACCGGCGGTGAACAATGGCCCGTAAACGCGGGTGGCGAACTGCTGACAACGCGCATACAGCGTATCCATGCCGGACGCTTTTGGCGACGACTGGATAATGCCCGCTTTCGGGTTGGCTTCCATCATGCGAACCAGACCGGTCAGACACTCACCGCTCATGACGCTATCCGCATCCAGCACCACCATGTAGCTGTAGTTGCTGCCCCAGCGACGACAGAAGTCATCGATGTTGCCGCTTTTACGCTTCACGCGACGACGACGGCGGCGATAGAAGATCTTACCGGCGCCGCCAACATCTTTGACCAGTTCCATCCAGGCTTTCTGCTCGGCTACCGCAATATCGGCATCGTAGCTGTCGCTGAGGATGTAGACGTCAAAATGCTCGCTTTGACCGGAACGCACCACCGATTCCCAGGTGGCGCGCAGACCGGCGTACACCCGCTCTACGTCCTCGTTACAGATCGGCATGATCAACGCGGTACGATGCTCAGGATTGATCGGTTCATCGCCGGTGGTGGAATACGAAATACTGTACTTATCGCGTCCAATCAGCAGCTGCAGAAAGCCCATCAGCGCCGTCCAGAAGCCCGCCGAAACCCAGCAGAACAGGATGGCAAACAGGAACAGAATACCGGTTTGCAACACGTACGGCAGGATCTGCAACACCGACTGCTGCCAGTTCTGGTTGATCATTTCCATCGGATCGATCAAGGCCCAGCCCTGGTAAGGCAGAATGGTTTTCATGTACCAGGTCGCAATGACGGTCTGGAACATGGTCAGGATCAGCAGGATGTAGCGACGAATCGACCCTACGTGCCGCCACTTATCTTCCTGGCGTTGCTCTTCTGCGTTGGCATAACGCATGGTCGATTTACGGCCACGGAATGAATCCCAGGCGCGCGCCACCGGGTTGGTGCGCCACGCTTCCGGAAACATCAGTGAACGCTTAACCGGCGGCATCGCTTTCAGCGTGGTACGGCCCTGATAGTCGGTACTGAACTGCTCGCCGTTAGCGAGTGAATCGGGCCAGCTCATTTCAATACGTGATTTCACCGAGTTCAGCGGTGCATCATCGGGGCGAGTTTCTACCGGTCCATCCTGACCAAGCTGCTGGTGCAGCCTGGTGTAACGGTGATCTTCCCCAGGTCCGGGAAGTTCACTGACCAGTTGCGCTTTACGTGCCGCATCCAGCGGCAGCGCATCAATATACTCTTCGGGAGTAACAATCGATTTATTCATTGGCAGGCAGCTGATAGCTCCAGGTTTCCGTCAGCGTTTTATCACCGCTCATCAGTGCGGCACGCATTTCAGTGGTTTGCTTGGCATCTTTTACCTTCAGGCGCAGAATCAGACGCCAGCCTTTGGTGACCGGGTTATAACGTACGGTCTGCTCGACCACATCGCCATTTTTACCCACGCTCACCTGCGGCGTAACCGGCGTATTCTCCGGCAGCTTGCTCATCTCTTTGCCATTGAAATCAACAACGAAAGCGATGGAGCCGTCTGGCTGACGCACCAGGTTAGATTGCTTAACATCGCCGGTAGAACGCAGGGTATTTTTCACCCATGCGGTTTCTGGCGAGTGCAGCTGATCTTCATCGCGCGTAAAGTGCAGGCGATATTTGAAGTTCATCTCTTTGCCTGGCTCTGGCAGGGTTTCCGGTGACCAGAACGCCACGATGTTATCGTTGGTTTCGTCAGCGGTTGGAATTTCCACCAGCTCAATGCGTCCTTTGCCCCAGTCGCCCTGCGGCTCAACCCAGCCACTTGGACGCAGATCGTAGCGATCGTCGAGGTCCTGATACTGATTAAACTCGCGGCCACGCTGCAGCAGACCAAAGCCTTTCGGATTTTCAACCGTAAAGGTGCTGACCGCCAGATGACGTGGATTATTCAGCGGACGCCAGATCCACTCGCCGTTGCCAGCGTGGATAGAGAGGCCGTCTGAATCGTGCAGTGAAGGACGATAGTTGGTGACCGGCGAAGGCTGGTTAGCCCCGAACAGGAACATGCTGGTCAGCGGTGCCACGCCCAGTTTACCTACGCTGTCACGCAGATAGACTTTGGACTGCACGTCAACCACACTTTCCCGGCCTGGATGAATAACAAAACGGTAGGCACCGGTTGCACGTGGCGAATCAAGCAGCGCATAAATCACCAGCTGCTTGTCTTGTGGTTTTGGACGTTCAATCCAGTACGCTTTAAAGCGTGGGAACTCTTCGCCAGACGGCAACGCCGTGTCGATCGCTAAGCCGCGCGCTGAAAGGCCGTAAACCTGACCTTCGCCAATGACGCGGAAATAGCTCGCGCCAAGGAAGCTGGTGATCTCGTCATCTTTCCCTTTGCTGTTCAGCGGATAGAGCACTTTAAACCCAGCAAAACCGAGGTTTTTAACCGTTTCCGGATCGTGCTGCACGCTGCCAAAGTTAAAGTATTCAGGATTATATTTGATCTCTTTAACGGTGTTGGCGGTTACCTCATTGAGCTTAACCGGCACGTCAAAATACATTCCCTGATGGTAAAACTCGAGCTTAAACGGGGTCTTTAACTTGCCCCAGTAAGCTTTGTCGTGGTTAAACTGAATTTGTTGGTAATCGGCATATTTCATGTCACGCAACTGAGAGGGCAAATTGCTTTTAGGCGCTTCAAAGCTTTTTCCTGCCAAATCTTTCGCCTGTTTTGCGACGTCATCAATGCTGAAAGCCCAACTGTTGTTGGCGTACATCGCAAGAAGAACCGCCGCACTTAACCAGCGCAACGTATTCTCTTTTTTGGTTTTACTTTTAATTAGCACATCCCCCCCTTTCGTGTGCTTAAATCAATCGCACCCATATTAATGGATTATTCCGCTTTCCGACAGCGGCCGAGCCAATTTGTTCACTGTTTTCGCGGGTTTATCCGCTTGTTTTCGGATAATTCAACCTTACAGAATAGCCTGATAGTATAAGCGCAATATGCACTATAAAGTATTTTGCGCAGAAAGCTGGTTCAGGGTGAACCAGTGCAACAACAGCACAGATTCCGGATACCTATGCCTACCACAACTCAGCAACGCGAATATTTTCTTGATTCCATTCGGGCATATTTAATGCTGTTGGGCGTGCCCTTTCACGTCTCCCTGATTTACTCCAGTCAATCCTGGGCCGTAAACAGCGCCGATCCGTCCCAATGGCTGACCCTGTTTAACGAGTTTATCCATGCCTTTCGCATGCAGGTATTCTTTGTTATTTCAGGCTATTTTTCCTACATGCTCTATTTGCGCTATGAACCCGCGCGCTGGCTGAAAGTCAGGCTGGAGCGCGTGGGCATCCCCATGCTGGCAGCGGTGCCGCTGTTTACTCTGCCGCAATTCTTTCTGCTGAAGCATTACACCAGTGCCGTTGGTGACTGGAACAGCTTCGATTTTTACCAGAAGTTTAATACCCTCGCCTGGAACCTGATTTCACACCTGTGGTTTTTGCTGGTGCTGGTGATTCTGACCACCCTTGGCATGCTCGTCTTTCGCTGGCTACGCGATCGCCCCGCTTCGCAGCGTGACTATCGCCAGGTGGGTTGGGGTACGCTGCTGGGCGCGTTTCTCGCCTATGGCCTGGTCTGGTGCCTGTTGCGCCGTTTGATCTTTATTTTCCAGCCGACCTGGCTGATGGATGGTCTGTTCAGCATCGGCGTGATGCAAACCACACTGTTCCTGCCGTTCTTTATGCTGGGCGCGCTGGCGTGGAAACATCCGCCGCTGAAAGCGCTGTTTGTCCGTTTCAACCCCGCCATGCACCTTGGCGCAGCGGTGACCTTTGCGCTCTACGTGGCGAATCAGCGCTACAGCAGCGGTGAAGGCTGGCTCTATGAGTTGGATGCATTGATTGTGCTGATGATGGGCGTGTTTATGACTAACGTGGTGTTTGCCTTTGGTCACCGGCTGTTAAATGCCCATTCGCCGCGCATCACCTATCTGGTTAACGCGTCGCTGTTCATTTATCTGGTGCACCATCCGCTGACGCTGCTGTACGGCATCTTTATCACGCCACACATCGCTAACAATACGCTGGGCTTTTTTGTTGGCCTGGCGCTGATTTTTGCCCTTGCCTTTCTGCTCTATGAGATTCACCTGCGCATTCCATTGCTGCGTTTCCTGTTCTCCGGGCGCAGCGCCAAAAAATAGCGCTGATGCGGGCGGCCCGTTATCGCCGCCCGCGCTTACAACAGCCACTCCACCGGCAAGCGCCATACCAGGCGCACCAGCAGCCGCTGAATGAATTTGGTGCGTGGCTCATGCTTGTGCACCATTTCCTCAGGCTCACCGGCATGTTCAATCCAATTAACCCGTCCCCATTTATCCAGACGCAGCTTCCAGGCGCGATCGCGGATACTATCGATAAAGCGCTCATGCACTTCGGTCGCCAACATCGGATGCTCAATCACCAGCCCCATTTCGGTATTGAGCACCGCCGATCGCGGATCGAAGTTAAACGAGCCGATAAACAGCTTTTCGTTATCCACGCTAAAAGTTTTCGCATGCAGGCTGGAGCCGGAATTACCGGTAAGTCCGCGGTCATGCGGCGCGTCACGGCCATCGCTGTGCGGCTTGAGCTCATAGAGCTCGACACCGTAGCGCAGCAGCTTTTTCCGCCACTTGGCGTAACCGGCATGCACAATAGAGACGTCGTTGGCCGCCAGCGAATTGGTCAGAATCGATATTTTAACCCCTTTGCGTACCAGCGACAGCAGTTGGGCGACGCCGGCGCGGGTCGGCACAAAGTAGGCTGAAATAATATCAAACTGCTTTTCCGGTTTACCGATCACCTCCAGCATGCGAACCGGCAATAGAGAGCCGCGCGTGGCCTTGCCCAAACCCTTACGCGGATCGTCGCTGAGCAGGCGCGTTTTCGCCCAGGTCATGGTCAGGGAACCGCTGTCAAACTGGCTGACGAAGGCGGATGCGCGCAGGCGATTCAGGTATTTTTTTACCTGATCGTTCTCCTGCCATTCGGTGGGCAGGCGCACCGTCTGATGCGGATCCTGCTCGCCGCGCTCCACCACCTCATTCAGCGGCGATACCGCTTTGCTCTGCCAGTAGCGTTCAAAATCCTGCGCCACATCGTTCACCACCGGCCCAATCGCCAGCACGTCAAGGTCAGAAAACAGCGGCTGTTCGCCTGCGGCAAAATATTCATCGCCGACGTTGCGGCCACCGACGATGGTGGCCATGCCGTCAATGGTAAAGCTTTTGTTGTGCATGCGGCGATTAAGGCGGGCAAAATCGGTGAGATAGCCGAGCGCGCGCAGGGTGCGAAACGAGAACGGATTAAACAGGCGAATGGCGATGTTGGGATGGCGATTCAGCTCGCTGAGAATGTCGTCCAGCCCCATGGTGTTGTTGTCATCCAGCAGCAGCCGCACCTGCACACCGCGATCGGCGGCATCCAGCAGCGCGCTGAACAGCAGGCGGCCCGACATGTCGTTTTGCCAGATGTAATACTGCACATCCAGCGTCTGCTCGGCCATCTCCATCAACAGATAGCGAGCGGCAAAGGCGTCCAGGCCATCACTGAGCGGATGAATACCGCATTTGCCCGGATGGCGAGCCAGCCGCGGCGCAATTGCCCGTGCCAGCCGGTTCGCCGCGGCGTACTCCGGAATGTCGACCGCCTCAACCATGATGCTTCCTTGTCATAAGATATGAATGCTGATTATTCATCCTGCGCCCAGCTATTGTCATGCGACTTCTCTGAATGCTGCTGTTCAGCCAGCAGTTTTTGGTAAAGCACGAAGCTCTCCTCGCCAAAACAGACAAACCAGACGCGTTCCGGCAGCGGATGATCCTGCAGAAACGCGCTGACCGTGGCAAAAGCGATCTGCGCCGCCTGCTGGGGCGGATAGCCGTAAATGCCGGTGCTGATAGCTGGAAACGCCAGGCTGCCGATATGATTGTCCAGCGCCAGCTGCAGCGAGTTACGATAGGCGTTAGCCAGCAGCCGCGCTTCATCCTGCGTGCCACCGCGCCAGACCGGGCCCACGGTGTGGATCACCGCCTGCACCGGCAGACGTCCGGCGGCGGTGATCACCGCCTCGCCAGTGGCGCAGCTGCCATGCACCGCAGTCCAGGCCTTGCAGGCGTCAAGCAGCGCCGGTCCCGCGGCACGATGAATGGCACCATCCACGCCGCCACCGCCGAGCAGGCTGCTGTTCGCCGCATTGACTATCGCATCGACCTGCATACGCGTGATATCGCCCTGTACAACCCGAATTCGATGAGGCATGCCCTTCTCCTTAGACCGATAAGAATATCTTAGCCAGCAATGAGTTTAGGCTATCCCACGCAATTGTTACGCTGCGCTGACCTCGCCCTGTCGCCTGGCGTGTGCAATCGACAGACAACACCTAAACTTAGCGAACCTTCATGTGTGGAAAGAGGAATGCCCGATGGTCGATCAGCAGCCTAATTCACCCCCGCTGCGCCACCAGCCGCAGCTTTTCCGCAGTTTTTTTCAGGGCAGCTTTGGCTGCTCAACCGCCTGCCGCGCCGAAGGCAAACGGCTCGATATGGTGATCAGCAGCGGCCACGATATGCTGCTGGAGAAAGATTACGCGGCGCTGCGGGCGCTGCATGTCAGCACCGCCCGCGACGGCGCGCGCTGGCATCTGATTGAGAAAGTGCCTGGGAACTATGACTGGTCAACCTTTCTGCCGATGATCCATGCCGCCGAGAATCAGCAGCTTGAGGTGATCTGGGAACTCGCCCACTTTGGCTATCCGACCCATCTTGATATCTGGTCGCCGACGTTTGTCGACAGTTTTCAGCGCTTCGCGCGTGAGATGGCGCAGGTCATGCGCGATGAAGGCATTGAGCGGCCGTTTTTTACCCCGGTGAATCAGATCTCTTTTTGGTCATGGGCCGGCGGTGACGTCGCCTGGCTTAATCCTTGGGCCAGTGGTCGTGGCCGTACCCTGAAGCAGCAGCTGGTGCGCGCCTCGCTGGCGGCGATGGCTGCGATCAGAGAAGTCTTCCCCGATGCCCGTTTTGTTGCTACCGATCCGCTGGTCAACGTGGTGCCACGCGATGAGAGCAGCGCCGAGCGTGAGCTGGCCACGCGGCTGCATGAAGCGCAGTTTGAAGCCTGGGATATGTTGGCGGGCCGCATCGAGCCGACGCTCGGTGGCGATGCGGCTTACCTGGATATCATCGGCCTTAATTACTATGACGATAACCAGTGGTTCACCGACGGCAGCGCCCTGCCCGCGGATCATCCGGCGCGGCAGCCGCTCAGCGCGCTGCTTGCCGCCTGCTGGCAGCGTTATCAGCGGCCTTTGCTGCTGGCGGAAACGGGTGCGGAAGGCGCGGCGCGCGCGCCCTGGCTGCGGCAGGTGGCAGAACAGGCGAATCAGGCGCTGGCGCAGGGCGTGGCGCTGGAAGGCGTGTCGATCTATCCGGTAGTGGAATATCCCGCCTGGGCCGACGATCGTCGTTCGCCCGGCGCACTGTTTGGACTGGCTGACGCCAATGGCAACCGCACGCTGCATGAGCCGCTGGCGCTGGAATTACGCAGTCAGCAGATCAGGATGCAAAGCTGGCATCAGTGATGACGAATCGGCGGAGGGCTGATTTTCTTGTGGCACGATTGCTGGGTGGTGGCGTCATCGCTGAAACGACGCACGTCCGCCAGCCAGGTCATGATGAACAGAAAAATCATGCCAATCAGGGAAGCAGAGAGCAGGCCAATAACGGCAATAAGCTTATCATCCCGGGATTCCATACGCGCTCCCTTGCTGTGCTGGCCGCGCGCAGGCGACAGATCAGCTCATCCATAAGGTAATCAACAGGACAAAGATTATAAGCGTTAGCGATGCCACTGCAAGCACCACAATAGCGAAGTGGGCATCGTCCATCGGCGGGCGATACTCATGTTTATGATCGGGCGGCGTGTTATTCATTATTTTTAGTGACAAAACCTGCTGCTGTGTATCAGTACGCAAAGGCGCCTGGCGCAACCGCAAATCAGATAAAGTAGATTTATTCTGACCGGCGAAAAGTAAATCCCAAACCGCTCTCAACAGGTTAAATCCTGCCGCCGCATCCTGCTGGAACCGGTTTCGGTGCGCTATTGTGACACAGGCGCGCGAATTCGCGAGTAAATATTACGTTTTTTTAACATCCTGCTGCAGTTTACGCTTCCGGCAGCCAGAAAGGTTGATTTAAGACAATAGCGACATATTTACTGCGCAACTCAATGGCAAATGGCGATAAAAAAGGCGCCATCCGGCGCCGTAAATCTGCTTATGACCAGCGGCGAAAAATCAGCGAAGTATTGATGCCGCCAAAAGCAAAGTTGTTCGACTGTATGTAGTCCGTGTCGATCGCCCGTGGCACATCGGTGATGTAATCCAGACCGGCGCAATCATCGGCTGGCCGCCGCAGATTCAGCGTCGGCGCGAACCAGCCTTCACGCATCATCTCAATGCTCATCCACGCTTCCAGCGCACCGCAGGCACCCAGCGTATGGCCGAAATAGCTCTTCAGTGATGAGATCGGTGTGTGGGCACCGAACACCGCGGCGGTGGCCGCACTCTCGGCGCTGTCACCGCGTTCGGTGGCGGTGCCGTGCGCGCTGATATAGCCAATCTGGTCGGCCCGCAGACCGGCGCTCTGCAACGCTTTTTCAATGCAAATCTGCATGGTTTCGCGCTGCGGCTGGGTAATGTGCGCCGCATCGCAGTTGGTATGAAAGCCCACCAGCTCGGCATAGATCGTGGCGCCGCGCGCCTGTGCATGCTCCAGCGATTCCAGCACCAGCGTGCCTGCGCCTTCACCAATCACCAGGCCATCGCGTTCGGCGTCAAACGGCGCGGGCGAACTGTGCGGCGCGTCATTGCGCTGGCTGGTAGCGAACAGCGTATCAAACACCGCCGCTTCGCTGGGACAGAGCTCCTCCGCGCCACCGGCAACCATCACCGTCTGATAGCCGTGGCGAATCGCTTCCCATGCGTAGCCAATCGCCTGGCTGCCGGAAGTACAGGCGCTGGAGGTGGGAATCACCCGCCCGCGCAGGCCAAAAAACAGCCCGGCGTTGACCGCGGTGGTATGCGGCATCATCTGCACATAGGTGGTGCCGGTAATGTTGTTGGTATGCTTTTCGGTCAGCATGGTGGCAAATTCACTTACCGGACCGGTGCTGCCGGTCGAGGATCCGTAGGCGATGCCGGTCTCGCCGCTGGTGAGTACCGGATGCTCCAGCAAACCCGCCTGCTCCAGCGCCAGTTCACAGGCGCGGGTCGCCAGCAGTGACACGCGACCCATAGAGCGAATACGCTTACGCGTGTAGTGCGCGGGCAGCGAAAAATCATCAATTGGCGCGCCCAACAGCGTATTCAACCCGTCATAAATCTGCCATTCCGGCATGCTGCGTACCGCGTTGCGTCCGGCGCGCAGACGCTGCGCCACTGCTTCCCAGCGTTCACCAAACGCCGTCACGCCGCCCATACCGGTTACCACCACACGATGAATCACAGCATACCTCCGTTGATGGCAATCACCTGCCGCGTCACGTAGCCCGCAATGTCGGACATCAAATAGCTCGCCAGCCCAGCTACCTCTTCCGCCTCGCCCATACGCTTCATCGGAATAATTTTCATCGCCTCTTCCACCACATGCGGCTCGAGGCCGCTCATGCCGGTATCGATCAGCCCCGGCGCGATGCAGTTGACGGTGATGCGCCGTTTGGCCAGCTCCACCGCCAGCGCCTTGGTGGCACCAATAATGCCCGCTTTAGCCGCGCTGTAGTTGACCTGCCCACGGTTGCCCATCATGCCGGAAACCGACGACAGGGTAATAATGCGACCGCCGCTACGCAGGCCAATCATCGGCATGACGCAGGGATGAATGACGTTATAGAAGCTGTCGAGGTTGGTATGGATCACGCGGTCCCAGTCATCGTCACTCAGCGCAGGAAAAGCACCGTCACGGGTGATGCCCGCGTTGCTGATGACGCCGTAATAGCCGCCGTGCTGCGCGATATCCTGCTCGATCTGTTCACGACAGGTGACGCGATCCGCCACGTCGAATCCCAGCGTTCGCGCGCTGCCACCGGCCTCGCAGATCGCGCTAGCGGTCTGTTCGGCACCCGCCCGATCGCTGTGATAATGCACGATGATAGTGAAGCCTTCGCTGCCCAGCCGCTGCGCGATGGCGCGGCCGATGCCTTTGCTGGCGCCGGTAACCAATACGGAACGCGTCATGATGGTAAATCCTGTTGTAGAAGCTGTTGAAGTTCGTGGCGATCGGGCTGATAGGTGTTGAGACGCCCCGCTGCCACCGGCTCGCCATCAATAAAAATCTGCCCCTCAAAGCTGCCGATTTTGGCATCGCGCATCAGCAGCTTTACCTGCACATCCAGCAGCGCGCCGCCGGAGAAACAGGGCTGCTGCGCCCGATAACCGCGTCCGCCCAGCAGCATCCCCGGCTGTGGCGTGGCGCCATCCGCCTGCAGGCCGTGCCAGCCCGACCAGACGCCCACTGTCTGGGCGATGATCTCCACGCCAAACCAGGCGGGCAACTGCCCTTGTGCATCGAGAAACGGCGCCAGAACGCCATCGTGGCTGACGCGCACCTGACAATGGGCGCCGTCGTCACTGACGGCGATCACCCGATCAAGCAGCACCATCGGCGCGGCGTGCGGTAAATAGTGAGCGGCAGAGAGATAATCACTCATCGCAACGTCCTAAAATCAGGCAGGCGTTATTGCCGCCAAAAGCAAAAGAGTTCGACAGAATAACCGGCGTGCTAAGCGGTGCGCCGGTGTGCAGCAGACCGCATGGTGGCAGGCTACTGTCGAGCGGTGACTGACTGAAATCCTGCTGCGGCAACGGCAGCGCGCGGGTCAGCAGCAGCCAGCTTAGCGCCGCTTCGCAGATGCCTGCGGCGCCCAGCGTATGGCCGGTCAGGTGTTTGGTGGAGCTGGCGGGCACGCTGTCGCCAAACATGCGTTGCACCACGCCCGCTTCAATCTCATCATTGAGCCGCGTGGCGGTGCCGTGCAGGTTGATATAGCCGATCTGCTGCGGCGTCAGCTGCGCCGTACGCAGCGCCATCTCCATCGCCCGCTGCGCGCCCTCGCCCTGCGGATGCGGCGCTGACATATGCCAGGCATCGGAGGATTCGCCGCCACCGAGCAGCGCCACCGGCTGTGGCTCGCGGGTCAACAGCATCAGCGCCGCGCCTTCACCGATAGTAATGCCGTCGCGCTCACTGCTGAACGGCACGCAGCGCCGGGCTGACAGCGATTCCAGGCTGTCAAAACCGTTCATCGGCATGCGGCTGAGCGAATCAGCACCGCCGACCAGCGCCACGTCCGCCAGCCCGGCGGCGATCAGCCGCGCGCCGCTGAGCACCGCGCGCGCGCTGGAGGAGCAGGCGGTGGAAATCGTGTAAGCCGGGCCGTGTAGCCCCAGCGTCGCCGCCAGAAAGCGCGACGGATCGCCTAATTCCTGCATCGCATAATGAAAAGGCCGCGAACCATCGCTGATATGACGATCGCCCTCATCAACACCGGAGGTGCTGGTGCCCAGCACAATCGCCACCCGTTGCCGCCCTACGCGTGCGATCGCCGCATCCACCTCAGGACGAATCTGCGCCAGCGCCGCCAGCAGTAACCGATTATTACGCGTATCGTGCGCGGACAGCGACGTCGGCACTGGCGGCAGATCCCCGGTCACCTGCCCGGCCCAGCAAGGCTTGTTACCGATCAACCACTGCTGGCCTGGCTGCATGCCGGGCGCCACGCCACGCCGCAGGTTATCTGCGGTTTCATCAAGATTATTGCCCAGCGCGCTCAGCATGCCGACGGCAGAGATAAACATCATCAGGGATCCAGCGTTTGTATAGTAATCAGATAACCAAAAGCGAACTGCTGTATCGACACCGGCTGGCGCCGATCGCCGCGCATCAGGTAGTGAATATCCGTAACCAGCGTGCCGTTCTGATCGCGTAACTGGCGTTGCAATCCGACATCGACCAGCGTCCAGCCGCGCGGCAAGACCGGCTGCCAGGCGCTCACCGGCCAGCGGCTCAGCATCACATCAGCCAGCACCTGGCTGGCGGGCGGCATTTTCGGCAGCGCTATTGCCTGCTCGCTGTGAATGCCGCTGCTGCTGTAAGTTAGACGGAACAAACGAATGCCGAGCGATGACAGCCCGGCTAACGTGACACTGTCACTATTAGCGCTTAGCAGCACCATCAGCGACTGCTGCTGACCCTTTACTTTGCCGGTCAACAGCTGCTGCTCGCTGAACGCTGGGCGGATACCCGGCGGCGGCAGCGAGACTTGCACGCCGGGCTTCAGCCACGCCTGCGGCGTCGCGGTGGTTACCGGCCGTGCGCAGCCTGCCAGCAGCAGCACGGCGCACAGCACTATTGCCAATCTTCTCATTTTCGCTTCCTCTTCTGTTCAGGCAGCGCCAGCGGCGCCAGCAAAAAGGCGGTAAAGATACCGCAGCAGAGTACGATGCCGAAGCTGACGATCGCCTGCGTGGTGCTGAATACCAGCATGCCCAGCGTTAACAGCGTGGTCAGCATCGCCAGCGTCACCGCCAGCAGAGAGGTTATCGGCGTGCCGCGCGGATTACTGAAAAATAAGCTGTAATTAATACCAATGCCGAGCACCAGTACCAGCGCCAGCAGCGCAAACAGGTTGAGCGCCTGCCCGCTGTAACCGAGCGCGGCCAGTCCGGCGGCCAGCGAAAGCAGCGAAGGCAGCATGCTGCGCAGGCCCCGGCGCCAGCCGAGACGCCACATATAACTCACCGCGATGATCGCCAGCGCTACCGCCAGCAACATCGACAGCATGGCCCGATAGTGGGCAAACAGATCGTTAAAGCTTGCCTTGCGATCGACCCAGCTCACGCCCGGTAGACTGGCAGCCAGCTGGCCCAGAGCCTGGCTGTTTTTCACGCCGCTGACCGGCACCAGCACGCCACTTTCACCCTCGTTAACGCTGAGCCACAGCAGCCGCCAGCCGGTTGACAGTGGGCTGTTGAGCCAGCTCTCAACCGTTACCGGCATGGCATCGCCGTTGACCTGCGGCGCGCTTATACCCGCGGTACGCAAGGCCGCGACAACCGCAGGCGCGGCGGCGTTAATCAGCGCACGATCCTGCTGCTGACGGGCCAGCGAGTTCAGCGGCAGCAGCCGGTATGCGCCCAGCCACTGCTGACGCTGCGCCGCAGGCAGTTTTGCCGCCAGCGCGTCCAGCCGCTCCAGCGTTTGCTGTGGCGAGGCGCCGGAAACCACAAACCAGGTTTGATCGGCCTGCTGTCCGGTCAACTGCGCAACCTGTTGATCCTGTGCTAATAGCGCCGACGGCAGCGCCTGCAGGCGCGAAATATCATCATCGATCTTCAGCTGCATAAGCCCGAACAGCGAAAACAGCAGCACTGCCAACGGCACGCCAATGCGCACCCGCTGATTACGACGCCAGGCCGCCAGCCAACGCGCCAGCGTAATCATCAGGGGCACAGGCCGTACCGGCAGGCCGCGTACCAGCAGCGGATACCAGCAGATCACCGTTAAACAGGCGGCGGCCAGGCCACTGGCGGCAAACACCGCCAGCTGGCGCAGCCCCGGAAAAGGGGCCAGTAGCATCACCAGCCAGGCAATCGCCGTGGTGCCCAGCGCCAGCAGCATCGCCGGACGCACCTTGCGCATGCTGTCGGTTGGCGAGGCTTCGGCGCCATGCACCATGCGTTCAGTCAGGTAATAGAGCGTGTAATCAGCCGAAATGCCCACGATGCTCAGGCTCATCACCAGCGTCATCAGATGCAGTTCGCCAAACAGCAGCAGCGTCAGCACGGTGCCGGTCATGGCACCGATGCCTACCGACAGCGCACACAGCAGAAGCGGGCGCAGCGATCGAAATACCAGCCATACCAGCAGTAACACGCCCGCGACGGTGGCGCTGCCCAGCGTGGAAATATCGTGCTGCGCCTGCTGGCTGGCGTGATCGCTGAACAGCACCGTGCCACGGGTCAACAGCGTGGCGTCGGGCCAGCGCGCTTTTAACGCCGCTTCACGCTCGGCCAGCGCGGCGACCAGCGTATGACTTTGCTGCATGCTGAAAGCGTTGCCCGTCAGTTCGCCGTGCAGAAAATACCAGCGGCGTCCCTGGGCATCCTGCACCGTCAGCCAGCCGTTACGCAGCGTCATGCGGCTGGCATTCTGCTGCAGTGCCAGCTGCGCGCCGCGCGTCAGCAACAGCGGATCCTGCTGAATCTCTTTGCCGCTCACCCCGGCAAACGCCGAGAAAAGCTGCGCCAGCACCCAGCGGGCCTGCGCCTCACCGCCCTGCTGCAGCCGTTCACGGGTGGCCGGATCCAGCAAACCATTGCGGTGCTGCCAGGCAAATGCGCCCCACGCCTGCTGCTGCGCGCTATCGATCGGCCCCTGCAACTGTGTCAGCGCGGGTATGCCACGCAGCGCCGTCAGCCAGCTCTGCGCCACCTGCTCACCGTGCGCCTCATCGGCGGCAACCAGCCAGACCATCTGCCGATCCAGCCGCTGCATAAAACCGGACTGCACCGCAGCGGGCGTCGCACCCAGCGTCTGCTGGGGCAACAGCGCCAGCACGCTGCTGTTAATGCGCGCCTGCGGCAACAGCCACAACAGCGCGATCAGCAGCAGCGCGACACAGAGTAGCCAGAGCTGCGCCAGCCGACGTTTAGTGAACATCAAAATCCCGCTGCTCTGCGTCGCTCAGCACCGCCGGTTCACTGCGCTGATGGCTGAGAACGATGTGGGTTTTATCGCCCTGCTTGTCGTCAAGGTCGATGGTATTGAGAAAACGCTCACCAGTAAGAGTGATGGTGTTGAACAGCTTATCGAGCGGCGCCGCCTTTGGCGTCAGCACCAGCCGCCAGTTTCCCTGGCCGCCGTCGTGGAAGTCGAGGCGAAAGTTCTCTTCGAGCACCCGCCTGTCGGCCTGAAACAGCGCCCGCAGCAGATGATTAAACTGGAACATCTGTGGATTGTTGGCGGCGGTCACTACCTGTGCAGGCTGACCCGCCATCTCTTGCACCATGCGCCGATCGTCAAGCAGCAGCGTCATGGCAAAAGGCGCATCCTGTCGCCACCACAGCCCTTTTTCGCGCGCAATGACCATGCGACCGCTGGAGCGCAGCGGCTGCGCCATGCCGTCAATCTGTCGTTGCTGGGTGAAGTCCGCGCGCACCACCGGCTGGCTGGCGAAGCGCTGCTGCAGATCGTCAAGCGTCACTGCCTGCGTCGCCGCCGCCCAGCACCACAACAGAAGAAATAGCCCTTTTTTCACAGCGTCACTCCTAATTTTTCCAGCAGCACCGGCGGGGAAACAAAGCACATTTCGCGGCTGGCGATCGCCACCGCCACCTGAATGGTGTAACCGGTGGTGGTACGCCGTCCCGCTTCATCAAAAATGACATAATCAATGCGCAGGCGATTTTCATACTCCACAATGGTGGCACGCACGCGGATCGCCTGTTCAAAGCTCACCGCCTGCCGATATTTCACCCGCGTATCGACCACCGGCCAGGCGTAACCGCTGGCTTCCATCGCCCGATAGCCGTAACCAAATTTGCCCAGCAGCGCCTCACGCGCCACCTCAAAGTAACGAAAGTAGTTGCCGTGCCAGACCACCTTCATGGCGTCGACATCGTGGAAAGGCACCACGATATTCACCTCAATACTCAGATCACTGCTGTTCATGGCGTTCCTCACACGAGGGCGCTGCGCCTGGCAACGTCCAGAAATCAAAAAAGTTAAACCAGTCCAGCGGCGCCAGTAAGGCGTAATGCTCAAGGCGCTGTGCATAGCGATCCACCGTGGCCTGCAACGCCTGCTGGCGTGACGCGCGCGGCAACAGTAACGGATCGGCAAAAGGCTCTGCGTGGATATGCAGCCTGCCCTGCTGACGCAGCGCAAACATCAGGATCACCGGGCAACGCAACGCCGCCGCCAGCACAAACGGCCCCTGCGGAAACGGCGCCTGCTGGCCCATAAAATCACTCCAGATCACGCGACGTTCACCACCGCGCTGCCGGTTTACCGCCGTGCGATCGCCCACGATCGCCACCCATTCACCGGCGTCGAGTTTTTGCTGCAGCAAAATGGCAGTTTCCGGGCCGATGTTGCTCACCGGCAGCAGGTTAACGCCCGCCTGCGGAGCGATCGCCTCCAGCGCCTGACGGAAACGCTGTGCGTTTTCAGTAAATACCAGCGCGTTGATCACCAGACCACTCACCTGCTGCGCCAGCGCGCGGCATGCTTCGATGTCGCCTAAGTGCGAGGCGAGGATCAGTCGTCCACCGGGCTGTTCCGCACGCAACGCCTGCTCGGCGCCGTGGGCAAATACTACCTCTTTGCCCCAGCGCAGTTCGCCATGCCAGCTGGCGACCTTATCCAGCATCGCCTGACCAAAGCGCACAAAGTGACGGTAGCTGTTAAGCGGCGGTGGCAGCGCAATCTGTCGCTCTGCCGCCTGTTTTTTCACCCGCTGCAGCCACTGTTGTGATGCGCGGCGCTGGGTGGAACCACTGAGCCAGTAGACCGCCACCACCGGCCAGAGCAGCAGGGTAAACGGCAATCGCCCGCCGTAGCGCCACACCGCCAGCATCAGCCGCAGGCCAGCCTGCCCTTTGCGTTCAGAAACCGCCGACCAGTGCGCTTCCGGCCGCTGGCGCAGCAACTGGGGAATGCGCGGCAGCATGCCAAAAAAGAGGCGGGTATGCATCCAGGAGATGCGCAGGTTGTCGCGCAGCGCATCAAAGTGCGATACCCCATCGGCCGGATAGGTGACGCGGGTGGTGATAAAACGGCTGCGGGTGCCGCGCCACCAGAGGCGCACCATGATTTCGGTGTCGAAATCCATGCGCTGGCCAATCGGCCGCTCTGCACATAGCGCCAGCGTGGCGGCTAACGGATAAACGCGAAAACCGCACATGCTGTCTTTGATGGCAAACGACAGCGTTTCCACCCAGACCCAAAAGTGCGTGATGTAGCGGCCATAAAGCCGTGCTTTCGGCACCGAGCTGTCATACAGCGGCTGGCCGGAAATCAAACACTCTGGCCAGGCTTTGGCTTCCGCCAGCAGCCGTGGCACATCTTCCACCTGATGCTGGCCGTCAGCGTCGAGCTGAAGCGCATGGCTGAAGCCACGGGCGGCGGCAGCGCGCAGGCCGTGGATCACCGCGGCGCCTTTGCCAGCGTTAGGCGACAGCCGCAGAATTTGCAGATCCTCTGCCTGCAGGCTGGCCAGTGCGGCAACGGTGGCGGCATCGCTGCCATCGTCAACCACAATGATCGGCAGGTGAAACGGCGCCAGACGCGCCAGCACCGAGGCGATCATCGCGCCGTGGTTGTAGCAGGGAATCACCACGCAGGGCGAAAAGGCATCACCTAGCACAGGCCGATCTTCCCGCTGCTGGCGACGGTTTCTGATGCCCCCGCTATCCTGGCGTAGCTAAAGGTGAGCTGCCGCTTCTCCGCCAGCCAGCTGATGCGCAGGCAGAGCGTGCTGCCCGGCAGGATCGGCTGCTGAAACTTGATGTTTTCCACCGCGGCAAAATGATGATTCGGCGCCAGCAGCAGGATGCCGTAATGCATTACCCAGTCGAGCTGCGCCACGCCGGGCAGCAACGGCTGGTCGGGAAAGTGACCGCGAAACCAGAACAGGTCAGGATCAACACGCAGCAGCAGTTCCGCACGGTTGTCCACCTGGTGACGAGCCAGCTCAGTCGGCAGCATCAAACAGCTCCTCAATCCGTTGCCAGTCACGCTTGCTCTGGCTGTTGTGGGGTATCGACGTAACGCAGCGCCAGTAGCGCGGCACCGCCAGCGGCTCCAGCCACGGCTGCAACGCCTGCTTCCACTGCCGTTTCAGCAGCGGCAGCTGGTCGGCATCCGGCAGGTCAGCGGCCACCAGCACCACGCCCACCGCGCGGCGACCATGACGGGAGATCACCAGCGTGGCGGCGTCGACAATGCCGGGCAGCGCCATCAGGCGACGCTCCACCTCGCTGAGCGAGATGCGTTTATCTTCAATTTTTACCACGCGGTCATGGCGGCCAACGATGTCAAAGCCCTGCTCCGCGTGAAACGTCAGCCGATCGTCCAGCATTAGCGTGCCTTCGCCTGCAATCAGCGGGGAGTGAATCTGCCAGCGATCCTGCGGCTGCGGGGTAAAGGTCACGTCGGCAAACGGCTGCCAGACGCCTGCGCCGAGCCGCCAGGCGATGACGCCGGTTTCAGTGCTGCCGTAGATTTCGCCGACCGGGCAGCCACACCAGGCAGCGGCGCGCGCGCTCTCAGCGGTGCTGAGCGCGCCGGCGGCAGAGATCACCAGCGCGCAGGCGGGCACCTGTAGCGCCTGATCAAGACGACGCAGAAAAGCCGGGCTGCTGATAAAGACCGTTTTCGGGCTGGGTGGCCGCACAGAGAGCTGTTCGGCATAGAGGATTTGGCGCGCATCGAACGGCAGGCGCAGCGCCAGTGGCAGCAGGATGCGAAACGTCAGGCCATAAAGATGTTGATGGCTGACCGAGGCGATGATCTGGCTGTTGGCCAGCTGGTCGCCCCACAGCGTTGCCAGCCACTGCGCTTCACGCAGCAGTCCGGCCAGTGGCTTGATGATTTCACGTGGCTGACCGGTAGAACCGGAGGTGAACAGCACCAGATGAGCGCTATCCTCCACCGCGGGCAGCGGCGCGGCTGAGCGTCCGGCGCGTTTGCCGATGCGCAACGCCGGTTTGCCCATCGCGATCAGACTGTCACTGAGCAGCGCATCAAAGCTGCGGCGCTGTTCGCGTAGCAGCGCAGGCCGCGCATGGCCCGGCATCACCGGCGTCTTTCCAGCATGCAGGCAGGCCAGCAGCGCAACGCAGAACAGGTAGCTGTCGTCGAAGCAGAGCGCCCAGCGCATTTCCGACCGCTGTTGCAGCTGCTGACAAAGCGCGCTGACCTGCTGGCGCAGCGTGCTGAGCATGATCGGCTGCGCATCGCGCCAGGCAACCAGTCGTTCGTTGCCGCTTAGCCAACTGGCAAAAGGCGCGATGGTCACGCCGCCCGCCTGATGCGCTGACGCACCAGCCATTCCCCGGCCATCAGCAGGCCAATAAGCAGATAACTGAGTAAACCGTTCCATAGTGTCCACAATGCCATATCGCCGTGCAGGCAGGTAAAGGTCGCAATAGTGCCATTCAGGATAAAAAACAGGCACCAGATCTGCGTGACGCGCCGCGTGTAGCGCACGGCACGCGGCGGCAAATCGGGTTCGCGCAGCCGCGCCAGCTGTTCGACCAGCGGTATACCGCTGAACAGTGAACTGCCAAACAGCAGCAGCAGCGCGCCATTGACCGCCACCGGATACCACAGCAGCAGATGCTGTTGACCCGGCAGCAGGCTAAACAGGCAAAGCGCCGCGCCGGCCAGCGCCAGCCGCTGACTGAGCGCGTTAAACGGGCCGGCTTGATGGCGCAACAGCCAGCCGCGCAGCAGAAAAAGCAGCGCCAGCGGCAGCAACAGCGCCACGTGATGCCGCAGCGCCAGCCAGACCAGCAATGGCCAGGCGAGCGTGGCGACGCCGGTCAGCCCGGGTAGCCGCATGGCTTAGCCTTCGACGTCTTCGTTAAGCAGCTGCTCAACCGCGTCGACCACGTCCTGCACCGTGCGCACCGCTTTGAAAATTTCCGGTTTGATTTTACGGCCGATGCGTTTTTGCAGGTGCACCACCATATCCACCGCGTCAATACTGTCGAGCTCCAGATCTTCATACAGCCGTGATTCAGGCGTAATCTCCGCCGCATCAAGTTCAAACAGCTGCACCAGCAGATCGGTGACTTCCTGATAAATCGCGTTTTTGTTCATAGGTTACTCATCAAACAGGTTTAGCTGCGCTGCGCGCTGATAAACGCGGCCAGCGAGGCGACCGAAAAGAAGTGCTGCCGCATCGCTTCGCTTTCCGCAGAGAGCACCACGCCGTAGCGATTTTTAACCGCCAGTCCCAGCTCCAGGGCGTCGATGGAGTCGAGCCCCAGTCCGTCGCCAAACAGCGGTGCCTGCGCGTCGATATCCTCTGGCGTTAAATCTTCAAGGTTTAACGTATCGATAATCATTTGTTTAATCTCAGGGATTAACGCATCCATTATTGTTTCCACATCACAAGTCATCTTTTGGTGTTAACGCCTGCTGCAGCTCGCGCGTCAGGCGGCGAGCAGCCAGCGGCTGCGCATCATCGTCGTGCTGACCGGCGATGCGTTCACGCACGCGCACGGTAAAATGGGGCCTGGCCGCCGGGATCTGATACCAGCGGCTCTGTTTGTCCAGCATGCGCCTGTCGCAGGTAATATGAACGATACGCAGATCGCATCCGGCGCGAACGGCAATGTTGGCCGCGCCGCGCTGTAGCTTCAGCGGTTCGCCATAGCGTGTGCGGGTGCCTTCCGGAAAAATCAGCAGGGTATCGCCCTGCGCCAGCCGCTGCTGGCTTTCCGGCAACAGCGTTGCCGCCTCGCTGTTAAGCAGATAATCCGCAGAACGGATCACGCCGCGAAAAAACGGGTGATGCCGCAGCTCGGCTTTCACCAGGCAATCCACGTCCGGCAGCTGCGAGGCGATCAACACATAGTCGATCAGCGATGGATGATTGGCGACGATCAAACAGCCGCGATCGGCACGCAGCGCCTCCAGCCCCTCGAAGTGATAGCTGTAGACGCCAACGGCCTTACAAAAGCGTAAAAAACAGCGGAAGCTAAAGGCGATAGAACGGCGTGCCAGCTGGCGGCGACGCACCGGCTGGCGCACGCAGAGCAGCAGCACGTTAAACCAGGTCAGCGACAGCAGCAGGCCACCGATGCTGAACAACGAAAAACTCACGGCGGTCATCAACAGCCGCCAGAGATAGTTCAGACGGCTGGCCAGAGAAGCCAGCTTAGCCACAGCGCCGATCCCAGTGCCAGATCCCTTGCGCGCCCTGCACCTGAAATGCCGGATCGCCACTGAGCGCGCCCTGTAAAAACTGCATGCTTTGCGGCAGCGGCATCACTTCGCGTTCTGCCAGCTCGTAGCGGCAGCTCAGCACTTCATCTTTAGCGAACAGCAGCGCCACGGCATAAGGTGCGCTGAACTCGCCTGGCAGGAAGGATTGATAATGTCCTGGCACGGCGCCGTCGAAATCGACCAGCAGCACGTGCTGATGACCCGCCTCCATCATCGCCAACACCTCAAATAGCCCTTGCTGAAAAGTGTCGATGCCCGCGGCCACCGAGGTGGCAACCAGCGGCTGGGCAGCGGCGATGGTCAGGCTGCCGGCCGCGGCATTATGCACCGACATGGCAAAATCGGTCGGCGACAGCGGCTGATCGCTGGCGATAGCGGTAAGAATGCGCAGGTTACGCTCCAGCTCGCCGTGGCGGCTGGTAAACACCAGCGCATCCACTGGCTGGCGCTTGAGCACCGCCAGGCCGCAGTCAACCGCCGCCCGGCTGCCGCTGCTGAGACGACGCGCGGTCATCATCGGCAAATGGCTGCATTTTGCCAGCGGCAGTTCGCTATCCGGCACCTCAGGCGCGGCGGCCCAACGCTGCCACTCTTCTGCCGAGGTAAGCCCAGGCGCACTCGCCTGCCAGTCAATGAGTCTCAAAGTGAATTTCATGCAACCGTTCTATAGTTAAACGCGATTGATCTGGGCGCTATCCCTGCCTGCCAGCTGGCGAAACAGCCGGATAACGCTACGGAGTTCACTCCATCGGCACGCTGCTACCGATCTTTACGTTCCCCGGCAGATTTCTCATCGTCGGGGATATTACTTCAGCTGCTGCGCGGATAAACGCACCTGGATATCCTGATTCAGCGCGGTCACCCAGTTGTTGTAGTTGCGGTGGATCTCGTTATCCGCTGCCAGCAGGTTTTCGCTGCTGACGTAATGAATGCTGTAACGCGATGGCGTGTAGTCGATGCGAATATTCGCTACGTGGCCACGCTGTGCCAGTCGGCCGTTGATGACGCCCGGTGCTACCGGCGTCATCACCCAGTGCCGCGTGATACCCGCTTCGACGATCGCCTGACGCATTTGATTGTCGCTGTAATGACCGATAACCGGCTGATCAATATTGTTGATCGGCGCGGTACGTGCACAACCAGCCAGTGATGCCACCGCCACGATCACGGCAATAAGATAACGGTTTTTCACAAAATCAATCCTTTAATTAAGGCGCTTCAGATAACCTATTCCAGCTATCGGTGGCGCGGTACGGAGGGGTGTTAACGAAGCGGGCAGTAAAAATCGCGCGTAGAGTAGCACTTATTGTCAAGTTGGGTAAAGCGGCGAGGCGTGGGGTTGCGGGGCGAAACAGCGGCAAAAAAAACGGGCCGTTGGCCCGTTTAGTCTGTTCATCGTGGTACTGGTGGGCTCAGGGCTGCCAGCCGCCGCCCAGCGCGCGATAGAGATCAATCTGGGCCAGCAGCAGGTTGTTTTTCAGCTGCACCAGATTGAGCTGGGTACTGAACAGGGTGCGCTGCGCATCAAGCTCATCAAGGAAAGAAGCGTAACCATTTTGATAACGGTTATGCGCAATGCGCAACGCCTCGGTGACAAACTCCTGCTGCTTCGTCAGCTCCTGCAACTGCTCGCGATAGCGCGTAATGGCATCCAGATCGTCATTAACTTCACTGAAGGCGTTACGCACCACCTTTTCATAGTTAAACAGCGCCTGGTTACGCGCCGCCATTGACTGATCGACCTGCGCGGTCAGGGCTTCGCGATTGAGCAGCGGCGCCAGCACGCTGCCGCCAATGCTCCACAGGCGGAAAGGATTATCCACCAGCTGATGCAGCTCCATGCTCTCCAGCGTGCCGGACGCGGTGAGGTTCAGCGACGGCAGCAGGCGGGCTTTGGCTGTGCTCAACGAGGCGTCTGCGGCCAGCAGTTGACGCTGTGCCTGAACGATATCGGGTCGACGCTGCATCAGCGTCGAGGGCAGCACGCCCGGCAGCTGCTGCGGCAACACCTGACTGAAGTCGTAGCGGCGGGCAATCTCACGCGGATTCATGCCAACCAAAATGCTGAGGGCATTCTCCTGACGGGCAATTTGGTGCTGCAACTGCGGGATTTGTGATTTCGCTGTCTGGTATTCGGTGGAGGCCTGCATCCACTCCAGCCGTGAGGTATAGCCGGTTTCAAACTGCCGCTGCGCCAGTTTCAGTGAGTTTTCACGCGTCGCCAGCGTCGCTTCGGTGACGCGCAGCTGCTCATCCAGCGAACAGAGCGTCAGGTAGCTGGAGGCCACCGAGCTGGCGATAGTGAGTTCTGCGGCGCTGGCCGCTGCCTGCTGCGCCGCCAGTGAGGCCTCTGCCGCGGCAATGCTGCTGCTGCGTGCCCCCCAGATATCCACTTCGTAGCTGGTTTGCAGCTGGCCCTGAAACAGATCGCTGTCGTGCGGCTGACCGGTCGCGGCGCTTAAGGTGCGCGAGCGCCCGGCCGAGAAGCCGCCCTGCACTACCGGCAGATCGGCGCCTTCAGCGCCACGTAGCTGAGCACGAAACTGATCGACCCGTGACCGGGCGACCAGCACGTCAGGATTGTTGCGCAGCGCCTGATCCACCAGCCGGTTCATATTTTCATCGCCAAAGGCGCGCCACCATTGCGCCTCCACTGCCGAAGATGGCCCCACCTGGCCGCGCCAGGCGGTGGGAATCAGCAGTGACGCCGGTGCGCGATCGACCTCGGTGGCGCATCCCGCCAGCAGCAGCGGTAGCAGGCAGATCAGTAACGTTTTGCGCCTCATTGCTGAGCCTCGCGCGGCGGCACGGCGGCTGACGTATCGATGCTGACCTCAACCGACATGCCTGGCCGCAGACGCTGCTGATCGCCGGTGATTTTGATACGCACCGGAATGCGTTGGGCAATCTTCACAAAGTTGCCGGTGGCGTTATCCGGCGAAATGGCGCTGAACTCCGAGCCCGCCGCCGGTGAGATAAATTCCACTTCACCGCTGAATTTCTGATGATTGAGCGCATCAACGGTAAACGTCACCGCCATGCCGGGATGGACGTTTGCCAGCTGCGTCTCTTTCATGTTGGCGATGACCCATTTTTCCGCTGGCACCACCGAGGTCAGCCGCGTGCCGGCGCTGACGTAGGCGCCCTTCCGCACCGCTATCTGCCCAAGCTGGCCATCGTCGGGCGCAATAATACGCGTATTAACCAGATCGATTTGCGCCAGCTCCAGCGCGGCTCTGGCGCTGGCCACATCGCCTTCCAGCGAGGCGCGATTGACGATCACCGTTTGCAAATTCTGCTTTGACACTTCCAGCGTCGCGGCCGCCTGCTGAATGGCCGCCTGCGCCTGCGTGTTGCTGGCCCGCGCGGCATCACGTTCGCGCACCGAGAGCGAGCCGTCGGCGGCAAGGTTTTCCACGCGCTTGAGGTCAAAACCGCTGCGCTGCGCCTGCGCTTTGGCATTGGCCAGCGCCGCATTATTGCTTTCAATGGTAGCCTGCGCGCTGCGGCGCTGCTGCTGGTTATTGGCTAATGCCGCCAGCTTCATTGCCAGCTGCGCTTCGGCCTGATGCACGCGCTGACGATAAATCCGATCGTCAATGGTCATCAACAGCTGGCCTTTGTGCACCGGCTGCAGATCGATCACCTCAACCGAGGTGATATAGCCATTGACCTGCGGGCTGATAAAGGTGACCTGGCCACGCACATAGGCATTTTCGGTGCTCTGAATGGCGCTGTTGAACGGCCAGATCTGCCATGCATACAGGATAACCAGCACGCCAACCAGCGCGATGCCGCCGCCAATGGCGATGGATAAAATACGTAGCCGGTTCGTGCGTTCGCGCTCGTTGGCCTGATTTTCGCCCTGCTGACTCATTCTTTCTCCGTTGATGTTGCCAAAGTAGCCTGCTGTCGCTGCTCAGCCAGAAGCCGCTGCGCCTGGCGCCAGTTCAGGTAACGCTGACGCGTCAACCGCCACAGCACCCACATCAGGGTGCCAAGCGCCAGCGCCGCCGTCAGCAAATAGGTATCATTATAGGCCAGCACGTTAGCCTGCAACGTGGCCACCGTTTGCAGCTGCGCGCTGCTCTGCGCGCTAAGCAGCGTGGGGTCACCGAGCTGGCTGTTAAACAGCGCGGCGTACTGATTCAGTCGATCGGTCACGTTCGGGTCGAGCAGTGAAAGCTGATCGCCCAGCAGGCTGGAGTGATATTTCTCGCGCCAGGTTTGAAAGGTGCCCAGCACTGCGGCGCCGATCAACCCGCCCAGATTTTGACTCATGCCAAACAGCACCACAAAGCTCACCAGGTTTTTCGGCTGGGTCACCACGTTGCCAATGCCCAACAGCATGGCCGGCGCGAGGAAAAAGGCGCTGCTGAAACCGAGCAGAAACTGACTAATGTACATGTTATTGCCGCGGGTCAGCGGGCTCGCCTGCGCATCCATCCACGAGGCGACCATCATGATCAGCAGCGAGGTTACAATGGGCCAGTTCAGGTGTCCGGGCTTGATGGTCAGCGCACTGGCGACAATCCCCAGCACCACGCCAGAGATGATCGCCAGCGCTAAATTGTGCATCTGCTCATTTTGCAGGCCCAGCGCCTGCAGAAAACCGATGGCGCCGGTGTTCTGCTCCGCCAGCACAATGCGCATCATGATCATCACAAATCCAAGGCGAATCATCGCCCCGCTGCCGAGCCAGCGGGTGTTAATCAGCGGATTTTTACGGTTATGTTCCACCACGATCGCCGCGACAATCAGCACCACCGCCAGTGCCAGCGCCACGCCGAGCCACGGCGTGCTGAACCACCACTCAATGCGCCCCAGCGACAGCACGGCACAGATCAGCGCCATGCCCGGTGCCAGCAAAATGAAGGTGACGAAATCCATTTTTTCAAACACCTTCATGCGATCGCCCGGCGGCAGCTTCAGCACCAGCACGCAGCCAAAGGCGATCATCGCCAGCCCAAGCTCAAACAGATAGAGACCGCGCCACTCCTCAAGTTGCAGCAGCTCGCTGGAAAAGAGACGCGCCAGCGGAATCGCCAGCTGAGAAGCGCAGATGCCAATGGTCAGCGCTTTCAGTCGGTGCTTCGCCGGCCAGGCCTGAATCTGATAGTAAATACCCAGTGAACTCAGCGCCGCGCCCACCATGCCGTGGGCGGCACGCACGATGATCGCCGAACTGAGATCGTTAACGAACAGGTGGAAAAAGGCCACCAGCGCATAGAGCAGCAGAAAGGCTTCGGTAAAGGTGCGCAGCCCGTACTGCTGGCGGAATTTCACCAGCAGCAGGTTGATGGAGATGTTGCCCATCACGTACACCGCCGGCAGCCAGGCGATCTCATTGGTGTAGGCGCCAAAGGTGCCCTGCAGATTGATTAAATTAGCGGTCACCAGCGCGTTACTCAGCGCGCCGGTTATCGAAATCAGCAGGCCGATAACGCCAAAGGCGATGCGCCGCGGCCACGGATGCAGCGGCGTTGAGGGCGAGCCCGGTAGCATCGGCTTTTCATGAGGCAGCCATTCGCGCGGCCCGTAAGGATTGCTTTTCGCCACTTATACCGTCCCGATCTTCACTAACAGCCGTTGCAGCACCTGCTGAGTCACCGCCAACTGCTCAGGGGGAATATCGGCAAGCAGTTCGGCCCGCAGGCTGTCCGCTTCCGCCTTGACGCTGCTGTAAAGCGCGCTGCCTTTTTCGGTCACGGAAAGCAGACGCTTACGACGATCTTCATCCGGCTGAATGCGCTGCACCAGATCCTGTTTCACCAGCCGCTGCACCAAAGGCACCACGCTGGCTTCTTCCAGCCCAAGCAGCTGCGCCAGCATTTTCTGGGTAATCGGTTCCGCTTCACCGGCAATGGCCGCCACCGCCAGCCAACTGCTCATGCCAAAGCCGCTGGCCTTGACGCGACGATCGATCGCCAGCCGCCAGGCGTGTGCCGTACGGTGCAACAGACGTGAAAAGTGAACAAAGGCGTCATCCAAAATGTAGATACCTAATCATTAGAGGTCTAACTAAATCTGGCAACAGTATAGCCATCGCATTAACGGTTGGAAATGGTCGGCAGAAAAGATCCTGCACGGTTTGCTTTTTTTTTGCCCGCAACGGTAATCTGCTTGCTCGCTTTGCTTGAGGGAGAGCACCGTGAGTCAGCAACCGCACCACTGGATCGATTTTCGTCGCGACAGCGACATGCAGATCGAAGCGATACGCGCCCATTTCACTGGCCATGCTTACGATCCGCACTGGCATGACAGCTATTTGATCGGCGTGACCGAACAGGGCATTCAGCAGTTTCACTCCCGCCGCGAACGCCACCGTAGCCGTCCGGGCACGGTGTTTCTGCTTGAGCCTGGCGATCTGCACGATGGCGACGCTATTGACGCGCAGGGCTTTACCTACCGCATGCTTTATCTGCAACCAGCGCTGATTGCCCAGCACATGGCGGCGATTTTTGCCGACCTGCCCGCGGGCTATGAACTCAATTTTGCCGCCACGCTCAGCGACGATCGTCCGCTGGCGCAGGCGACGTTCAACGCCTGGCAGCATCTTGCCGGTGATGCGCCACTGATGGTAAAAGAGGCGGCTTTGCAGCAGATATTTTCCCACCTCACCCGCCATCAGTTCTGGCGTAAGCAACAGCGTCAATACCTGCAGGAGCATCGGCTGGCAGAGCAGACACATGAATTTTTGCAGGCGCATTACGGTGAGAATATTGGACTGGGTGAGATTGCCAGCCTGCTTGAGGCCGATCGCTTTCGTCTGACACGCGCCTTTCAGCAACGCTTTGGGCTGGCGCCCCACGCCTGGCTGATTCATAAGCGCCTGAATGAAGCGCGACGACTGCTGGCCGCCGGACAGACGCCGGTAGCGGTGGCGGCCGAGGTCGGCTTTGCCGATCAAAGCCATTTAGGCCGCTGGTTTCGCCGCGTCTATCAACTGACCCCCGCAGATTATCGCCAGCGCTGCACAAATCTTCCAGACCGCCCGATCCGCTCTCGCTAAGCTGGGCTTTTGATAGCCGATTGAGGACTGAAAATGGAAGATCGCTGCGTTATTATCCTGAACCACACCCTGCCCAGCGGCAAAGCCGCCAACGCCGCCGCCGTGATGGCGCTGACGCTTGGCCAGCGCTATCCACATTTCGTCGGTGAACCGCTGTGCGATGCGCAGGGCCGCGCCTTTCCGGGTTTGATCACCAGCGGCGTGCCGGTGCTGGCCGCTTCCGATGAGCAGCTGGCGGCGCTCTATGCGCGCTGTGAAGAACAGCAGTTGGATCGCATCCTGTTTCCGGCCGCCGGGCAGCAGACCACCGACTATGCTGCCCTGACCGCAGTGGTCAGTGAAACCGAGGCCACGCGCTGGCCGCTGTGCGGCATGGCGGTGGTGGCAGAGAAGAAGGCGCTGCGTAAGCTGACCGCTGCGCTGACGCTCTTTGCCTGATATCAGCCGACGAAAACCCGGACGGCATGACGCCGCAAAGAAAAGTGCGCGGGCGTGGTGCCGACAATTTCGCCGTCAGCATTAATGTCGTGCGGGCGGCGCGTCTCAACGATGAGCGCGGTGGCGGGAAAAGCGCGAACTTTACGCCAGCGCCCCTGTGTACCGCGGCGCAGCGCTGGCAACAGCGCCATCATTTCCCACCAGTGATGGAGTTCAAGGCTGTAGACATCCAGTCGCCCATCGTCCGGTGCCGCATCTTCCGCCACCGCCATGCCACCGCCGTAGAACCGGCCATTGCCCACCGACAGCTGCAAGGTTTTTACCTTCTCGCGCTTGCCGTCATGTTCCAGCCATAAGGTGAAAGGCCGACTCTGACGAAAAATCTTGATGGCCGCCAGCGCGTAACCGAGCACGCCCCAGCGTTTTTTGGAGGCAGCGGTAAGATTTTTCGCCAGCGATGCAGAAAACCCGATGCTGGCCACGTTAAAAAACGCGCGCTGATTGACTATACCGACATCGATGGCGCGCAGCTTGTGCCCGGCAGCAACCGCAATTGCCTGCGGCAGATCGCGCGGCAGGTTAAGCGTACGCGCCAGATCGTTGGCGGTGCCCAGAGGCAGAATCGCTAACGGCAGCTGATGACGAATCAGCGCATCGGCGGCGGCGTTCAGCGATCCATCGCCGCCGCCAACGATTACGCGATCCACCTCCGCCGCATGCCGGTCAATCGCTTCGGCGATAGAGAGTGACGGATCGGGCATCACTATCATCACCCCCGCTGCACGCAGTTGGTCAACCGCCTGCTGCCAGTGGCGTTGGCCATGACGGGAAAAACGGTTTATCAACAGCAATGCGCGCAGTGACATAAGAATTCCTTGATAAAAAAGAGCTTATTCAAGCGTGTGGCCGTCTCGCTTTCAAGCAGCCTTACACAGCCTTACGTCCATGTTTATCCAAACAGGCGTAACGATAACCTTAAATTTGTACAGCTTTTTATTTATCTTAACTATTTGATTTTAAATCATAATCACAAATAGCTTATAAAGCGATTGTACAGATTTCGCTGATTTGTATAACTTTATTCCCCGTGAATCGGATAACGATTCAGTAACGAATGATGCGATTGCGTCGCCTCTGAAGGTGTTAGTGGATTTCCACTTTCAGAGGTTTTTTTTATGCCTGTGCCGTGATGATGGTTGCGCGCCTGTCGATCGTCATATTTAAACTTAGCGAAACCGATAAGGATGACTCCATGTTGCGTACCCTGCCTCACGGCGCCAGCGAGCTTGCTGACTATTTCAATTATGGTAGCGCGTTAAATGAACGGGAAATTCTGGGCGCGGTGGTGGCCGAGTTGCTGATTAAGGGTGAACAGGTTAACCACCACACGCTAATTGCCCGCCTGTCTCAGCTGCTGGCGGACGAAACCGATGCGGTTAAGGTGGATGTTTGCCGCTGTGTGCTGGAACGGGTGATCCAGAAAACCCCAGGCGAATCCTGAAAGCGTGCAGGCGCTTGCCGGTGGCATGCCGCTGACTTAGCGCTGGCATCTGCGCTTTATCCCCGGTAACATTCCCGCGTTATACCTTCCCTTCTCCTCTCCTGGCGCACGCTACTGATGCCGCCGGATACATGATAAAAGAGCCTGTTAATAATTATGACGACGACTTCAGATGCATCGGTGCAGCCGCACAGCAATGCGAACCTGAACGTGGCCAGCGTGCTGCGTTCGCCACGGTTACTGACCCGGGAATGCCTGGCCGGAACCATCACCGCACTGGCGTTAATTCCTGAAGTGATCTCGTTTTCGGTGATCTCCGGCGTTGATCCCAAGGCCAGTATTATCGCTTCTATTGTGCTCTGCCTGACGCTCACCCTGCTTGGCGGCCGACCGGCGATGGTCACCGCCGCCGCCGGTTCAGTGGCGCTGGTGATCGGCCCGATGGTGCACGCTCACGGCACCGCCTATATCCTGCCCGCGGTGGTTTTTGCCGGGATCATTCAGATTATCTTCGGCCTGGCGGGCCTGGCGCGCATGATGCGCTATATCCCACGCTCGGTGATGATTGGCTTTGTTAATGCGCTCGGAATTCTGATTTTTGTCGCGCAGGTGCCGCACGTGCTGGGACAATCGCCGCTGGTCTGGCTGCTGTTCGCGCTGACCATTGCGATCGTGGTACTGCTGCCGCGCCTGTTGAAGAGCGTGCCGTCGCCGCTGATCGCCATTGTCGGTATCACGGCGCTGGTGATGGTGATGGGCTATCAGGTGCCCAATGTTGGTGATGAAGGTGAAATGCTGCCGGGTCTGCCGGGCTTTACCGAACTGCTGGTGCCGCTTAACTGGCAAACTTTTGCCATTATCTGGCCCACCGCGCTCAGCATCGCTTTTGTCGGCCTGATGGAATCCCTGCTGACCGCCAAGCTGGTTGATGACCTGACCGACACCCTCTCCAGCAAACGTCGCGAATCCTGGGGTCTGGGCGTTGCCAATATCTTTGCCGGTTTTTATGGCGGCGTTGGCGGCTGTGCGATGATCGGCCAGACCATCGTTAACGTCGAGCTGGGCAAAGCGCGCACCCGCGTGTCAACGTTCGCCGCCGCCATGGTGCTGTTGCTGCTGGTGACCGGACTGAGTGAAGTGATGGCGCAGATTCCGATGGTGGTGCTGGCGGGTATCATGATGATCGTCGCGCTGAAAACCCTGAACTGGCACAGTCTGCAGCCCGCCACGTTGAAACGCATGCCGCTTTCTGAGACGCTAATTATGGTGTTAACCGTCACCATTACCGTCTGGACCGGCAACCTGGCCATTGGCGTGCTGAGCGGCGTGCTGCTGGCAATGATGCTGTTTGCGCGGCGCATCGCCCACGTGATTCACGCGGAACGCACCCTGAACGACGCAGGCACGGTGGCAAATTATCAGGTGCGCGGGCCGCTATTCTTCGCCAGCAGCAACGACCTGTATGAACACTTTGATTACGGCAACGATCCGGCGCAGGTCACTATCGATTTAACCCACGCACAGATTTGGGACGCCTCCAGCGTGGCGGCGATTGATGGCATTGTCGATCGCTATCAGCGCCACAATATTGCGGTAACGCTGATCGGGCTCGACGATCGCAGCAGCGATATGCACAACAAGCTCAGCGGCACACTGTAACTCAACGCCTTCGGCACTGGCTGAAGGCGCAATACGTAAACGGCGATTACTGCGAGAGCACCCTGATCGCCATTTCGTAAAACTTGTCTTCAAACTTATCGTTTCGGGTACGGCGCTCATGTGCCAGCCGCTTGATTATCGACGCTTCTGATACCGCCTCACCCTCACGGTGCAGGTTAAATATGGCATCGCCAACAATGGTGCAGAGCACCCCGTAATGTTCACCGGTGTTAAATGCATCAAAATGGTCGCTCATCCTGTTCTCCTTCTACTGTTTCGATTCAGGCAATCCGTAACATCCTGTTCAGGCAGGAATATTATTCGCCCTGACAGAGGCAATATTGTAGTGCATTCTGCGGCAGATCCCATTTTCTGCTGGTTATCTGCTGATTTATTCGTCGTCTGACCACACGACCGTTTTTTTCTATCCGCTTTCTTTTCATAGGGTTGTACCAGGCTATGCTTAATGAGCATGGCCGTGCTGCTGCTGTTTCTACAGCGGTGAGCAAAAAGGTAAACGAGTAATGAAAATCTTGCAGGCTATCTGCGGTTAACCACTCTGACGGGGAAGATGATGAATAAATTTTCAAAAGGAATCTGTGTGCTGGTGGCCCTTGCGGCGTTAGCGGGTTGTCAGCATCGCAGCAGCGCGGTAGACAGCGAAGGCCGTCCACACGCGCCAAGCGGACAAGCGGTACCAGGTGGTACGCTGGGTGCCGGCCCGGTGGGTCAGCCACAGTCCTGATTGCCAGACCGTATAACAAGACCGGCCTGCGGGCCGGTTTTTTTTCGCTGACCGTTCACCACGCCGCTCATACGCTGCCCTTTCATCACCAGCTGGTGAATTTCAGGCACAAAAAAACCGCCTCTCGGCGGCTACGACATTACTACATATTGCTTTTTTATTTATTCAGATTCTTCGGTAGTACGAAGATGGTGCCCGGGGCGGGACTTGAACCCGCACAGCCATAAGCCGAGGGATTTTAAATCCCTTGTGTCTACCGATTTCACCACCCGGGCGGGGTATAAAGTGGAGGCGCGTCCCGGAGTCGAACCGAGGTGGGCGGATTTGCAATCCGCTGCATGGCCACTCTGCCAACGCGCCTTTGTCCTGCACGATAATCAGCGAGCGCTGCTTATCAAATTTGGAGCGGGAAACGAGACTCGAACTCGCGACCCCGACCTTGGCAAGGTCGTGCTCTACCAACTGAGCTATTCCCGCAATTCATCAGCTAACTATCCGAACCTGCTGATTTTTTTATCGTCTGGCGCGGTGCTGCCTTTCGATGCGTTGCATTCTACTGACCTGTCGCAGCGAGTCAATAAAATTATCCGTTCGTCAGGCGCGTTTGCTGCTTTTTAAATCGTATCGATCACCCTTCAAACAGATCGTTACGAGAAGCGCTTAAATATTGGAACATTGACCAGAAGGTCAGCACTGCCGCAATGTACAACGCCACTACGCCAATCGCCTCAACCGTGGCGTTCGGTCGCCATAACAGGGCAAACAGCGAGAGCATTTGGGCGGTGGTCTTCACTTTGCCAATCCATGACACCGCCACGCTGCTGCGCTTACCAATTTCCGCCATCCACTCGCGCAAGGCCGAAATGATAATTTCACGCGCAATCATCGTCGCCGCAGGCAACGTAATCCACCACGAGTGGAAATATTCCGCCACCAGCACCAGCGCAATGGCCACCATCACTTTATCCGCCACCGGATCAAGAAAGGCACCAAAACGCGTAGTCTGTTTCCAGCGACGCGCCAGAAAGCCATCAAACCAGTCGGTGATGGCGGCGACAATGAAGATAGCGGCGGTAGCGAGCGGTGCCCAGTTGAAAGGCAGATAAAATGCCAGCACGAAGAACGGGATCAGCACGACACGAAACAGGGTAAGCGACGTCGGAATATTAAGTTGCATATGCGCGGTAAATGTCTGGCAAGAGAAGAATTTACCGTATGTTCCTACATTGCCTGCGCTGTTTCAATGCTAGTGTTTGAGCGAGTAGTAGATTTTTTCAGCCAAACCGTGCGAAATCCCCGGTACGTTAGCAATCTCCTCTACGCTGGCATTCATCAGCGGCTGCAGGCCACCCATGTATTTCAGCAGCTGCTGACGCCGTTTCGGGCCGATGCCTTCGATCGATTCCAGTGCGCTGGTGTTTTTAACCTTGGCCCGTTTTTTCCGGTGACCGGCAATTGCGTGATTGTGAGAGTCGTCACGAATATGCTGGATCAGATGCAGCGCGGGTGAATCAGACGGCAGTGAAAATCCCTCGCCTTCCGGCTCAAAAAACAGCGTCTCCAGACCCGCTTTACGATCAGCGCCCTTCGCCACGCCTAACAGTAGCGGGCGATCTTTATCCCAGGGCACATCCAGTTCGGCGAAAACGTTTTTTGCCTGCGCCAGTTGGCCTTTACCGCCGTCAATCAGAATCAGATCGGGGATTTTATTCTCCTCCAACGCCTTGCCGTAACGGCGACGCAACACCTGATTCATCGCGGCATAATCATCGCCTGGCGTAATGCCGGTGATGTTATAGCGACGATATTCCGAGCGCACCGGACCATTAGCATCAAACACCACGCAGGACGCAACAGTCTGCTCACCCATGGTGTGGCTGATATCAAAACACTCCATGCGGTTAATCTCATCGAGATCCAGCGCCTCTTTCAGCGCAATCATTCGCTGATGAATGGTTGACTGCTGCGACAGTCGGCTGGTCAACGCGGTGGCCGCGTTGGTACGCGCCAGCTTGAGATAACGGGCGCGATCGCCGCGTGGCTTGCTTTGAATCTGAATGCGCCGCCCGGCCAGCTCGCTCAGCGAGTCGGCCAGCAGTTCACGCTCCGGCAACAGGAAGTCGAGTAAAATCTCGCCTGGCAACGTGCGCGCCTCACTGCCCTGCAGATAAAACTGGCCGACAAAGGTTTGTACCACTTCGGCCAGATCGGTACCGCCTGGCACTTTGGGATAATAGCTTCGGCTACCCAGCACTTTGCCCTGTCGAATAAACAGCACATGCAAACAGGCCAGCCCGGATTCAAACGCTACGCCGATGACGTCCAGATCGTCTCCCTGGTTGGAGACAAACTGCTTCTCGGTGATGCGGCGCACTGCCTGAATCTGATCGCGCAGTCGTGCCGCCTCTTCGAACTTCATCGCCTGACTGGCGACTTCCATGCGTGAAACCAGCTGGTTCAGCACCTGATCGTCTTTTCCGGCCAGAAACAGCCGCACGTAGTTGATCTGCTGTGCGTACTCTTCTTCGCTGACCAGACCCGCCACGCAAGGCCCCAGACAGCGCCCAATCTGGTACTGAAGGCAAGGCCGCGTGCGGTTGCGATAGACGTTGTTTTCACACTGGCGAACCGGAAAGACCTTTTGCAGCAGCGCCAGCGTTTCCCGCACCGCATAGCCGTTGGGAAACGGCCCAAAATATTCACCTTTGGCATGTTTGGCACCACGGTGCGACGCCAGCCGCGGATGCGGATCGGCACTGAGAAAAATGTAAGGATATGATTTATCGTCGCGCAGCAGCACGTTGTAACGTGGCTGATAGAGCTTGATGTAGTTATGCTCAAGCAGCAGCGCTTCCGTCTCGGTATGCGTTACGGTGACATCAATTTGATGGATGTTAGCAACCAAAGCTTCTGTTTTACGGCTGGCCAGGTTCGCGCGGAAATAGCTGGTCAGGCGCTTTTTTAAATCTTTGGCTTTGCCCACATAAATGACCGTTCCACCAGCATCATACATGCGATAAACGCCGGGCTGGCTGGTAACGGTTTGCAGAAAAGATTTGGCATCAAAAACTTCATTCACTACTGATCATCGGCTCCGCATTAAACAGGCCATGTCGAATGGCCAGATGCGTTAACTCTACGTCACCGCTGATGTTCAGCTTGCTGAACATACGATAACGATAGCTGTTAACGGTTTTAGGACTCAGATTGAGCTGCTCCGAAATTTCGGTCACCTTCTGGCCTTTGGTAATCATCAGCATAATCTGCAATTCCCGTTCCGACAAACAGCTGAACGGCGATTCTGCCCGTTGCGGTTCGATCTGACTGAGCGCCATCTGCTGAGCGATATCTGAGGCGATATAGCGTTGACCAGAGTGCACCGAACGTATCGCGTTGATCACTTCCTGCGGCGCGGCGCCTTTGCTCAGATAGCCCGATGCGCCAGCCTGCATCACCTTAGCCGGCAGCGGGTTTTCAGTGTAGATGGTTAACATGATGATTTTGCAGTCGGGATTATAGCGCACGATTTTACGTGTCGCCTCCAGACCGCCGATGCCGGGCATATTCATGTCCATCAGCACCACATCAACCGCATGGCTGCGACACCATTTTACCGCGTCTTCACCACAGCACGCTTCGCCGGCGACCATCATGCCTTTAACGTCGTCCAGTATGCGGCGTATCCCTGCGCGTACCAGTTCGTGGTCATCAACCAAAAGGATGCTGATCAAAGAGAATTACTCCGCATGCTGTGAAAAGAAGGCGATAAAAAAGGAGTCAATATATTACTCTTTTTGTATGGCTTATAAAATGCATTTTGTGACGCTAACTCTAGCAGAAAATGAATAGTGCATTTTTATAAAAGGGTAAAATTGAGAGCATAACCGCTGAACGATGAAAATGTTGGCAAATGAGCCATTTCTGGGTTGTTTTAGCTCAGGAAATTAAATTTGAGTCACGCATTGAAATAAGATAATCCACGCGTTTCGTCAATAAAAGCTATGATAAATAACGTCCTGAATAGCGAAGAAAAAGCCACTATATGGCGTCACAAAGTCAGCGCAAATTAACACGCGCAGCCCTTGAATGAGATAATAGTCTCATTCAAACTGTTTATCCTTTATTGCTCATATGCCACAACAATGGGTTTACGACCCCACGGGAGAAGTTATGCACGTTACAGATTTTACGACATCGCAAGAGACACGCGAGCTGGCTGATGAAGTCGCCTGTTTAAAGGCGATGGTAACGCTGATGCTGAAAGGAATGGGTCAGGCCGATGCGGGTAAGGTAATCATTAACATGGAACGGTATATTGCAGAACTGGGCGATCAGCCGCAGGCGCAGGTGTTCAGCAACACCATCAAACAGATTAAAGGTGCCTACCGCCAGTGACGAATCCGGCAGCACGCTGCGTCCCATGGCACCTTAATGCTTGCTGTAGATAAGTCTGGCCCTGAATTTGCCGTGTTGATAACGCGTTTTCAACACGGCTTTTCATTGCCTAAAAACTAGATCGAACCATTGCCGATGGCTTTTAACACTAACGACGCTCCTCCTCCCCGCACCGCTACATGCGGGTTGTCCGCGACGTTAGCGCCCGCGCACCTGCCAGTTTACGGACACACCAAAGGTCGGCAGCACTTCTTCAGGATTATAACGTCGTGAACCCCGGTATTTTTCAGCCAACGCGGGTTGTTCGATGGCAATTTTCACTGCAAACAGATTGTCTTCTGATTGAATAATGCCCGGCGTAAGAGGTTCATAAACTACGCCGTGGGCTTCAAACATCTTTTCCAGCATCGGCGTAGTGGCGCTGATTAAGCACTGGATGCCTGACAGTTCTGCCAGCTGCACCGCATGCCACAACAGAAGCAGTGGCAATTCAGCGTCGACATCAAGACGGGCGGAGAAGCGTGACATTTCCCAGACTTCACCGTCAGGAAAAGGCGAGGCGGTGCCTTCAGGCAATTCTGATGGATGCCACGGAATCAGGCGCATGCAGCCACAGATACCGTATTGTGCCGTCCAGGCCAGCAGCCAGGTCACATCAGAGCGATCAAAGCGATCGTACTCCTGGCCGGGTGTACTCAGACGCGGCGGGATTGACCACCCTTCCCCACGTGCAAAAACGTCGTATCGGTAGCTGCCTAATTCTGCCAACAGTGATGACGGCATATCCTTGAGCTGGGTTTGAATTATTTTCATTGTGTTCCCCTGTTGCATTCCCTCGTTAGGCTGATAACCAGCACGGGTCAACTGTCATCCTGGCCGAAGGGTAGACAACCGCTTACGTTGACGAAACTACTAAAAATGGTAGTTGCCGCAGGCTAAATCAAACCGATCGCGGCGGCGTAACACGCTATCTGCGTTTTGTTAGACGCATTAAAGCGCTTTTGCATATTTTTCTGGTGAAAATTAACCGTATGCTCTGAAATGGCGAGAATCAGTGCGATTTCCACTGAGGTCTTACCTTCGGCGGTCCACTTAAGAATTTCCAGTTCGCGCTGGCTAAAATCGTTTTCAAAGATTCTCATCGACTCATCTTTTAACCTGACCAGCGTCGCCAGACTCAACTCGGCCAGCAGTAATAGTTTGAGTTCGACTTCACGTATCACCATGCATTTTTTTATCGTCTTGCGTGATGATATAGATAATATACCAGCGGCCCGGTTTGCTGCCATAAATGAACAGGAAAATCCTGATTTTAAACCATGATCCTGTGCATCCTGCCAGAAGGTTTTCTCATCTTCACCACTGGCATCGCTCCAGGCGAAAAGCACGCCCGGTACAGCACAGCGCTTTACCACAGGATCGGCGGTCAGGTAGTTTTTCTCCATATAACGTTTTACCCAGCGGGTTGGATAGGTGCTGAATAAAAAAGTTTTTGGTCGCGTAAAAGGCACAGGATGCTTTATGAGCAGTGAAAAAGCGTCATGTTCAAGACGTTCCGTTTGCGCCTGCAAAATTTTATTTATCTGGCTACTTCGGGTAGCACGTTCAAAAAGCATACTGACCTCATTTCGCCAGGCAAAATAAGAATCGAATGTCATCTCACTGGTGGCTTTAACGCTCAAACCTTTCCCTTAAAAACGTGTTGTGCTACATCAGAAAATTATAGTGATTATTATTTGGTGCAACCTGCACAAACATATTATCAACGGCGCCGCCGCAATTGCCGCGAGACGCAATAACATACAATGAAAAGATTCGCTGTTAGCATCCACAATTTAAGTGGATTCGTCAGTGCCTGTTAGCCTTATAACAGAGAATAGGATTTTACTTACTTTTTTTCAATGAGCCGTAGATAAAGAGGCCGCTTATAATGTCGTCGACTCTTTAATTTCGCTAATATGGCTGCATTAATATCGTGTTGATTTCAGCAATTCCATAACAGAGTGGTCGCTGTTTTTTAGTACCAGCGCAGGCAACGCGTGGCGCACAGGCTTATTGGCTGTCGGTTAACTTAACGGCTATTAAGTGAATATCTTCCGCAGGTATGTTGGTGTGCGTTGCGTAAAATGCATTGAAAGTAATTACGCGACTAAAATTAACTTTTGTAAAATTATGGCTTCTTCATCTTTGGTGGTTAATTAATTCGTCAATTCAACCGTGTCTTCACTTTTTATCATCATGCTCGATAAACACTGCTGCCAGGACTGGGAAGACTTATAGTAATAATTCCTTAACATTGCCGCCCTTTTTTCTGTCTGCCCTTTGTGTCCGAGCGCAAAATGCTCAACGACACAGGCCAAACCCGCGCATACCGAGATGAAAATGGCTGGCGTGCGCTGCGTTATACTCCGGGCCAAGGGAATTACCGAAGTAATCACAGCTGCTGGTAAACAGCTGTTTAAGTAATGCTGCATGAGCAGGTGGCTGCTGCCAATTTTTGATAATGCTAAGCTGCTGGCCGTTTTTGAGCCGGAAAGCAGTCACGTCCCACGCTTCGGCAGTGGCATGTTCACTAAGACGACCTTCGCTGCGATGATAGATATTGCGACAGGCGTAGCTGCCGACATGATCGATGCGCGCAAGAGGAGAATGGAGCTCGCTCTGTGCTGCCAGCGCGTTCGCCTGCAACACGAAGCGGGTACTGGCTACCGCCAGCGGACAGGTCGCCAGAAAGCTGCTACTTAACCGGACATCGCCAAACTGCTGAATGCGAACCGGATTTGGCAAAGGGCATTTGCCCCACATGGGCGCGGGTTGGGTAAAACGAATATAGCCCGCGCCTGCTGCACGCTTGAGCACGTCCAGGCAGGCTGCAGGATCGGTGCTCAACTGCTTCATTTTAAACCGGCTAATCATGCCGGGCGGATCGGTGACCGATAAGGGTGCAAAGGGATTCAACGCAGGCGGAATATGCCGAGCCAGCCACGGCCAGCTGACATAAGCCAGCAGAATAAACAGCCCTGTCACAATCAAACCTTTCACATCATCGCCCCTGAATAAAGAGAATAAGTGTAGTGTCAGGCGGCGCGGGCCAGTGCAGAAATACGCAACTTTACCGACAGCTGGAGGGAATCTGTGCAATCTGTCGAGATAATCTTCTTTATTCTGGTCATCCCAGGCACGTGACGGTGATAAGGCGCGCAAAGCTGAAAAACTATTACCAACGCAATGCCTTAATACCTTATCTTATGCCCCACTTGCCTTCCGGTAAGATCGTAAATTAACAGCCAGCAGAGCTGACACACCATCAAAACAGGATAAGCAACTATGGTTGATCGTTCTAAAGACCTACCCCTGCAGACGGAGCCACCGGAAAAACTTCGGCGCAATCTGCATAACCGACATATTCAGCTCATCGCCATTGGTGGTGCCATTGGTACCGGCTTATTTATGGGTTCAGGTAAAACCATCAGCCTCGCCGGGCCGTCGATTATCTTCGTTTATATGATCATCGGTTTTATGCTGTTTTTCGTGATGCGGGCAATGGGCGAACTGCTGCTGGCGAATCTGGAATATAAATCTTTCAGCGATTTTGCTGCTGACCTGCTCGGCCCCTGGGCAGGCTATTTCACCGGCTGGACCTACTGGTTCTGTTGGGTCGTTACTGGCATTGCCGACGTGGTGGCGATCAGCGCCTACTTTCAACTCTGGTTTCCAGGTTTTTCGATATGGATGAGCGCCCTGCTCTGTATTGTGGTGTTTCTCAGCCTGAATATCGCCACCGTAAAACTGTTTGGTGAGCTTGAATTCTGGTTTGCCATTATCAAAATCGTGGCGATTATTGCGCTGATCGTGACCGGCATCGTGCTGGTGGCGATGCATTATCCAGCACCCGGCGGCGGTACGGCGGCCTTGTCCAACATCTGGAATCATGGCGGCATGTTCCCCAAAGGCCTGAGCGGCTTTTTTGCTGGCTTTCAAATTGCTGTGTTTGCTTTTGTTGGTATTGAACTGGTGGGCACCGCCGCGGCAGAAACGCACAATCCTGAGAAAGTGCTGCCGCGCGCCATTAATTCGATTCCGCTGCGCATCATTATGTTTTATGTGCTGGCATTGATGGTAATTATGGCGGTCACCCCCTGGGATCAGGTGGTGCCGAGCCGCAGCCCGTTTGTGGAGATGTTTGTATTGATTGGCCTGCCTGCAGCGGCCAGCCTGGTAAACTTTGTGGTGCTGACCTCGGCGGCTTCATCTGCTAACAGCGGCATCTTCTCTACCAGCCGCATGCTGTATGGCCTGGCAGAGCAAGGCGTTGCGCACCGCGGATTTGCGCGTCTTTCTCGTCGCGCGGTGCCGACCACCGGCCTGTTTTTCTCCTGCCTGTGCCTGCTTGGCGGTGTGGCGTTGATCTACCTGATCCCCAATGTGATGACGGTGTTTACGCTGGTCACTACCGTATCGGCCATTCTGTTTATGTTTGTCTGGACCATTATCCTCTGCTCATGGTTGGCCTGGCGTAAGAAGCGTCCGGAACAGGTGGCTAAATCGACTTTCCGCCTGCCGCTGGGCCCAGTCATGTGCTGGATAGTGATGGCGTTCTTTGTCTTTGTACTGGTGCTGCTGTCGCTGGAAGAGGATACCCGCAAGGCGCTGATGGTCACGCCGTTGTGGTTTGTCCTGCTGGCGGTCGGCTGGTGGCTGCGTCGTCGTAAAGCGGCATAAACACTTCGCCTTAGAAGAAAAAGCCGGCATCGCTGCCGGCTTTTTTTATAGCCGTTGCCACAGCTGTTGGAAACTGGTGGCCAGTGATTCGCGTGACGAAGGCTCGCGAGAGGGATGTGGATTTCGCGCGGTGGCGCTGCCCAGATTGAAAGTGAAGATGTAGCTCTCATTTTCGCCCATTCGCAGATCGCTGATGGTGAGCGCACCGTCTTGCCGCTGCTGCATGGCGAAAAATCCGTGGCTGAACCAGGCAACCCGCTTAACCCATCGGTCCTCCTGCAATGGCCGGTAGAGTTCAGCGTGGCGACTATGCCAGTGAACCTGCAACGGCCGCTGTGGTGATAACAGTGACACCCAGGCTTCTCCATAGCGTTCCGGCGTTATGATTACCACCCGCCAGACCAGGGTATTAAATGGCGTCGGCGTCACCAGTACCTGCTGGTGATCAATCTGCTGATTCGCCAGTTCACGGTTCACCTGATGGCCAGCGATGCCTTGCGCTGCTACGCTCCAGGCGAGGTACAGCGTGCTGAGCAGCAATCCCAACTGGTTCCAGCCGGTGCGCTGACGCCACAGCGCTATCGCCAGACCGATCATCAGCGGCAAGGTGTAGAGCGGATCAACGATATAGACGCTGCCGACCGCCCAGGGGAAATGGCTAAACGGAATGGCCAGTTGGGTGCCGTAAACCGTCATTAGATCGAGCAACGGATGAGTAATTAATGCCAGCCAGACTGCCAGCCACCAGCTTTGCCATGCGGCTTTTTGCCTGACAACACGGGCAATAAGCCAGCCGAGCAGCGGTGATATCAGCGTCAGCCAGAACAGCGAGTGGCTCTCGGTACGGTGCAGCGTCATATTGCTGATCGCATCGCCATGATCGATAAACACGTCCAAATCAGGCAAGGTGGCGATTAGCCCCCCGCACAGGGCAGACTGCCAGAGCGGCGAGCGGCGCCCTCGCACCGCCATGACCACCGAGGCACCCAGCACGAACTGCGACACAGAATCCATGGTGTTTCCTCTGCTTATGCTCCGCGAATGCGGATACCTTCGATGATCATGCGCTGAATATTATCCACCGCCTCGTTGAAGAAAGCGCTGTCGCTGAGCGTCTGGCCGGTAATCGCCTCAACCTGAGTGGCAAAGTCGGCATAGTGCTGCGTGGTCGCCCACAGCATAAAAATTAGGTGATGCGGCTTCACGGCCGCCAGCTTCCCTTCATTGATCCAACGCTCCACAACACCCGCTTTTTCATCCACCAGCGCCTTAAGTGAACCCGCCAACTCGCCTTTAAGCAGCGGCGCCCCTTGCAGCATCTCGAGACAGAAGAGTTTTGATGCCTGCGGATGATCGCGAGAAACCTCCAGCTTTAGCCGAATGTAGTCGCGAATGGCATCCAGCGGTTGCTGGTCGTCATGCAAGGCGCGCAGTGGAGCCAGCCAGACGTCAAGAATCTCTTTCAGTACCGCAACGTAAAGCGCCTCTTTCGAGGGGAAGTAATAGAGCAGATTAGTTTTTGAGACATCGGCACGTTCTGCCACCTTGTCCAGGCTGGTGCCATGAATGCCAAACTGGGAGAAAAATTCCAGCGCGGCGGCCAGAATCGCCTCGCGCTTTGCCGCAACCGCACGCGAACGGCGCGTGGAGACTTTCTCGGTACTTTTCACACTGTCACCTCATCCTTTTTTGCCGCCCTTCTTATCTAAACGGCGAAATGCGTCCTGATAAACCGCGGTGCACTGATTTTGTCCACCGACGCCTGTTTGTTGTGCAGCAAATTTTACCAAATGGTCTGTTTTGGACCAGTTACTCAACTTCAATTCGCTGCATGATAAGTAACCTACTGATTATAAATAATTTATATTTTATGGCACAGGGCTTGCAACGACTTAATCAGGTACAGATGCACCAGGTACTCCCAGCACTTCCCTTATTGTCCATGCGAAAAGAGGATCTCCTATGAAAGTTGGCGTATTTATTCCCATCGGTAACAACGGCTGGCTGATTTCAACCACGGCACCTCAGTATATGCCGACCTTTGAGCTGAATAAGGCGATCGTACAGAAAGCAGAACATTATCATTTTGATTTTGCGCTTTCGATGATCAAGCTGCGCGGCTTCGGTGGCAAAACCGAATTCTGGGACCATAACCTGGAGTCGTTTACCCTAATGGCTGGCCTCGCCGCCGTCACTTCACGCATCGAAATTTATGCCACGGCGGCTACTTTAACGCTGCCGCCAGCCATTGTGGCACGCATGGCATCAACGATCGATTCCATCTCCGGCGGTCGATTTGGCGTCAACCTGGTGACCGGCTGGCAGAAGCCGGAATATGAGCAGATGGGTATCTGGCCTGGCGATGATTATTTTAGCCGCCGTTATGACTACCTGACGGAATACGTTTCCGTGCTGCGTGATCTGTGGGGCACCGGGCAGTCTGATTTTAAAGGGGACTTCTTCACCATGAACGATTGTCGCCTCAGCCCACAGCCACAAAAACCGATGAAAGTGATTTGTGCCGGGCAGAGCGATGCCGGTATGGCGTTCTCTGCGGCCCACGCTGATTACAATTTCTGCTTCGGCAAGGGAGTGAACACGCCAACGGCTTTCTCTGGTACCGCCGCGCGCATGAAGGCCGCCGCCGATCAAGCAGGTCGCGATGTCGGCTCTTACGTGTTGTTCATGATCATCGCGGATGAAACTGATGAGACCGCACGGGCAAAATGGGAGCACTACAAAGCGGGTGCGGATGAAGATGCCCTCGCCTGGTTAACTACCCAAAGTCAGCAGGACAAGCGTTCCGGCAGCGATACCAACGTACGCCAGATGGCGGATCCTACCTCGGCGGTTAACATCAATATGGGCACGCTGGTCGGCTCGTATGCCAACGTCGCGCGCATGCTGGATGAAGTGGCGCGCGTTGAAGGCGCTGAAGGCGTGCTGCTCACTTTTGATGATTTCCTGCAGGGTATTGAAGCCTTCGGCGAGCGCATTCAGCCGCTGATGCAGTGCCGTGCCGGCATCGTTGATGCTGCACAGGAGGTGGCATAATGTCTGTTGTTCACCACACCGCAAACAGCTCGTCAACCAGCGTTACCCTGCCCGCTCGCCCGGAGGCGATCGCATTTCCACCGGAACAGACCGCATTGATCGTGGTTGATATGCAAAACGCCTATGCCACCCCTGGCGGCTATCTCGATCTTGCCGGTTTTGATGTTTCGGCCACCGCGCCGGTGATTGAAAAAATCAGCGTAGCGGTGACCGCTGCCCGCGAGGCTGGCATCCAGATTATCTGGTTTCAGAATGGCTGGGATGATGAATATGTTGAGGCGGGTGATATTGGATCCCCCAATTATCACAAATCCAACGCGTTGAAGACCATGCGCAAAAAGCCTGAATTGCAGGGCAAACTGTTGGCCAAAGGTGGCTGGGACTATGAGCTGGTCGATGAACTGGTGCCACAACCCGGTGATATCGTGCTGCCGAAACCGCGCTACAGCGGATTTTTCAACACGCCGCTCGACAGCATGCTGCGCAGTCGCGGCATTCGCCATCTGATTTTCACCGGCATTGCCACTAACGTCTGCGTCGAATCAACGCTGCGCGACGGCTTCTTTCTGGAATATTTCGGCGTAGTGCTGGAGGACGCAACCTATCAGGCGGGCCCGGCTTTTGCTCAGCAGGCTGCCCTTTTTAATATCGAAACATTTTTCGGCTGGGTTTCGGATGTCGCCACCTTCTGTGCGGCATTGCGCCCGGAACAGCAGCTACAGCGTCGCGCCTGAGGAGATCACTATGCCAAAAACCGTTGTTATTCCTGCCGGCAGCGGCACGCCGCTGGCCCCCTTTGTACCCGGCACGCTGGCCGATGGCGTGTTGTATGTTTCAGGCACGCTGCCTTTTGATCGCGACAACAATGTGGTGCACGTGGGTGATGCCGAAGCGCAGACGCGCCACGTACTTGGGTTGATTAAAGGCGTTGTCGAAACCGCCGGTGGCACCATGGACGACGTCACTTTTAATTCGATCTTCCTGACCGACTGGAGCAACTACGCCGCGGTCAATCGCGTGTATGCCGAATTTTTCCCCGGTGATAAACCGGCGCGCTACTGCATTCAGTGCGGGTTGGTCAAACCTGATGCCCTGATCGAAATTGCCAGCATCGCGCATATCGGTCGCGGCGAGGAGTAGCTATGTACGTTGAGATCTCAGGTTTACGTGATAACGATGCACCCACGCTGGTGCTGTCGGCCGGACTGGGCGGTTCGGGCCAGTTTTGGCTGCCGCAGCTGGCGGTTTTACAAAAACAGTTCCGCGTAGTGCAGTACGATCAGCGTGGCACCGGCAGGAGTCAGGACACCCTGCCGGAAACCTATCACCTGACGGATATGGCCGCCGAGCTGGCCAACGCGCTGGCAGAGCACGACATTACCCATTTTGACATTATGGGCCATGCGCTGGGCGGCCTGATTGGCATGCAGCTGGCGCTGGATTATCCGCAGCGTGTCAATCGCATCGTGGTGATCAACGGCTGGCTGAGCCTGCATGCCCATACCCGGCGCTGCTTTCAGGTGCGTCAGGATCTGCTGCGCCATGTTGGCGTGGAGGCCTTTGTCCGTGCCCAGCCGCTGTTTCTCTATCCCGCCGACTGGATGGCTGAACACGCTGAACGCATTGAGGCGGAAGATGCGCTGAATCTGGCGCATTTTCAGGGGACAGACAACTTGCTCCGCCGCTTACAAGCGCTGATGAAAGCGGATTTCAGGCCGCTGGCAGCCAGCCTGCATCATCCCGTGCTGGCGATCTGCTCGCAGGACGACCTGCTGGTGCCGTGGCACTGTTCCGTGGCATTACAGGCCGCTTTGCCTGATGCCAGCCTGCTCACCCTGCCGCGCGGCGGTCATGCCATGAGCGTGACCGAAGCTGACCATTTCAATAACCTGCTGCTCAACTGGCTGAGCGACACCGCGACACCGCGTTTTTCACAGGCGGGCTGAGGCAAAACCTACACAGGATTTTTCAGGCTATACGGCAGGACGCCGGTTAATCCGCCCGCTGGCGGTCACTGCGTATTTTCTCTGGAGAAGATGATGGCACATTCCTGGTTTCCTCAATGGCGTAAAAAATCGGCGGTCACAGAGAGCGGAATTATCGCGCCTGATGAAACGCTTCCGGCGGGTCAAACGATCATACTCGGCTTACAGCACGCGGTGGCGATGTTTGGCGCCACCGTGCTGATGCCGCTGTTAATGGGGCTCGATCCTAACCTGTCTATTTTGATGTCCGGCATCGGCACCCTGCTGTTCTTTTTGATTACCGCCGGACGCGTGCCCAGCTACCTCGGCTCCAGCGCGGCATTTGTTGGGGTGGTCATTGCCGTAACCGGCTTTACCGGCCAGGGAATCAATCCCAACCTGAGCCTGGCGCTGGGTGGCATCGTCGCCTGCGGTGCACTCTATACGCTGATCGGCATCGTGGTGATGAAAGCGGGTACGCGCTGGATAGAGCGCCTTATGCCACCGGTGGTGACCGGTGCGGTGGTGATGGCGATCGGCCTTAACCTTGCACCCATCGCCGTTCGTGGCGTCTCCTCCTCCATGTTTGACAGCTGGATGGCGGTGATGACCGTGCTCTGTATTGGCGTGGTCGCGGTATTTACCCGCGGCATGGTTCAGCGACTGCTCATTCTGGTCGGATTGATTGTTGCCTGGGCACTTTATGCGGTGATGACCAACCTGCTCGGCTTGGGCAAACCGGTGGATTTCAGCGGTCTCGCCAGCGCGCCCTGGCTTGGTTTACCCACGATGACGACGCCGACCTTTAACATGGAGGCAATCGTGATGATTGCGCCCGTGGCGGTGATTTTGGTTGCTGAAAATCTCGGACACTTAAAAGCGGTGGCTGGCATGACCGGGCGCAGCCTCGATCCTTACATGGGTCGGGCATTTGTTGGTGATGGTCTGGCGACCATGCTTTCTGGCAGCGTTGGCGGCAGCGGTGTAACTACCTATGCCGAAAATATTGGCGTCATGGCGGTAACGCGGGTTTACTCCACGCTGGCTTTTGTCGCCGCAGCGATTATTGCGCTGCTGCTGGGCTTTTCGCCTAAGTTCGGTGCGTTGATCCATGCCATTCCCGGTCCGGTGATCGGTGGCGCATCAATCGTAGTTTTTGGTCTAATTGCGGTCGCAGGCGCGCGTATCTGGCTACAAAACAGTATCGATTTTAGTCAAAACAGCAACCTGATCATGGTGGCCACCACACTGGTGCTCGGTGCCGGTGATTTTTCTTTGCGTATTGGTAACTTTACCCTCGGCGGCATCGGCACCGCCACCTTTGGTGCCATTCTGTTGAATGTCATTCTAAACTGGCGCAGGCCAGCGATGACCGAAGTGGTTGTACAAAAAGGCTAAAAATACAGCAGGCGCGATGCCTTTTGCGCCTGCTATTCTCTCCCGGCTATGGCTTAATTTACATCCTGTCACAAAGCGCTGACTTTCCCGTTATGCCCCGCCTCGCCCTACCTTAGCGCCTCTTAGCCATAACGTTTTACTCTGGAATAAGCAGCCTGTGACACATCTTCTATACTGAACAGGCAATATAATTTTTCCACTACAGGAGAGACGACATGGCAACTTCCCCAGCACCGCAACCGGCGAAAGATGATCCAAACAATGCGCCGGAGTCTGGCGACAAACAGCCCGATGCGGATAAAAAATCCTGATTATTGACGCGAAACCCGTCATTGCCCGCTAAATGGGCCAACAGGTCGCCCTTCAGGCGGACACCTAACGGAAACGACTTAACAGGAGAGCAAAATGGCTACGCAACAATCTAAAGAACATCATGTGGGCGAATGGGCAACCCTGCGTCAAACCTCAACGGAAATTGCCGAAGCGATTTTCGAGGTTGCTGAATATGACGAGAAAAAAGCCGAAGCGATTTGGGAACAGCAAGGCAACGATGAAGTGCTGTTCCGCGCTTTTGATAAAACTAAAGAAGACGTCCTGACCTGGGACGGTAAAACGGTTGAACGTAAGAACGTGTAATGCCTTTTCGGGCGGCCACATATGCCGCCCGCGCTATTTTTTTCACCAAGGAGCACCGAATGTCCTCATATCAAAGCATCAATCCCGCCACCAATCAGCTGCTTAAAACCTGGCCATCACATAACGAAGAATACGTTGCCAGCGCACTGGATACGGCGCATAAATTATTCAAATCTTCCTGGAGCAAAGGCGATATTCAACCGCGCCTTCAGGTGCTGAAGAAAATGGCCGATCTGATCGACAGCCGCGCGGAAGAACTGGCACAGGTTGCCAGTAAAGAGATGGGCAAGCTGATTGCCCAAAGCCGTGGCGAAGTGAAAATTTGTTCGCAGATCGCCCGTTATTACGCAGAGCACGCCGAACGTTTTCTGCAGCCGGTGAGCTATCCTTCCGAACTTGGCGAAGCCTGGATTGAACATCATCCGATTGGCGTACTGGTCGCGGTTGAACCCTGGAATTTCCCTTATTACCAGCTGATGCGCGTACTGGCGCCAAACCTTGCTGCCGGTAACCCGGTGCTGGCTAAGCATGCTGCTAACGTGCCTCACTGCGCGACGCTGTTTGAAGAGCTGGTGCGCGAAGCTGGCGCTCCAGAAGGTGTCTGGACCAATCTGTTTATTTCCAATGAGCAGATTGCCGACCTGATTGCTGACGATCGGGTTCAGGGCGCTGCGCTGACCGGTTCTGAACGCGCAGGCAGCGCCGTTGCTCAGCAGGCAGGAAAATACCTGAAAAAAACCACGCTGGAGCTGGGTGGCAATGACGTGTTTGTCGTACTGGACGATGCCGATCTTGATGAAGCGGTGCGACAGGGTGTGCAGGCGCGGCTGAGCAATGCCGGTCAGGTGTGTACCGCAGCAAAACGCTTTATTCTGCATGAGAAAATTGCCGATCGTTTTATCAGCCAGATGCGCGATGCGTTTGAGAAAAGCGTTATCGGCGATCCGCTGGATGAGAAAACTACGCTGGGCCCGCTTTCATCAGCTGATGCGCGCGATCGTCTGGCCAAACAGGTTGACGATGCGGTAGCCAACGGCGCGAAAGTGGTGTGCGGTGGCAGCGTTGTGCAGGGCGAAGGTTGTTATTATCAGCCAACTATTCTTACTGACATCACGCGCGACAATCCGGCTTACTTCGAAGAGTTTTTCGGCCCGGTAGCGCAGATGTATGTTGTCAGCAGCGATGAAGAGGCCGCGACGCTGGCCAACGACTCACATTATGGTCTGGGTGGCGCGGTGTTCACTGCCGATACCGCACGCGGCCGTAAGCTGGCGTCTGCCATTGAAACCGGCATGGTGTTTATTAATTCGCAGAGTGATACGTCGGCTGAATTGCCGTTTGGCGGCGTGAAGCGTTCCGGCTATGGTCGTGAGCTATCCGATTTAGGCATTAAAGAGTTTGTGAATCAAAAACTGGTGGTTATCGCCGGGAAGTAAAAAAAGGGGCCGACAATGTCGGCCCTTTTTTTATGCCGCTTTTTCGCTGGCCGGTTTATTTTCTGGCGCTTTTTCAGCCGGTGCCGGTTTTGGCTGTTCTGCTTTCGGCTGTTCTGCTTTCGGCTGTTCTGCTTTCGGCTGTTCTGCCTTAGGTTGTGCAGCTTTCTCTTTAGCCTGATCTTTGTTTGCTTTATCAGTGCTCTCTTTACTGGCCGTAGCGTTGTCTGGCGTGGTTTTCGCTGGCGCCGTTTTTTCGCCTGATGCTTTATCCTGAGTCGGTTTGTCAGCGGCTTTGCTCTCTGCAGCTGCATGTTCAGGCGCAGCCTGTGGAGCTGGTGCAGCAACGGGTTGCATCGGCGTGCCCTGCAGTGCGTTGTTCAGCACCTGCGCAAACTGATCCCAGCTGCAGTAACCATTGGCATCTGCTTCGCAGCCGTTAAGCTGTAATGTTACGCGTTTAGCAGGATTGGCCAGCGTTAGCGGCTCGGCATTGCGCAGCTGATCGGCGGTCTGATAGACATACTCCACCTTCAGTAAATCTTTTTTATTTTTCTCATCATGCCAGCGTTCGAAAACAATCTGTCCGCCAATCGGCGTACGCTCATACTGACCTGGCAGCTGGTAAGGTTTAAAATCCAGCGCTTTCAGCAGAGAAGCGATATTGGAATCGTGTCCCACCATCAGCATAACCTTAGGTGCCGTGGCCTTATCCTGATCGACCAGCTGGCTACGAATGTAATCCACCAGCGGTGCAGCCACTTCGCGTGCGACCTCAGGTGAAGTGAAAAGCGCATCCTGATAGCCATTTTTGATGGCGGAAAGTTCCTGCCACTGCTCAGGCGTTTTGATTTGCCCCCAGGCGACCTGATCAAGCGGAAAGCCTTCATAATATTGCAGGGTAAACGCATCGATCAGTGAGTTGCCGATTTTCAGCGGTCCGCTGACGCCAGGCTCTTTGCCATTATCCGCACTGAAGCTATTCTTGCCGCTGCTCAGCGAACAGTTCTTCTGATCTTTACAGGCTGGTGCATTTTTATAATCGATGATTTTTTCCAGCCGCTGGAAGGCTGGCTGCAGATCAAGCTTTTCGCCCGCCGCGTTCATCGCGGTCAGCGCTTTCTTATTAAATGCTTCACTGTCGTCGGTAATCACCGGGTTGAACACCGGATCCATCGTGCCCATCGCATCCTGATGCGTTACATCAACGTCACAGCCAGGGAAAGCACCGTTAATAAAGAACTGTGCCGTGGCTACCGTGCGTTGCAGGCTGTTGGCATAAGCGAAAACCTGTTGATCATCAGGACACTGATCTTTCTTGATCAGCCCCTGCTGTGCCAGCCACTCGCGCGTGTAATGGCCCATATAGACTTCCAGTACACCGCCTTTGGTGGTGAGCTGACCGCCCGGTACTTCCCAGGCTGGCCAGGATTTTTTGGTTGCCTGAGCTAGCACGCTGCCATTATCCGCCAGCGGCGCACGCAAATTATGACGGCTGAAAAGCAGCACCTGTTGCAGCTGCAAATCGCCTTCGGCTGCCTGAGCCGCCAGTGTGGGGGTGATTGCGGCGAGCACGGAAAGCGCGCAAAGACTGAACTTGTTGATCATTCTGCTTATTCCCTAAAGTCTGGAAGTCATGAGTGGCTAGTTTAACGGTCACTGCAGCACAGTTTACCTCAGCGCACCAGCAAATGATGCCAGCTGTAGGCAAATTACGTTACAGCACTATAGCAAAATAGCGGACAGAGGAGAGCGTCAGCAGGAGATTGAAAAGACAGCGGTTCTGTTTTTAACGGCGGGGTTGATAAGACGTGAAAGCGATCACATTTTAATGAGAGTGCAGAAACGAAAAAGGCCAGCACGCTGTGCTGGCCTTCAGAATAGTATGGCGGAGGAGGAGAGATTCGAACTCTCGGATGGTTTCCCATCGGCGGTTTTCAAGACCGCTGCCTTAAGCCGCTCGGCCACCCCTCCGCATCCCTGAACACGTTCTCAGGTATTTCTGGAGCAGAAGTCTATCCGCTAACAACAGACTCTGCAATATGTAACTGGTTCGTTTGCGTGAATTTTCATCGCTGCGGGCTAATCATGCCCTTGTCGCCGGTTACACATTAAAAAAGCCAGCACGCGGTGCCAGCTCTTAAAATTAATGGCGGAGGAGGAGAGATTCGAACTCTCGGATGGTTTCCCATCGGCGGTTTTCAAGACCGCTGCCTTAAGCCGCTCGGCCACCCCTCCGCAATGAGGCGAACTATAAACATCTGCCTGGATGATGTAAAGCACTTAGCCGATCGTTTGCTTGAAAAACAGGCGATTATCTTTCTGCTGCTGCGATAATCGACACTTTGCTTATTCAGCAGCCAGAATTACGCGTAAAGAAGGGTAAAACGGCTTCCCCCGCTTCTGGCGGCTCCGTATTCTCAGCCCAATATAATGTGACCTGATAAAGAGGCGCTCCATGGAAAAGATCATTACTTCAGCTCGAAACAGTTCGTTGCTTAGTACGCATAAGGTTTTGCGTAACACCTATTTCTTACTGGGAATGACGCTGGCTTTCTCTGCCGTCACCGCGGCTGCCAGCACGTTGCTTGGCCTACCCCGCCCTGGCCTGATTATCATGTTGGTAGGCTTTTACGGCTTGATGTTTTTAACCCACCGTTTAGCTAACAGCCCGTTGGGCATTCTGGCAGCCTTCGCCTTCACGGGCTTTCTCGGCTACAGCCTTGGCCCCATTCTCAGTTCGTTCCTGTCAGCGGGTATGGGCGATGTCATCGCATTAGCGCTTGGCGGCACGGCAGTGGTGTTTTTTAGCTGTTCAGCCTATGTCCTGACCACCCGTAAAGATATGTCCTTTTTGGGCGGCATGATGATGGCAGGTTTTGTGGTGCTTTTGGTTGCCGTTGTCGCCAACCTGTTTCTGCAAATCCCGGCGCTGCATCTGGCAATCAGTGCTCTCTTTATTCTGTTTTCAGCCGGCGCAATTTTGTGGGAAACCAGCAATATTATTCACGGCGGTGAGACCAACTATATCCGCGCCACTGTCAGCCTGTATGTGTCGCTCTACAACATCTTTATCAGCCTGTTAAGCATCTTAGGTTTCTCACGCAGTAACTAAAACGTCTGTTTTTCCGATAAAGTTGTTAGATACAGGCTTCGCTTCGGCGGAGCCTGTTTTTTTTGCATGTGGGAATTTGTACACTGTGCCGGTTTTTACGATGGGAGGAACGCATGTTATTTAAAGGTAAAGAGATCGCGCTGGATGCTCAGGGCTATCTCAAAAATGTCGATGAATGGAGTGAAGAACTGGCGGAACACATTGCGTCAGAGGAAGGGCTTGAACTAACGGAAGCGCACTGGGAAGTCATACGTTTTGTGCGCAACTTCTATCTGGAATTCAATACCTCACCGGCCATCCGCATGCTGGTTAAAGCAATGGGCCAACAATTCGGCGAAGAGAAAGGTAACAGCCGCTATCTGTTTCGCCTGTTTCCAGATGGGCCCGCTAAACAGGCAACAAAAATTGCCGGTTTGCCCAAGCCGGTGAAATGCCTCTAGTTAGCCCGTGGTGAAGCTGGGAGGTATGTCGGTCATTGAATCGGGTTCCACCAGCACCTTATCCACCTTTGCCTGACGCGGACCGCCCGCTTTTAACCAGAGGATAAGTGCATCCACATCTTCATCAGTGCCGCATGCCAACACCTCCACGCTGCCATCGCTCTGATTTCGCGCATAGCCGGTCAGGTTAAGTTCCATGGCACGCCTTTGCGTGCTGTAACGGAATCCCACACCCTGCACAACGCCGTGTACCCAGGCTCGTCTGATTGTTTTTTCCACATCGCTCCCCTTCAGGGCTGATTGCAATTTAGCGGTATCCACCCGACAATGTCGGCTCATTTTATACAGGTAAGCATAGCAAAATATGACCGTTCGCTTGATCCTCGCCAAAGGGCGTGAAAAATCCTTGTTACGTCGCCATCCGTGGGTGTTTTCCGGCGCCGTAGCGCGTATGGAAGGAAAAGCCCAGCTGGGTGAAACCATTGATATTTGTGACAGCCAGGGCAAATGGCTCGCCAAAGGTGCCTGGTCACCGGAGTCGCAAATTCGTGCCCGCGTCTGGAGCTGGCAGGCGGATGAATCGATTGATATCGACTTCTTTGTAAAAAGATTACAGGCGGCTCAACAGCTGCGTGACTGGCTGGCAGAACGTGACGACCTCGATAGCTACCGTCTGATCGCTGGTGAATCTGATGGCTTGCCCGGCGTGACCATCGATCGGTTTGGCACTTTTTTAGTGATGCAGCTGCTGTCGGCCGGGGCTGAATATCAACGTGCGGCCATCATTACTGCGCTACAAAAATGCTATCCCGACTGCGCTATCTACGATCGTTCTGATGTTTCCGTGCGTAAAAAAGAGGGGCTGGAGCTGGTACAGGGTCCGGTTACCGGTGAAATACCGCCGCCGTTACTGCCGATTACCGAGCACGGCATGAAACTGCTGGTCGATATTCAGACCGGGCATAAAACGGGTTATTACCTGGATCAACGTGACAGCCGTCTGGCGACCCGTCGCTATGCGCAAAACAAGCGTGTACTAAACTGCTTCTCCTACACCGGCGGCTTTGCGGTTTCTGCTCTGCTGGGCGGCTGTACTGAAGTGCTTAGCGTGGATACGTCGCAGGCTGCCCTGGATATCGCGCGTGAAAATGTCGAGCTGAACGGTCTGGATTTGACCAAAGCGCAGTTTGTACGCGATGACGTTTTCAAGCTGCTGCGCCGCTATCGTGATGAAGGTGAAAAGTTTGATTTGATCGTTATGGATCCACCGAAATTCGTTGAGAATAAAAATCAACTGAACGGTGCATGCCGCGGTTATAAAGATATTAATATGCTGGCGATGCAGCTGCTCAATCCCGGCGGCATTCTGCTGACTTTCTCCTGCTCAGGATTAATGGCGACCGACCTGTTTCAAAAAATCATTGCCGATGCCGCGCTTGATGCTCAGCGTGATGTACAATTTATTGAGCAGTTCCGTCAGGCAGCCGATCATCCGGTGATCGCCAGCTATCCGGAAGGCATGTATTTAAAAGGTTTTGCCTGCCGCGTTCTGTGACTTGAAAAATGCCGATTTTATCTCCATATCGGATGTACAACGGCATGTATCGGGAGGTCACAATAATGATTGCCAGTAAATTTGGAATCGGCCAGCAGGTCCGACACAAACTGTTGGGCTATCTGGGCGTGATTGTTGATGTCGATCCAGAGTATTCGCTGCTGGATCCGAAAATTGAAGAAGTTTGCGGCAGCGAAACGCTGCGTTCTGCTCCCTGGTATCACGTTGTGATGGAGGATGATGATGGCGAAGCGGTTCACACCTACCTCGCCGAAGCGCAGATATTCGGTGAAGCACAGGCGGAGCATCCTGAGCAAACCTCGCTCGACGACCTTGCTGCTTCTATCCGCCAGCAATTACAGGCTCCACGTTTACGTCACTGATCAAACCCGCGCAAGCGGGTTTTTTTATGCCTGCTTTTGCAGTCCCAGCCGCGGAATATCGATCTTAGGACAACGATCCATGATAACCGTCAGGCCTGCATCTCTGGCCAGCACCGCCGCCGGTTCATTAATGACGCCAAGTTGCAGCCACAGCGTTTTTGCGCCCACCGCGATCGCTTCCTGAGCGACTTCCCACGCGGCTTCAGAATTGCGAAACACATCAACCATATCGATTTTATCCGGTACTTCCGCCAGGCTGGCGTAGCCTTGCTGGCCCAGTAACGTTTTGCCAGCCAGTTTCGGGCTCACTGGCGTTACCTTATAGCCCTGCGCCAACAGATAGGTCATGACCTGATAACTGGCACGTTCGGGCTTGTCGCTGGCACCCACCAGCGCGATATGACGTGTGTCGGTTAATACGCTGCGGATAAGCTCATCGTTCATCTTTATCTCCTTTTCTTTCTTTAAAGTGTAGCGTTAACACAAATGGCAATCGGGCACGCTGCGCTTGATAATGCGATCACACGCACGCATAAGTGTGTTAAAATGTTAACATGATGGCATAATGTAAGAGTTTGATACATTAACACCCGCCCTGTGGATGTTTCGGAGCACCAATGAATTTGCGTCTGGCTTTTGTCGGCTTAATGGCACTGTTATTATCAGCACCCACCCTGGCTATTACGCTAAAACTTCATCCCGACATTGATTTGCTGGTGCTGGACGGACGCAAAATCTCTGGCTCACTGCTTAAAGGTGCCGATGGTCTTGAGCTGGAACGCGGCGAACATCAATTTCTTTTTCGCATTGATAAAACACTGTCTCACGAGTCATCCAAAAAAAGCGTCGCCTGGCGCTCAGATCCGCTGATCGTCACCTTTAAAGCTGAAGCAAAAACGATTTCTATTCAGCTGCCCGCTTTTCGTTCAGTGGCTGAAAGTCGACGGTTCGAAAAAACGCTCGCCTTCAAACTGGTCGATGAGAAAGGCAATGAAATCGCCAGCCGACGCGATCATTTGCCCACCATGCCGGATGGTAACCTTGAGCAGGCGTTAATGACCTATAACGGCCACGGCAAAGTGGCTTCGGTTGCCCGCTTTGCTCGGCCTGTGGCTGCTCAGCTTCCCCAACCTGCCCTGCCTGATGAGCTGGTTTATCGTGACAACCACACCTCGCGCGTATTGCATCTTTGGCTGGAGCAGGTTGATTTGGCGACTCGCCAACGTCTTCTGTTGTGGATGAAAGCGCCGCGAACGAGTTAATCTGTCGGCTTATTCTGGCCAGAAGGCTGCTAACGTCTTTTATTCGGGAAAGTTAATGGAACAGACCAGTCGTACCCTTGCTGCTGCCAAGCAGATCGCGCTTGTTGCCCACGATCACTGTAAATCATCGTTGTTAAATTGGACCGCTACGCATAAAGCGGTGCTCAGTCAGCATACCCTTTTTGCCACCGGCACCACCGGAAACCTGATTCAGCGTGAAACCGGGCTGCCTGTGAACGCCATGCTCAGCGGGCCGATGGGCGGCGATCAGCAGGTCGGTGCATTGATCGCTGAAGGGAAAATTGACGTATTGATCTTCTTCTGGGATCCGCTGAATGCGGTACCACACGATCCCGATGTTAAGGCACTGCTCAGGCTTGCCACCGTCTGGAATATTCCGGTTGCCACCAATCGTGCCACCGCTGATTTTATTATTCATTCGCCGCTGTTTGCGCTGGCGGTGGATGTCGCTACCCCTGATTATCAGCGCTATCTGGCGGACCGCCTGAAGTGACCTCAGGGCTTGCGCAGTTGCGGCACGCCAAGCCGGTGTAATTCATCAACAAATACTGAAGGCTGCTGACGAGAATAGAGCAGCCAGACCTGCTGTCTGGCTCGTGTCATCGCCACATAGGCTAAACGGCGTTCCTCGGCATCGGGGAACGCCTCAGGCGCTGGTAGCAGTCCTTCCTCTATTACCGATTCTCTTGCCGCGGCCGGGAATCCACCCTCCCCGCTCTGCAAACCTAACACCAGCACATAATCAGCCTCCTGGCCTTTACTGGCATGCATCGTCATAAATTCCAGCTGCATTTTTGGCCAGCGCGTTTTAGCTTTCTGTAAAATCTCAGGCTGCAGATAGTGATAACGCGCCAGTATCAATACCCGCTCCTGGGGCTGAACATAGCCGCTGAGCTTATCGAGGAGCGGTTCCAGTTGCTCATCTGGCAACAGTGAAATCGATTTTTTATTGCCTTTCACCAGGCTACGAAGCGGTCTGACCAGCTGTTGTGGATTTTGCTGAATAAAACGATTGGCGATATCGCCAATACGCTCGTTAAAACGATAGGTAGTATCCAGCACGCCGCGATCGCCCTGCCCAAAATAGTGATGAAAGGCGGTGGTCAGCGTCATTTCTGCGCCGTTAAAGCGATAAATAGCCTGCCAGTCATCACCAACGGCAAACAGTGACGTTTGCTTGTTCTGCTTACGCAGCGCATTTAACAGCGCGGCACGTTGTGGCGACAGATCCTGTAGTTCATCAACCAGAATATGTTTCCACGGATTGATGAATCGCCCTTTTTCCAGGATGGCGATAGCCTGATGAATCAGTCCGGAGAAATCCACGGCACCTTCTTCTTTCAATACGCTTTTCCATGCTTTCATCAGGGGTGCCAGCAATTTTATCCGCTTGCTGAATAGCTCGCGTACCGCCTCCGGCGCATCGTCAATCATCGCGCTCTGCGCGCCGCCGTGCATACGCATCAGTCCAATCCAATATTCCAGCCGGGTCGCCAGCCGTTGACAGAGCCAGGTGTCTTCCCAGAAGGGGCCTTCATCAATCTGCCACTTCAGCTCGGTGGTTAGCCACTGACGCCAGCCATTGGCATGCGCTTTTTTTTCACTACATTGCTGCTGCCAGACGGAAATCAGCAGAGCGCGGCGAACGTCATCGTCGCTTTCCAGCCGACTGATTTTAGGTATCTTATTGCTGCCCTGCTCAATGATGTGGCAGGCAAGAGAGTGAAATGTTCTGGCCTGAATAGCGTCCTGATGAAGTTGAGAGGCGATGCGGGTATTCATCTCATCAGCCGTTTTGCGGCCAAACGCGAGCAATAAAATTTGCTCTGGTTGCGCAAGCTTGCGTAACAGCAGCCAGCCTGCCCGAGCCACCAACACTGAGGTTTTGCCACTGCCTGCGCCCGCTAACACCAGCAGCGACGTTTCGCCATTGACTACCGCTTGTGCCTGCGCCTGATTGAGTGGAGAAGATTCGACGTGACTGAAAAAATCCGCATACTGCCTCAGCATTTTTTCAGTCCAGCGACTGTTGCGATCGCTCAAGGTCACCTTGCCCTGTTGCAGCCAACGACAACACGAAGCGTAAGGCGCTATGCAATGCGGAAACTCTGCCATTCTTTCTACCGGCAAAGGAATGGCACCACAGGCACGCTGAATCTCCCGCTCTATTTCATGCAGAGCTTCCTGTCTGAGCCAGACGTCCTGCTGCTCAATCTGTGAAATCTTTTCACAGGTTTCATGTAATACCGCAGCAGAAATATCGCTCATCTCCTGGCTCCAGCGCTGCCAGTGCTGGAGCAAATGATGATAAAAACGCTGTGTCTCCTGCCACTCGGTGCCATGCAATCGCACCACTTTCTCTTCCGGCAGGGTAAATTCAAGTTCCCCCCACACCATGCCCCTTTTGCAATTGATGGCGAGCAACTGATTAAACGGAATAAGGTATTCATGTTTATCACCGCTAACTTCAACACCGGCCGTCAGCAGACGGACGCGATTGTAAGGGTGCTGTGCGAGACGTTTCCCCATCGATGTTGCTTTAAGTTCCATTCATTCAGGCCATGGCTGCGGATAGATAATCTGCTCAACAGTTTAACCGGCTGGAGTTTACCGCTCCAGCGTTAAAACAGGTTACAATTGTCGAAGCATCTCAGATGAAAAATCACTCCTAAAAGGACGTAATGCAATGCGAACAGTACTGAATATCCTTAACTTTTTTCTTGGCGGTTTTTTCACCACGCTGGCCTGGCTTTTTGCGACGGTGGTCAGCATCGTATTTATTTTCACCCTGCCTCTCACTCGCTCCTGTTGGGAAATCACCAGGCTCTCTCTGTTGCCCTACGGCAACGAAGCCGTTCACGTTGATGAGCTTCGCCCGGACAGCAAGAACGCCCTGTTTAATTCCGCTGGCACGCTGCTCAATGTGCTGTGGCTAATTTTTTTCGGCTGGTGGCTCTGTATTTCCCATATCGCCGTCGGCATTGCGCAATGTATCTCAATCATTGGTATTCCGGTGGGTATTGCCAATTTTAAAATTGCGGCGATTGCTCTCTGGCCGGTGGGCAGACGCGTCGTGTCGGTTGAAGAAGCACGTGCTGCGCGTGAAGCCAACGCCCGCCGCCGTTATTCGTGAGTAAACAGCATGAAATTGCCTGACGTCCTGGGAAAAAGCGTTATTTTAAGCAGTGCATGGCGCTACAACCTGCGCATTTTTATTGCACTCACCGGCTGTGCGGCACTGCCCTGGTGGCTGAACAGCGTCACCTGGACAATTCCGCTAACGTTAGGCGTCGTAGCCGCTGCGCTCGCCGATCTTGACGATCGCTTAACCGGGCGTCTGCGCAATCTCATCATTACCCTTTTATGCTTCTGCCTTGCTTCCGTCTCTGTTGAACTGCTGTTCCCCTGGCCGATCTGGTTCATGCTCGGACTGGCACTCTCAACGTGGGGATTTATCTTGCTCGGTGCCCTCGGGCAACGTTATGCAACCATCGCCTTTGGTGCGCTACTGATCGCTGTGTATACCATGCTGGGTATTGGCCTGTTTGATGAGTGGTATATGCAGCCAGCTTTACTTCTGACTGGCGCTGTCTGGTATAACCTGCTGACGTTAATTGGTCACATGTTGTTTCCGGTTCGGCCTGTGCAGGAACAGATGGCAAAAAGCTATATGTTGCTGGCAAACAGCCTCGAAGCAAAAGCCTCGCTGTTTGATCCGGATGGCGACGATACCGATGACGCCGCACTGATTGACGTAGCGATGGCCAACAGCCAGTTGGTTACGCAACTCAACATTACCAAAGCGTCCATTCAGAGCCGACTGCGGGGCGACCGCGGGCAGCGCAGCACGCGTCGTACGTTGCATTACTACTTTGTGGCGCAGGATATTCACGAGCGCGTCAGCTCGTCGCATGCGCAGTATCATCTTTTGCGTCAGCAGGAGCAAAACAGCGAAGTGTTGTTCCGCTTTCAACGCATTCTCAGTCTGCAGGCTAAGGCGTGTCGTCGATTGTCACAGGCGATCATCAGCCGCCAGCGTTATCAGCATGATACGCACTTTGAGCGCAGTTTTACCCATCTCGACAGCGCGCTGACCCGGCTGGAGGCTCGTAATCTTCCCGGCAAAGATCGCAAGGCGCTGCGCTATCTGTTCACTAACCTGAAGGCTATTGATGCGCAATTAGCCACTATTGAATCTGAACAGGTGCTTGAACAGGCGTGGCAACAGGGCGATACGCATCTTTCCAGCGAAGGATTAACCGGCTGGAGTGATGTCCGCCTGCGCGTGGGACGGCATCTTTCGCCACAGTCCGCCCTTTTTCGCCATGCGGTGCGCATGACTTTCGTACTTTGTGTGGGCTACGCTTTTATCCAGCTCACAGGCCTGCATCGCGGTTACTGGATTTTGCTGACCAGTCTGTTTGTTTGCCAGCCCAACTACAATGCGACCAAGCGACGCCTGGCGCTGAGAATCGTGGGTACGCTGGCGGGTGTGGCCATCGGTCTGCCGGTGTTGTGGCTGGTACCCTCTATTGAAGGCCAGCTGATTCTGATTGTGATTACCGGCGTCCTGTTTTTCTCTTTCCGCCTGATACAGTATGCACACGCCACCATGTTTATTACCCTGCTGGTATTATGCTGTTTTAATCTGCTGGGCGAAGGGTTCGCCGTCGCACTACCGCGCGTGGTGGATACGCTGCTCGGCTGCTTTATCGCCTGGCTGGCAGTCGTGGTTATCTGGCCCGACTGGCGTTTTCGTCCGCTTAATGCCGTCGCATCACGCGCACTGCATGCCGGATGTCGCTATCTCGACGCCATTAATCATCAGTATCAGGCAGGTAAAGATAACAGTCTCGATTACCGTATCGCGCGCCGTGATGCCCACAATGCTGATGCTGAGCTGGCGTCGGTGGTATCGAATCTGGCGACTGAGCCTAAAGCGATCAAACAATCGCGCGATGCAGCCTTCCGTTTGCTCTGTCTTAATCACTCATTTTTAAGCTATGTCTCAACGCTTGGCGCTCATCGCGAACAGCTTCATCACGCCGAACTGCTGACATTGCTGGGTGATGCGGTACAGGCAATTGACCTTATGCTGCAGGAAAATAGCGGAGATAATGAAAGGGCACACAAAATGCTCGCTGACCTCAATCTCAGGATTAACAGCTTCGAGATCGGTAGCGAAAGCAAAGCGCCCCTTGTATTGCAACAGCTGGGATTGATTATTGCTCTGCTGCCTGAACTGGCTCAGTTAAAACGTGAACTCAACGTCGTTTAGCCAGAAGGTTTGTCTGACAATGCACCCTGCGTTAACGCGAGCAGGTACCAGGCCTGTAGCTCCTGACGTATCTCTTCCGGTAGCGCAGCCTGGTGATAACCGCTTATAGCGCCCTGTAAGGCGAACAGCGTGTTAATGCCCAGATGCTTATTCACCGCTTTGAGTCGCAGCCAGCAGCTTTTAGCACCGGCATCACGCAGACTCTGCACGGTGGAAATACCAACCTGTCGCAGCTGTGTTTCCAGGCTTAACCCAAGATTGGGTAAGTCTTTGAGCCGCTGTTCGCGCTGCTTGCTAAGCCGCGCGTGTCTGGCTCCCTCCAGCGCAGATTGCGACAGGCTGCACAACTGCTCTTCGTCCTGCCAAATCTCATCCGTAACCTTGAAGTAATTTAGCGCTACGGGCATGCCGCGCTTCTGGATTATCAGCTGTGGGATCTGCTTATCGATGACATAACATTGCAAACCTTCGCAGGCGCGCAAATAGAGCTCATCTTCTCTGACTACAGCAAAAACGACCTGCTCAACAGCGAGACTGTAACCGCCAAACTGGGTGCGTACGTCTATACGGCCCAGCGGAGAGAGAATGCGTTGAGACTGTTCGATTGTGTGACGGGAGTTTTTCATAGCTGACCTGTCCTTCCATAGGAAATTACATAAAACGTCATGTTTTACAGAGCATTAGTGAAAATAGGCAATTCTGGTTACGGGTTCAATCATTAATTTCGATTGCATTTATTTTCATCAAAAAATGCGATCCGTTTTCCGAAATTAATGGTTGATCTTCGCTCGCGATCGCATTACTGTACATCCATACAGTAACACGGTGAGTAGATAACGATGCGTACCCAAATACGACCTTCAACTTACAGACAGCCTACTATGCATGCAGCATCAACTTCTGCTCCATCTGCCGGTTGGATAACTGAACTGAGTTACAGTGAAGATCATTCAGGCATGACTCAACAACTTTTACTGCCTTTGCTTCAGCAACTGAGCACTCAGTCACGCTGGCAGTTATGGTTAACGCCACCGCAAAAGTTGAATCGTGAATGGTTACAGCGTTCGGGTTTACCGCTGGATAAAATAATGCAGATCCCGCTTTCCAGTCAGATTGCCTCGGTTGAGGCGATGATTAAAGCATTAAGCAGCGGGAATTACAGCGTGGTTTTGGGCTGGATTGCTCAGGATATTACGCCGGATGAACGTCTTCGCCTGGATAAAGCTGCGGCGCAAGGTCAGGCATTGGGGTTAATAATGCGACCACAACTTTCGTTGCGTGCGACATCAAGACCAACAAATCAGCTAAAAATTCAGTCGACTTTGTATCATTAAGTAAAAATAAGAGCAGTCCCAGTTTTTATTTTATCATCTGCTCAAATATCTCTCTGATGCACGCGGATCCAGAGCGGGCAACGGGTTAGCGAGCGTTAGAGGGAATTGTTAGTGAAGAGTTCCCTTAATCAAATGTTAGTAATTGTGTATAAAACGCTGTTTTTTTGCCACCTCGCCTCACATCATACTTGTAAGTTTCCAATGACGTTGTAGACTTTATCTCGCCAGGGTGCTCAATAACCTCCGCTTTTTTAGACGGTAGAGTAACAATCGAGCGCAGAAACCCGGCAAAGGATTAAACCAAGAGCAACTTTTTTGCTCATTGCCTATTTGGATGATAACGAGGCGCAAAAATGAAAAAGACAGCTATCGCAATTGCAGTGGCACTGGCTGGCTTCGCTACCGTAGCGCAGGCCGCCCCTAAAGATGACACCTGGTACACCGGTGCTAAACTGGGCTGGTCTCAGTATCACGATACTGGCTACTACGGTAACGGTTACCAAAACAACGACGGCCCAACTCACGAAAGCCAACTGGGTGCCGGTGCATTCGGTGGTTATCAGGCTAATCCTTACCTGGGCTTCGAGCTGGGTTATGACTGGCTGGGTCGTATGCCTAACAAAGGCAACCAGGTTAATGGCGCATTCAAAGCACAGGGCATTCAGCTGGCAGCTAAATTAAGCTACCCGATCAATGATGACCTGGATGTTTACACCCGTCTGGGTGGTATGGTGTGGCGTGCTGATTCAACTCAGCAGGTTGTTGGCGGCAATCGCATCAGCGATCACGACACCGGCGTTTCACCTCTGGCAGCAGTTGGTCTGGAATACGCACTGACTCAGAACTGGGCAACTCGCCTGGACTACCAGTGGGTTAACAACATCGGCGACGCACAGACCGTGGGCACTCGTCCAGACAACGGCATGCTGAGCGTAGGTGTTTCTTACCGCTTTGGTCAGGAAGAAGCTGCTGCTCCAGCACCAGCTCCAACACCAGCTCCGGCTCCAGTTGTTGAAACCAAGCGTTTCACTCTGAAATCAGACGTTCTGTTTACCTTCAACAAGGCGACTCTGAAGCCTGAAGGCCAGCAGGCACTGGATCAGCTGTACACTCAGCTGAGCTCAATGGATCCTAAAGACGGCTCTGTTGTTGTTCTGGGTTACACCGACCGTATCGGTTCAGAGCAGTACAACCAGAAACTGTCTGAGAAACGTGCTCAGTCTGTTGTTGATTACCTGATCTCTAAAGGTATCCCTTCTGACAAAGTTTCTGCACGTGGCATGGGTGAAACTAACCCAGTTACCGGCAATACCTGTGACAGCGTGAAAGGCCGTAATGCCCTGATCGATTGCCTGGCACCGGATCGTCGTGTAGAAATCGAAGTTAAAGGCATCAAAGACGTTGTAACTCAGCCACAGGGCTAAGATGTTATAGCGTAAAAAAACCCCGCCTACGCGGGGTTTTTTATTGCCTGAAATCTTGTTTCGCCTGCATGAGTCAACAGTTCAGCTAGTCCGGCTTACCGAGAATATCTTTCAAGTCCTTCTTTAAAGATGACATTTGATTGTCATAACGCTCTTTTCTTTCCGCATCTTCAATCAACTGCACGATGGTTTCGGAGAGCGTCGCTGAACGCCGCTGGGCCAATCCTGCCAAACGCTGCCAGACAAGATATTCCAGATCGATCGACTTTTTACGCGTGTGCTGATGTTCAGCATTAAAGTGACGTTTGCGCCTGGCACGAATGGTTTGCTTCATGCGGTTATCAAGGTCGGGATTGATGTGTTGGCTGATCCACTCAAGCACCTCGACGGGATTATTCTCCATCGTTAACAGAACCCTCACCGCTTCCTGAGCCGCACTGTGTTCCACATAACGCGTAATCAGCTCCCCTTCCCGGTGTTTTTTGACCAGGTATTTCCATTTCCAGCCGCTTTCCAAATTTTCGAGTTGCTGATATTTCATCGGAATCTCATCGTGGACACGTAACAAACTAAGAATAACAGTTTTTTTACTGCTTGCGGCAATCAAAAATCCTTGCGGCAGATGCCGCAAAAAATAACTCAACGGTGCTTAACGCGCTGAAATCCAGTATAATCACGGTTTTCATAATGCAGATTGATACGATAACTTTGACCAGCAACCAACTTACATGGCGCGCGCTACAGCCTGATACCGACAGTTACCACCACCTGTTTACTCAGCCCTTCGATGACTCCACTGACGCCTTGCCAGACGTGCAACCTCGCCTGTTTAATGCGCTGATGCTGGTTCAGGCGAGTCAGGTCGCTTGCCCGCTGTTGTTATTACGTTGTAGTGAACAGTATGAATATCTGCAATTAATTAGCGAAGCGCTGGAAAGCCACACCGAAGCTGACGACCAGCGTTACGGTGGCCATTATCATATTAATGGCCCGGTTATCAGCTGGCAGGCGGCTGATGCGGATGACGAACCCGGTGACTTTGTCAGTAATGGTGGTATTCACTACGCCGACTGGATTGAAGACGATCAGCTGTTCGGTAGCGTACGTATCTTCCAGAACCAGATCTCACTGGAAGCCGGATTGTTGCATAAAGCTAATGGTGGCACGTTGGTGCTATCACTGCGTACGTTGCTGGCGCAGCCGGTGATGTGGCTCCGTCTGAAGGCGATGCTGACCCAGCAGACGTTTAGCTGGATCTCACCTGACAGCAATCGCCCGCTGCCTGTTTCCATTCCCTCTATGCCTTTACAGCTCCGCCTGGTGTTATGCGGTGAGCGTGAAGCGCTGGCTGATTTTCAGGAGATGGAATACGAACTCAGCACTCAGGCGATTTACAGCGAATTTGAAGAGAATCTGCAGATTGCTGATGAAGAAGAACTCATCGCCTGGCGCAACTGGGTGCAGCAGGTAGCTGTACGTAATGCGTTACCGCCCTTGGCTGTCGATGCCTGGCCAACACTGATTAAAGCCTGTACGCGCTATACCGGCGATCAGGAAACGCTACCACTCTGCCCATGCTGGCTGGCACAGCAGCTGCGTGAAGCCGCGCTGTTACAGGGTGAAATTACCGCTGCCAGCCTGAGTGAAGCCTATGCGACGCGTGAATGGCGGGAAAGCTTCCTTGCCGATCGCATGCGCGATGAAATTTTGCTCGACCAGGTACTGATTGAAACCGAAGGCGAAGCGATTGGTCAGATCAATGCGCTGTCCGTCGTGGAGTTTCCGGGCCATCCGCGCGCGTTTGGTGAACCTTCCCGTATAAGCTGCGTGGTGCATGCTGGCGACGGTGAATTTACCGATGTAGAGCGAAAAGCGGAGCTCGGTGGGAATATTCATGCCAAAGGCATGATGATTATGCAGGCTTATCTGATCGCAGAACTGGAACTCGATCAACAGCTGCCCTTCTCTGCTTCGTTGGTGTTTGAGCAATCCTATTCTGAAGTCGACGGTGACAGCGCCTCGCTGGCTGAGCTTTGTGCGTTAATCAGCGCGCTGGCCTTGCAGCCTATTAACCAACAGCTGGCGGTCACCGGCTCGGTCGATCAGTTTGGCAACGTACAGCCGGTCGGCGGCCTGAATGAAAAAATTGAAGGCTTCTTCCAGATTTGCCAACAGCGCACGCTCTCCGGCAAACAGGGCGTCATCATTCCTGCCAGTAATGTGCGCCATCTCAGCCTCAGCGACGACGTGGTCAATGCGGTGCGTGAAGGACAGTTCTCGATCTGGGCAGTGAATCGCGCAGAAGAAGCGTTACCGTTGCTGACCGGTGTTGTCTGGCAACATGAGAAAGCGCCCTCTTTGCTACAGAGCATTCAGGAGCGCATTACCCAAATTAACCAGCTGGACGCACGCCAGCGTCCCTGGCCGCTGCGGTGGTTGAACTGGTTTAACCGCGCTGATTGAACTTGATCAGCCTGTGCCAGTTAGCTAACCTCCGTAACTCACTACAATAGGGCAATTTAAAACATGGTAGATAAACGCGAATCCTACTCGAAAGAAGATTTAATCGCTTCCGGACGCGGTGAACTTTTCGGCGCTGAAGGTCCGCCGTTGCCTGCCGGCAACATGCTCATGATGGACCGCGTTGTCAAAATGACGGAAGACGGCGGTAATTATGGTAAAGGCTTTGTGGAAGCTGAACTGGATATCAATCCGGACCTGTGGTTTTTTAGCTGCCACTTTATCAACGATCCGGTGATGCCTGGTTGCCTCGGCCTTGATGCGATGTGGCAGCTGGTAGGATTCTATCTCGGCTGGCTGGGCGCTGAAGGCAAAGGCCGTGCGCTGGGCGTGGGCGAAGTGAAATTTACCGGTCAGGTTTTGCCAACCGCGAAAAAAGTTTCTTATCGCATTCACTTTAAGCGCGTCATTAACCGTAAGCTGGTGATGGGTGTGGCGGATGGTGAAGTGCTGGTTGATGGTCACGTTATCTATACGGCCACCGATCTGAAAGTCGGTCTGTTCAAAGACACAACGGCATTCTGAATTAAAAAACCTCCGCTCTGGCGGAGGTTTTCTTTGAAGACAGCAACTACGCGGCCGTAGCCGTCCTGTCCTCCATGGCTTGTCGCCAACCTCCCAACCAGTAAGACTTCGTATCAATTGTTTGATACGGGCACATCTCTTTAGAGCGCCCTGTGATGCCAGCTTGATAACCACGTGAATGGGCTCGTTCAAGGCGATCTCGTTTCTGTCTCTTCATGCCGCGTTTCCCTCATTACATTAAGGTCTGGTGGAATCTGGTGGAAAGAAAACAGTGGCGCATTTCGTGCTGCCACTATTAATTTCTAACGCGGATCGATCGAAAGGTCAATGCGCAAATTTCACGCCAATGTCATTTTTTTGCATAAAGAAAAGCGGCGTCAAAGCCTGAATTCGCTTACTTATTGCGCTATCGTAATGATAGCTGGCATAAAAAAATCCCCGATACACGCTGATTTCTTTTGGCGCATCGGGGATTTTTATCGGGCTTCAGGTAAGATTATTTAATCGTTACCAGCGTTTTTGCTATCTCATCTGCCTGCTGCTTCCAGCCCTGCGCCAGCGTGCTGACCAGCGCATCGTAGCCATCTTCCGACTGTGGCAACACCACGTTAAACGCATGCTTGATCACCCTTCCCTGATGCTCCAGCAACCATTCACCGCTGATCACCGCTTTGCCATCATAACGCCCCTGGAAACCGGTGACGTTAACATTCAGCGTATCGTAGTTAGCGCCTAGCGGTTTTGACGAGATTAACCAACCGGGCAAAGCCTGACCAAGATTACTGACCAGTGTTTGCTGCAGTTGCTGATCCAGCGGGCTGGCCCACAGATTATTAGCGGCGATGACATACTGCACTTCACTCGCCTGATAGACCACGCCATTACCTGCAAGATAATCAGGTACCGAAACATGCTCGACCCACACCACCGACTGGCCGTCAGCTGGCGTAGCGATCACCGTTGCCGGTACCTGTGCGGTGGGCAACTGATAATAGTGCGTCTGCGGTGTGCTGCTACAGGCAGTGAGCAACACCGCCGCAGCCAGAATTAATCCTTTCACTGTTTCGCCCTTTTTGGCTGTGGATCTTGTCCGGGTTTCGCTTCAAACACCAGCGCATTGCTCTTGGTATTCAGCGTCTTCAGTACGGGTTGCAGCTCACGCATCACTTGATCCAGCCGCTGCATATCACCCACCAGCTTATTATAGGCCGGTGAACCTGGCTGTAGCCCTTTCATACTGCGGTTCAACTCACGTAGCGTTTGCTGCATATCGCCTGGCAACGCCTGCAGTGCCGGGCTGGCGGTGATCTTGTTGAGATTATCCAGCGTTTTCTGCACATCACGCATTGTACGCTGCGTCTCTTTCAGCGTACCGGTCGCCTCATTGATCATCGGATTCAACGGCAGCTGATTAATCTTATCCAGCGCCTGGGTCAGTTTCTGTTGGATCTGCGCCAGGCCACCGCTGGTGGTGGGAATGATCTCGTAACCCGCTACTTTATTCGGTCCTTTATACGCCGGCACATTGTCATAAAAGTCGAGATCGATATACAGCGAGCCGGTTAACAGGTTGGCCGATTTCAGTGACGCACGCAGACCCTGTTTTTTACCATCCTGCAGATGCTGTTCAAGATCGAAGTTATCGCCCAGTCGCTGCATAAAGCGATCGGGTTCAATGCGAATCAGCACCGGAATACGGTAGTCATTATTCAATGCCTGTGTCGCGCCAGGGAACAAATACGGCACTTCGGCAACCGTACCCAGCCGGATGCCGCGGAATTCAACCGGCGCACCCGCCTGCAGGCCACGAATCGAGTCGTTAAAGAACATCAGATAATCGATGTGCGTGGTATAGAGTGAATCCTGAATGTTGCGCTGGTTATCGTAAAGATGGTATTCGGCCTGATTACTGGCAGCGCTGCCCAGCTCCCAGCCATCCGGCACGTCGAAGCTGACGCCGCCGCTGAACAGTGTGGTCAGCGATCCCATCTCAACCCGCATGCCCGAGGCGGACATATCCACGGCTATACCGCTGTCCTTCCAGAAGCGTACATTGCTGGTCACGAGGCGATCGTACGGCGCGTTGATAAACAACTGATAGCGCATCACGCGTTTATCGGCATCGAACTGACTGGTTTCAACCGAGCCCACGCGATAGCCGCGAAACAGCACCGGATCGCCCGGATTGAGCTGGCCCGCTTTGATGCTGTCCAGCGTAATGCGAATACCCTTAGCATCCGGCGAGGCGAGCGGCGGTGAGTCGAGCAGTTCATAACGCGGCGCCACCTCACCCTTTGCACCGGGCTGCAGCTCAATGTAGGAACCGGAAAGCAGCGTGCCTAAACCGGTTACGCCCTCTTTTCCTACCTGCGGTTTCACCACCCAAAACACGCTATCCTTGTGCAAGAGCTTTCCCATGCCGGAATTGAGGCGCGCCTTGATCTCAACATGGTTGAGATCGTCGCTCAACACGGCGCTTTCGACCACGCCAACGTTGACGCTGCGGCTTTTGATCGCCGTTTTCCCCGCCTCAATACCTTCGGCGTTGGTGGTAATTAAGGTCACTTCCGGGCCCTGATGGCTGAAGTGATAAAACAGGATCCATCCACCAATCAGCAGGGTGAGAATGGGAATGATCCAGACCGGCGACCAGCGCTTAATTTGGTCAACCTGGGCGATGCCGCGATTATTGTCCGTCAACGCTCGGCTCCTTAAGAGTGTTTTTATGTTTTATGTCCCACGTCAACCGGGGATCAAACGCCATGGCTGCAAAGATGGTTAAAATGACCACCACCGCAAACAGCAGTGCCCCAATGCCGGGATTGATACTCATTAAACGTCCCATCTGCACCAGTGCAGAGAGAACAGCAACGACAAATACGTCAATCATCGACCAGCGGCCGACAAACTCCACCACTTCATAAATCAGATGCATTTTTTCTCTGTCGCCACGGCCATAGCCTTTTGCATCCCAGCAGAGCCAGCCAATGGCGAGCATTTTCAGCGAGGGCACCATAATACTGGCGATGAAAATCACCAGCGCAATCGGATATGAGCCATCGCTCCACAGCAGAATAACGCCCGCCATGATGTTTGAGTTGTGTTCACTGCCCAGCGTATTGGTCAGCATAATCGGCAAAATATTGGCCGGTATATAGAGCATTACGGAGGTAAAAAGCAGTGCCAGCGTCCATTGCAGGCTATGCTTGCGCCGCGCATGGCCAGTTACGCCGCAGCGAGGGCAACTGAGCTGGCCAACCGGCAGCACAGCGGTACAGCAGGAACAGGATCGCAGTCCCTGCTCCAGACCGCTGATACCACCTTGCGGCTGATGAGGCAAAGCGGGCTGCGGTGCGATACGCTGCCATAACCAGCGGCGATCAACGCACTGGATCGCGCGTAGCTGCATCATGCAAAACAGACACCACGGCCAAAAGCTGGTGCCCAGGCCGATGTCACCATAAGCCATTAGCTTAACGAAGCTGACCAACACGCCAGCCATAAAGATTTCCGCCATGCCCCAATTTTTGAGCTGAAACAGCACGCGCGCCAGGCCGCCGCGTAGCGTGTGCGGCAGCGGCAGATTGGTCATTAACAGCAAAATGAGTAGCATGCAGCAGGCCGGAATGCCCTGTACCAGCAACAGAAAAATGGTGGCAAGACTGCTGTAATCTTCATTAACCATCACACGCGGTATCTGCATCAGCCCAATTTCACTGCTGATGCCAGAAACGTGCATATTCACGAAAGGAAAGAGGTTAGCCAGCAGCAGCATGACCAGCGCGGCGATGGCATAAGCGACCGGGCGTTTGCCCGGGTCGCTCCAGTTGGTCGCCAGCGTGGTGTGACAGCGCGGACAACGCGCCCGTTGTCCGGGCGCCATGGTGGGTAATTCAACGGTCAGATCACATTGCGGACAGAGCATCCATTGATGCGCATGATCCTGTGAACACATACTCTTGCTCCCTTGCTTACTCACCACTATTTTTCAGGGATTCAAGGTATTCCCAGCGTTCAAAGGCCTTTTCCAGATCCTGCTCCGCCTGCGCCATTGCATCCAGTACCGGCTGCGTGGTTTCACGCGGCTGGCTGAAGAAGTCAGCATCGCCGATCTGGGCCTGAAGCGTGGCGATACGTGATTCCAGCTGCTCCAGCTGCTGCGGAAGCTGTTCAAGCTCGCGCTGCAGGTTATAGCTTAGTTTGCTTGCGCTGCGTTTAACAGGTTCGCTTTTCGCGTTTTCGCTTTTTGACGAGGCGGTAGGTTTTGCCGGCGCGCGGGTCTGTTTATAGGCGCTACGCTGCAGCTGAGCATCGTGATAGCCGCCAACAAAGGTGCCGATCTCGCCGGTGCCTTCAAAAATCCAGCATTCGGTCACGGTGTTATCAACAAATTCACGATCGTGGCTTACCAGCAGCACGCTGCCCTGATAGCCATCGATCAGCTCTTCCAGCAGCTCCAGCGTTTCCACATCCAGGTCATTGGTCGGTTCATCGAGAATCAACAGGTTGCTGGGCTTGAGGAACAGCTTGGCCAGCAGGAGGCGGTTACGCTCGCCGCCCGACAGCGCTCTGACCGGCGTCATGGCGCGCTTGGGATGGAACAGGAAGTCCTGCAGGTAGCCGAGCACATGGCGCGGCTTACCGTTGACCAGCACTTCCTGTTTACCTTCAGCAAGGTTGTCCATCACCGTACGATCGGGATCGAGTTCGGCACGGTGCTGATCGAAGTACGCCACTTCCAGCTTGGTACCGATATGCACACGACCACTGTCCGCTTTAAGCTGACCGAGCATCAGCTTAAGCAGCGTAGTTTTACCGCAGCCGTTAGGCCCCACCAGCGCAATTTTGTCGCCGCGCTGTACCTGCGCAGAGAAATCTTTAACCAGCTGCTTACCAGCAATGCTGTAATCGACGTTTTCCAGTTCAAAGACAATTTTGCCCGAGCGCGTGGCTTCGCCAACCTGCATGTTCGCTTTGCCCATCACTTCACGACGTTCTGAGCGCTCGCGACGCAGCGCTTTTAGCGCACGCACACGGCCTTCGTTACGCGTGCGGCGCGCCTTAATGCCCTGACGGATCCACACTTCTTCCTGCGCCAGCTTGCGGTCAAACTCCGCGTTCTGCATCTCTTCTACCCGCAGCGCTTCTTCTTTGCTTTCCAGGTAGAGATCGTAATTACCCGGCCAGGAGACCAGCTTACCGCGGTCGAGATCGACAATACGCGTCGCCATGTTGCGGATAAACGAACGGTCATGGGAAATAAAGACGATGCTGCCCTGAAAAGTTTTCAGGAAGGTTTCCAGCCAGTGAATTGTTTCAATATCCAGGTGGTTGGTTGGCTCATCGAGCATCAACACGCGTGGATTACTGACCAGCGCACGGCCCAGCGCCGCTTTACGCAGCCAGCCGCCTGACAATGATGAAAGCTCAACGTCAGGCTCAAGGCCGATTTTTTCCAGCACGTCATTGATACGCGCTTCCAGCTGCCAGAGATTCTGATGATCGAGGATCGCCTGCAGGCGCGCCATCTCATCAAAATTCTTCTCACTCGGATCGTCCATCACCACATGCGAAATCGCGTGGTAGGCTTTTAAATGCTCCGCCTGCTCGGCCACGCCTTCGGCCACGAAGTCATACACCGTACCGGCGATATTGCGCGGTGGATCCTGTTGCAGGCGCGCAACGATCAAATCCTGTTCGTAAATAATGCGACCATCGTCGAGCGGCTGTTCGCCGTTGATGATTTTCATCAGCGTCGATTTACCGGCGCCGTTACGGCCTACCAGGCAGACGCGCTCATTCTCTTCGATATGCAGTTCTGTGTTGTCCAGCAGCGGCGCGTCGCTGAACGATAAATAGGCACCATGAATACTGATTAATGACATATAACGCTTATTCCTTACCGGCGTGAGTAATCAGCCAGCAGTTGTGAATCTGACGATTGCGGGCAAAATCTTGTGACTGCGTTTTAGCAGTGATTTCCTGGGCTGTCAGGCCGAGCGCGCTCAGGCCGTCGTGGTCCATTTTGAAACCGCGTTTGTTGTTGGAGAACATGATCGTGCCAGCGTTGCGTAAAATACGCTTCAGGTCACGCATCAGGTCCAAGTGATCGCGCTGGATATCAAAACTCTCTTCCATGCGCTTGGAGTTTGAAAAGGTTGGCGGATCGACAAAAATCAGATCGAACTGCTCATCGCAATCGCGCAGCCAGCTCAGGCAATCTGCCTGCAGCAGGCGATGCTGGCGACCAGTCAGGCCGTTCAGACGCATATTGCGCTCCGCCCACTCCAGATAGGTACGCGACATATCAACCGTGGTTGTGCTGCGCGCCTCGCCCAGCCCGGCGTGCACGCTGGCGCTGCCGGTGTAAGCAAACAGGTTCAGAAAGTCTTTGCCTTTGCTCATCTGGCCCAGCATTTTACGCGCGATACGGTGATCGAGAAACAGGCCAGTATCGAGATAATCGGTAAGGTTGACCCAGAATCGCGCATTATATTCACGCACTTCAAAGTAGTCGCCTTTTTCACCGAGTTTTTGATACTGGCTTTTACCTTTCTGGCGCTCACGCGTTTTCAGCACCAGCCGATTGGCCGGCAACGCCAGCACGCTCAGCGTGGCGGCGATCACGTCGAACAGACGCTGACGTGCTTTTTGCGGATCTATGGTTTTTGGCGGCGCATATTCCTGAATAATGACCCAGTCATCGTAGCGATCCACCGCTACGTTGTAATCAGGCAGATCGGCGTCATACAGGCGATAGCAGTTGATGCCCTCCTGACGCGCCCATTTATCCAGCTTCTTAACGTTTTTACGCAGGCGGTTGGCATAATCATCCGCCAGCTGCGCGCCGGTTTCGCCGACGGCTTTTTCCGCCAGATGATAGTTTTTCTGTACACAATCCAGCGGACCATTTTTCGCTTTGAACTGGCGATCGGCACGCAGTTGCAGGCAGCTTAGCAGCTCGGGCGATGCGCTGAACAGCGACAGGTTCCAGCCGCCGAACTGGCTTTTGGCAATGCGTCCCAGTTGGCTGTGCAATGCGATCAGCGCAGGTTCGCTTTCCAGACGTTCGCCGTACGGTGGGTTGCTTAACAGCGTGCCGTGCGGACCCTGCGGTAATGGATTTTTCAGCTGCAGAATGTCCTGCACCTTCACGCTGATCAGATCGCCCAGGCCAGCGCGGCGCGCGTTGGCACGAGCGCGATCGATAACGCGTTCATCATTATCAAAGCCGAAAAAGCGCGACTGGCACGCCTGTAAGCCTTCACGGGCGCGCACCTGCGCTTCCTGGGTCAGGCTCTTCCACAATTCTGGCTGGAAACTTTTCCAGCCGGTAAAGCCCCAGTGCTGACGATGCAGGCCCGGCGCACGATCGGTAGCGATCATCGCCGCCTCAATCAGCAGCGTTCCGGAGCCGCACATCGGGTCGATCAGCGGAGTTTGCGTCTGCCAGCCGGATCGCAGCACAATGGCCGCCGCCAGGTTCTCCTTCAGCGGTGCCTGGCCGGTCTGCTGGCGATAGCCGCGCTGATGCAGGCCTTCGCCACTGAGGTCGAGCGCAATACTGGCCTGATCGTTGTTCAGCCAGACGTTGATGCGAATATCGGGCTGCTCACGATCGACGTTCGGACGCGGCAGATTTTTACGGGTAAAGCTGTCCACGATGGCGTCTTTTACCTTCAGGGCGCCAAACTGGCTGTTGCGAATCACATCGTTGGTGCCGCTAAAATGCACGGCAAAGGTTTTGTCACTGTCAAACAGCGCTGGCCAGTCAATAATCTGCGCGCCGATATAGAGATCGAGATCGCTGTAAACACCGCATTCGCTCAACGGCAGCAAAATGCGCGAGGCGAGGCGGCTCCACAGTAAACTTTGATACAGCAAACGATCGTCACCCTCAAAATGGACGCCGCCTTGTACCACGCGCACTTCCTGCGCACCCAGCGCTTCCAGCTCAGTTTTTAACAGCTCTTCGAGCCCACGCGCCGTACTGGCAAACAGAGAATTCATATCGTCACTTACTGTATTGAGAAAATTGAGGCGCATTATAGCCAATCGCCGACCTATGTCATAAAGTTAGCTTCCTTTCGTACCAGGTTTTTACCTTTTGCACGGAGCAATCCATGATTATGTTATCTCGCCTGGCGGTCTACCCGGTGAAATCGATGCGCGGTTTGCAGCTTTCACATGCGCAGGTTCTGCCTGGCGGCCTGGCGTTTGATCGCATCTTTATGATTACCGACACGGATGGCACCTTTATTACCGCCCGTCAGTTTCCCCAAATGGTGCTGTTTACCGCGGCGCTGCTCACGGATGGTTTGCACCTCAGCGCACCTGACGGCAGCAGCGCCAGCGTGCGCTTTACAGATTTCTCCGCTGACGCCGCCGCCACCGAAGTGTGGGGCAATCACTTTACCGCCCACATCGCGCCCGCCGCGATTAATCAGTGGCTGAGCGGTTTTTTCCCGCGCGCGGTGCAGCTGCGTTGGACCGGCAACCTTCCGACACGGCGGGTAAAGCAGCGCGATGACGTCCCGCTGGGATTTGCCGACGGCTACCCTTTTTTGCTCACCAACGACGCCTCGCTGCGCGATCTGCAGCATCGCTGCCCGGCGGGCGTGCGCATGGAACAGTTTCGCCCCAACCTGGTGATCGGCGGCGCGAGCGCCTGGGCGGAAGATAGCTGGTCATCGCTGCGCATCGGCGAGATTATTTTTGACGTGCCGAAACCCTGCAGCCGCTGCATCTTCACCACCGTCAGCCCGTCGCGCGGCCAGAAGCATCCCAGCGGCGAGCCATTGGCCACGCTGCAATGTTTTCGTACTGCTCAGGATAACAGTGGCGATGTCGATTTTGGTCTCAATCTGATCGCACGTAACAGCGGCATCATCCGCACCGGCGATGAGGTCGAGATCTTAACCCTGCGTGAACCTCGCCACTATGGCGCTGGCGAGGTGGCGGAAAGTATTAAGCCGCTGGTGCAGCCAGAGCAAAGCGTGACGATTACCTATCAGGGCAGACATTTTCGCGGGAATAATCAGCAAATTTTATTGGAACAGCTGGAGATGCAGGGCGAAAAAATTGCCTATTCATGTCGGGCAGGCATTTGCGGCAGTTGTGCATTAAGGCTGGTGGCAGGAAAAGTGAAACCGCTGAAGCAAACTGCGCTGCAGGCTGACGGCAAGGTGTTATCGTGCAGCTGTATTCCGGATGGTGATATAGAGCTGGCCTGAACCGGGCGGTTCAGACCGCGCGGTCGTAGCGAATGACTGCCGGTTCGCAGCGTGGGATTAAACGATCGTTCATCACTTTAATCGCGTCACCAAGCACCATTTCGCGGCCAGCCAGCGTAACCGAATCCTGGGCCAGCACACAAAGCGAGGCGCTGCCGCCACTTTCAACCGTTAGCAGGCGCGCCTTTTCACCATTCTCACACAGGATCACATCGGCCAGCTCGCCCGCCTGCGGCTGCCAGCCGTAGTTTGGCTGATTGCAGAAGTGCCAGCTTTTAGGCATCAAAGGTTTCACAAAGCGAGCGGCCACCAGCGCATTAAGCACCAGTTCGGAACGCTGTTGATGATCGAGTTCGGTCTGACGGCAATGTTCAGCGAAGGTGTAAAACAGCGCGGCGTCATCAACAGAAAATTCTGAGGAGTCAAAGGCATCAGGCGTGAGCGTCTTGCGGGCGAAACGGGAGCGAAATAACTGGCCATCCGCTAAATCAAGCATCATTCGGTCGTGTTCTGCGTCATAAAACCAACGCCACTTATCGTCCGGCTTAATTTTCATCTTCGCCCTTCCTGTTGAATATTAACTCATTTCCCGCTTCTTATTAGCGACCAGCCGACATTCTAGACAATTTGACTGCCTCTGTCTGTTTAAATAAGAAACAAAAATGTCAAAATTTGAGACGGGCCGTAAAACGCGGCGATAATGGCGGGAATGCAGGAAAAGTCTTAGGGGAGACTAACACCGTATTTAAACAACTTTTCTCCTTATTATTCATTAATATCAAAACGTTGCGTTATTAAGGTTAGCAGCAGGCCGATAGATCAGACGATTTAGCTGCCGCCGCGCGTTTAATCGCAAATAAAACGATAAAATGCAAAATGGGCCGTAAAACCGCAATTTTCGGCCCATCATGCAGAAAAGAGCTTAAAGGTGATTAACAATCTCTTTAATCAGCGGCGGGCCTTTGTAGATAAAACCTGAGTAAATTTGCACCAGCGTGGCGCCCGCGGCGATTTTTTCACGGGCGGAGGTAAGCGAATCAATGCCGCCAACGCCAATGATCGGTAGGCGACCATTCAGCTCAACCGCCAGTCGGCGAATTACTTCGGTGCTGCGCGACTGCACCGGGCGTCCGCTGAGTCCACCCGCTTCCTCGCTGAATTTCAAACCGCTGACCAGCGAACGGTCAAGCGTAGTATTAGTGGCAATCACGCCATCAATGCCATGTCGCACCAGGCTGTCGGCAATCTGTACCAGTTCCTCTTCCGATAAATCCGGGGCAATTTTTACCGCCACCGGCACATACTTCAGATGGCGCTTCTCCAGTTCGCCCTGCTTCGCTTTGATCGCCGCTAACAGCTCATCCAGCGCTTCACCGTATTGCAGCGTGCGCAGGCCCGGTGTGTTGGGTGAGGAGATATTAATGGCGATATAACCCGCATGCGCATAGACCTTCTCCATACAGATGAGATAGTCATCTTTGCCGTTCTCTACGGCAGTATCTTTATTTTTACCGACATTAATGCCGAGAATGCCGTCAAAGCGCGCCTTCTTCACGTTCTCAACCAAATGATCCACGCCAAGATTATTGAAGCCCATGCGGTTAATGATGCCTTCTGCTTCCGGCAGGCGAAACATGCGTGGCTTATCATTACCCGCTTGCGGTCGTGGCGTTACGGTACCCACCTCGATAAAACCAAAGCCCATAGCGGCAAACGCGTTAATACATTCACCATTTTTATCCAGACCCGCCGCCAGCCCAAGACCATTTTTAAAGGTTAGCCCCATACATTTCACCGGACGCGAAGCGACCTGCTGGCGAATCATCATCTCCAGCGGCGTACCGGAAATAAAGCGCAGCTGTTGAAAAGTCAGCTCGTGCGCGCGCTCAGCATCAAGCTTGAATAACGCTTTTCGGACCAAAGGATAAAACATGTGCTCTCCAGAATGGCGGGGGTAAGGGCGACAGGTGCGCCAAAATGGTAAAGCGCTTTGTGGATAAAGTAAACGCAAATACAGCCACTTAAGGCGTTTTTCAACCCGCCAAACCCTAAGCTAACAGACTGATAACCCTGTGATTACCGTTGCGCATCCCAAATGGCGCTTTCTTCACGCCGGTTCAGCTTCTGCAACATCCTGATTCCCCCGCTTACGCAGCGGCACGCTTCTGTGCTTCCAGCATCAGGAAGGCTTTAGCGTAAAGCTGACTAAATAATCCCGGATAAATCATTTAGTGGTACCTCGCAGCTCTGCCAGGATGAAGACATCAGTTCTTTAAAGATGTTAATCAATAACTTTTAGTTATAAGGAGTTTCAATGCGCGTGATAACGCTGGCGGGCAGTCCTCGCTTTCCTTCCCGTTCAACCGCCCTGCTGGCGCTCAGTCAACAACGACTGGAAAGCCGTGGCGTGGAGGTTATTCCCTGGAATATCCAAAACTTTGTGCCGGAAGATCTGATTAATGCGCGCTTTGACGCCCCGGCCCTGCTGGCTTTTAAAGAAGATTTGGCCAGCGCTGATGGCCTTATCGTGGCGACGCCGGTCTACAAAGCCTCCTTTACCGGCGCCCTGAAAACGCTGCTCGATCTGCTGCCCGAACGTGCACTGGAACATGCAGTCGTGCTGCCGCTGGCTACTGGCGGAACGGTAGCCCACCTGCTGGCGGTAGATTACGCACTTAAACCGGTGCTGAACGCCCTGAAAGCCCAGGAGATTCTGCATGGCGTGTTTGCCGATGACACGCAAATCACCCATTACGATCGCCAGCCCGAACTGGTCCCTCAGCTAACGCTGCGTCTTGACGAGGCGCTTGAGACCTTCTGGCAGGCGCTGGCCAGACGTCATTTGCCCTATGCGCTGGCGGTGTAAAAGGAGTGAATCATGATGCGTAAAATGGCTTTCTTTTTGCAGGGTCTGCTGCTGCTTATCTGGTCCGCGACGGCTTTCGCCAGCGATCCCGCGACCTTCCGTATTGGCTATCAGAAAGGCTCAGTGAGCATGGTGCTGGCTAAGTCGCATCATATGCTGGAGCAGCGCTTTCCCAACACGCGCATTCAGTGGGTTGAATTTCCGGCCGGTCCGCAAATGCTTGAAGCGCTGAACATCGGCAGTATCGATCTGGGCAGCACCGGCGATATTCCCCCGCTGTTCGCTCAGGCCGCCGGGGCTGATTTGCTCTATGTCGGCGCCGAGCCGCCAAAGCCGCTGGCCGAAGTTATTCTGGTGCCGAAATCGAGCCCGCTACAACAGGTCAGCGATCTGAAAGGCAAGAAAGTTGCCTTTCAGAAAGGTTCCAGCTCACATAATTTGCTGCTGCGCGCGCTTGAGCAGGCAGGGCTGAGCTTTACCGATATCAAGCCGATCTACCTGACCCCCGCCGATGCCCGCGCCGCCTTTCAGCAAGGCGATGTTGATGCCTGGGCTATCTGGGATCCCTACTATTCCGCCGTGCTGCTGCAGGGCAATGCCCGCGTGCTGGCCGATGGCAGCAAGCTGAAGCAGAGCGGCTCGTTTTATCTCGCTACGCGATCCTTTACCGAAGCACATGGCGACTTTGTGCAGCAGGTGCTGGCCACCTTTAGCCAGGCGGATGCATTAACGCTTAGCCATCGCGATGAGAGTATCGATCTGCTGGCGCAGGCGATGGGCCTGCCCAAGCCAGTGCTTGCCAGCTATCTCGACCATCGTCCGCCCACTTCTATTAGCCTGGTCAGCGAGAAAACCGCGCAACTGCAGCAACAAACAGCCGACCTGTTTTATCAAAACCATTTAATGCCGGTAAAAGTCTCCGTCGCCGATCGTATCTGGCACGGCCCGGCCGCCCATAAGTCAGGAGAATAAACGATGTCACTTTCCGTATTCTGGTTTTTACCCACGCATGGCGATGGCCGTTATCTTGGTACCGCTGAAGGTGCGCGTCCGGTGGACCACGGCTACCTGCAACAGGTGGCGCAGGCAGCCGATCGTCTGGGCTTTGGTGGCGTACTGATTCCAACCGGCCGCTCCTGTGAGGATGCCTGGCTGGTTGCCGCTTCGCTGATCCCGGTAACGCAACGTCTGCGCTTTTTAGTGGCGCTGCGTCCCGGCGTGATTTCGCCGACTCAGGCGGCGCGACAGGCAGCTACGCTGGATCGCCTCTCTAATGGACGTGCGCTGTTTAACCTGGTCACCGGCGGCGATCCTGAAGAGCTGGCGGGCGACGGTGTGTTTCTCGATCACCGCGAGCGCTACGCTGAATCGGCTGAGTTTACCCGCGTCTGGCGCCGGGTACTGGAGGGCGAAACCGTAGATTACGAAGGCAAGCATGTGCACGTGCGCGGTGCGCGACTGATGTTTAAACCGGTGCAGCAGCCGCGCCCACCGCTGTGGTTCGGCGGTTCGTCGGATGCCGCACAGGATCTGGCCGCAGAGCAGGTGGATGTCTATCTCACCTGGGGCGAGCCACCGGCCCAGGTTAAAGAGAAGATTGCCCAGGTGCGTGATAAAGCGGCAGCGCAGGGACGTAAAGTCCGTTTTGGTATTCGGCTGCACGTTATTGTGCGCGAAACCAATGAAGAAGCCTGGCAGGCCGCCGATCGGCTGATTGCTCACGTGGATGATGAGACCATTGCCAAAGCGCAGGCGGCTTTCCTGCGCGCCGACTCTGTCGGTCAGCGCCGCATGGCTGCCCTGCACGCCGGACGTCGCGATCGGCTGGAGATCAGCCCTAACCTGTGGGCGGGCGTGGGTTTGGTACGCAGCGGTGCCGGTACGGCGCTGGTAGGTGATGGCCCGACGGTAGCGGCGCGTATGCAGGAATACGCCGATCTCGGTATCGAAACCTTTATTTTATCGGGCTATCCACATCTGGAAGAGGCGTATCGGGTCAGTGAGTTGCTGTTCCCCCACCTCGATTTGCAGGTGCCGGAGGTGCCACAGCCGCGGGTGGCCGATGCACACGGCGAGGCGGTGGCTAACGATTTTACGCCGCAGAAAGCCGCGCGAGGATAATTCGCCATGAGCAGAATACGCAGCAGGTTCCTGAATCATCTGATGCCGTGGGCGCTGCCGGTGTTGTTGATTGTAGTCTGGCAGATCGCTTCGCAAATCGGTGCGCTTTCCACGCGCATTCTGCCCTCGCCGGAAAACGTGGTTCTCGCCTTCTGGCGGCTGTCGGCCAGCGGGGAGCTGTGGCAGCATCTGGCGATCAGCAGCTGGCGCGCGCTGGTGGGATTCGCCATCGGTGGCTCAATCGGCCTGACGCTGGGCCTGATTACCGGTCTTTCTCGCCAGGGAGAACGGCTGCTGGACACCTCGGTGCAGATGCTGCGCAATGTGCCCCATCTGGCGCTGATCCCGCTGGTGATTTTGTGGTTTGGCATCGACGAAGCGGCGAAGATTTTTCTGGTGGCGCTCGGCACGCTGTTTCCCATTTATATCAATACCTGGCACGGCATTCGGAACGTCGATCGCGGTCTGGTTGAGATGGCACGTAGCTATGGTCTTTCCGGCTGGCGTTTATTTGCTCAGGTGATTCTGCCTGGCGCCCTGCCCTCTATTATGGTCGGCGTACGCTTTGCCCTTGGCCTGATGTGGTTAACGCTGATCGTTGCTGAAACGATCTCAGCCAATTCCGGTATCGGTTATCTGGCGATGAATGCCCGTGAGTTTTTACAAACTGACGTCGTAGTGGTCGCCATCATCCTGTACGCCCTGCTCGGCAAGCTGGCAGACGTCAGCGCGCTGCTGCTGGAGCGTCTCTGGTTACGCTGGCATCCCGCTTATCAAAACAAGGAGGCGTTCGCATGAATCAGATGACCCCGCGCCCCGCGCGTCTCAATAACGGCACGCCGGTGGCAATTGAAAACATCACCAAAACCTACGGCACAAAGACCATTCTGAATCAGCTGGATCTGCACATTCCGTCCGGTCAGTTCGTGGCGGTAGTGGGACGCAGCGGCTGCGGCAAGAGCACGCTGCTGCGCCTGCTTGCCGGGCTGGAGAATGCCACCGACGGCCAGCTATTGGCGGGAAACCGTCCGCTTGCCGCTGCTCGTGATGACACCCGTATGATGTTTCAGGATGCGCGCCTGCTACCGTGGAAAAGCGTAATCAATAATGTCGGTCTTGGTCTGCGTGGCAACCACTGGCGTGATGCGGCACAGGATGCCCTGCAGGCGGTGGGGCTGGCGGATCGTGCCGACGAATGGCCTGCGGCACTTTCGGGTGGTCAGAAGCAGCGCGTGGCGCTGGCCAGAGCGCTGATCCATCGTCCTGGCCTACTGCTACTGGATGAACCGCTTGGGGCGCTGGATGCTCTGACGCGCATAGAGATGCAGGATTTGATTGAGGCACTCTGGCAACAGCACCATTTTACCGTGCTGTTGGTGACCCATGACGTCAGCGAGGCGGTGGCGATGGCCGATCGGGTCTTGTTGATTGAAGAAGGGAAAGTTGGGCTGGATCTTGCTGTCGATTTGCCGCGACCACGGCGCAAAGGGTCGGCACGGCTGGCGGAACTGGAAGCGGAAGTGCTGGATCGAGTGATGAAGCGATCGTCAACGGAACAGCTTCGCCTTCGGGCACAATAAAAAACGGGGCGATTGCCCCGTTTGGTTTTATCAGGCGTTTAACGCCTTGGTGATTTTCTCGTAAAGATCGCCGGAAAGATTCTCCAGCGCCTTCAGCTGCTCCAGCGCCTGACGCATCAACGCCTGACGTTCGCTGTTGTAGCGTTTCAGACGAATCAGCGGTTCAACCATGCGCGCGGCAACCTGTGGATTACGCGTGTTAAGGTCGGTCAGCATCTCCACCATAAACTGATAGCCGCTGCCATCTTTGGCGTGAAACGCCGCCGGATTCGCCGAGGCAAATGCACCAATCAACGAGCGCACGCGGTTCGGGTTACCCATGCTGAACGAGCGGTGCGACAGCAGCGCGCGCACGCGCGACAGCACATCCGCAGCCGGGCTGGTCGCCTGCAGCACAAACCACTTGTCCATCACCAGACCATCCTGATGCCAGCGCTCATCGTACGCCGCCAGCAGGGCTTCATGGCACGGCAGCTGCGCCGCGACGGCGGCACTTAAGGCCGCCAGCGCATCGGTCATGTTATTTGCCTGATGGTATTGCGCCTGCACCAGCTTGTCTGCCTGTTCGGCATCGCCAAACGCCAGCCAGGTCAGACAGACGTTTTTCAGCGCGCGGCGGCCGATTTCGTCGTGCTCAACACGGTATTCGCTGCTTTGATGTGCCAGATAAACCGCCAGCCACTCATCCGCCAGCTCGGTAGCCAGCGTACGCATCATCGCTTCGCGCACCGCGGCGTTGGCTTCAGGATCGATGATATCGAACAGTTCAGCCATCTCATTTTCAGTTGGCAGCGATAAAATCAGCGCCATCAGCGCCGGATCGCCGTTTTCCTGTAGCAGCACGGCACGGAACGCGTCAGCGACGTGCAGCGGCAGCGACAACGGCTGGCCCTGTTGATAACGCGCCACATTGAGTTTGATATAGGTGGCCAGCAGGCTCTGTGCCGCATCCCAGCGAGAGAAATCGTTGCTGGCATGGCGCATCAGGAAGGTCAGCTGAGCGTCGCTCCATTTATAGTCGAGCTTCACCGGCGCGGAAAACTCGCGCAGCAGCGACGGCACCGGCTGGAAATAGACGTTATCAAACACAAAGCTCTGGAACTCTTCGGTGACGTTCAGCACGTGATGCACCGGATGACCGTTGTGCTGCAGCGGAATCACCTTGCCTTCGTTATCGTACAGTTCGATATCGAGCGGAATATGCAGCGGCAGCTTCTCTTTCTGATCGGCGGTGATCGGCGTGTGTTGCGTCACGTGCAGCGTGTACTGTTCCAGCTCAGGATTGTAGTCATCGCGCACCGAAACAATCGGCGTGCCCGACTGGCTGTACCAGCGACGGAACTGAGAAAGATCGACATTAGAGGCATCTTCCATCGCCTGGACAAACTCGTCGCAGGTGGCGGCGCTGCCGTCGTGGCGTTCAAAGTAGAGCTGCATGCCTTTCTGGAAATTCTCTTCGCCCAGCAGCGTGTGCATCATGCGAATTACTTCTGAACCCTTCTCATACACGGTCAGCGTATAAAAGTTGTTCATTTCAATCACCTGATCCGGACGAATCGGGTGCGCCATCGGGCTGGCATCTTCGGCGAACTGGGCGCTGCGCATAACACGCACGTTATCGATGCGGTTAACGGCACGAGAGCCGAGATCGGAGCTGAACTCCTGATCGCGGAACACCGTCAGTCCCTCTTTCAGGCTGAGCTGGAACCAGTCGCGGCAGGTTACGCGGTTGCCGGTCCAGTTATGGAAATATTCGTGACCGATGACCGCTTCAATGCCGAGGTAATCTTTATCGGTCGCGGTTTCTGCCTTGGCCAGCACATATTTGGAGTTAAAGACGTTAAGGCCTTTGTTCTCCATCGCGCCCATATTGAAGAAATCCACCGCTACGATCATAAAGATGTCGAGGTCATACTCCAGACCGAAGCGCTCCTCGTCCCACTTCATGCTGTTCTTCAGTGAGGTCATCGCCCAGTCGGCACGATCAAGGTTGCCGCGGTCGACATAAATTTCCAGAGCAACATCGCGGCCAGAACGCGTGGTAAAGCTGTCGCGCAGCACGTCAAATTCACCGGCCACCAGCGCAAACAGGTAGCAGGGCTTCGGAAAGGGATCTTCCCACTTCATCCAGTGACGACCATTTTCCAGCTTGCCGCCATCAATGCGATTGCCGTTGGAGAGCAGGAACGGATAACGCGCCTCTTCGGCAATAATGGTGGTGGTAAAACGGGCCAGCACGTCAGGGCGATCCAGATACCAGGTGATATGACGGAATCCTTCCGCTTCGCACTGCGTACAGAGCGCCTCGCCTGATTTATAGAGGCCTTCCAGCGCGCTGTTCTTATCCGGGTGAATATCGTTAACGATTTTCAGTGTGAAGGTGGCGGGCAGCTGATTCAGCACCAGCGCACGCGCTTCCAGCTGATAATGACTCCACGGCTGACCATCCACTTCAATACTGATCAAGGTGAGATCTTCGCCATCAAGACGCAATGGCGCATCGGCCTGGGCCAGGCGTTTGACGCGGCTGACGGCGGTGACACGCGTGGTGGCAGCGTCCAGTTCAAAGGTCAGGTCGATATCGGTGATGGTGTAATCCGGAGCACGGTAATCATGGCGATATTTTATTTGTGGCTGTTGCGTCATAAATCCTTCTCTTCACAATGAAAGTTAACCGACAGAGTCTATTCTGAGTGGCGACGGCTTGCTACGTCGATCCGCTGTATCCAGTATAATTGATACACCATTTTAACAATCGCACGATTTAATCTCGCCCGCCGGGATGAAATATGTTGAGATTGCCCCGATTCAGGGACAGAGCCGGCTTATCCGGTTATACTTTTCGTTTGTAATTTTTTTAATTAGTCCGCTTTGCGCCGCGGCAAAAGGATGCTGAAACGCACCATGACTCGACATGCCTCTCCGATTATTACCACGCTGCTCGATACCGATGCGTACAAACTTCACATGCAGCAGGCCGTTTTTCATCGTTATCAGGATGTAACAGTCACGGCGGAGTTTCGCTGCCGTGGTGACGAGCTGCTGGGCATCTACGCTGACGACATTCGTGAGCAGATTGCCGCCATGCACACCTTAGCGCTGAGCGATGACGAGTATGCTTATCTCGCCAGCCGCCCGGTTTTTAAGCAGGATTATCTCGACTGGCTGCGTAACTTTCGTTTTCAGCCGGCTCAGGTCGATGTTCGTAATATTGACGGCCGGCTCGACATTCATATCACCGGCCCGTGGCGCGAAGTGATTTTGTGGGAAGTGCCGCTGCTGGCGCTGATCAGTGAAGTTGTGCATGGTCATCGTTCGCCTGACGCTACCGTGGCGCAGGCGGTGGACCATCTCCAGCATAAGCTCGCCGCATTTCGTGAGATCACCGCAGACGTCGATATGTCGCGATTTAAACTGATGGATTTTGGCACCCGCCGCCGCTTCTCGCGTGACGTGCAGGAAGCGATCGTCAGCACACTCACCACCGATTTCCCGTGGCTGGTTGGCTCCAGCAACTACGATATTGCGCGTCGCAACGGTATCACGCCGGTGGGCACGCAGGCGCACGAGTGGTTTCAGGCGCATCAGCAGATCAGCCCGGTGCTGGCCGATAGTCAGCGCGCTGCCCTGCAGGCGTGGCTGGACGAATATGGTTCACAGCTCGGTATCGCCTTAACCGATTGCATTACCACCGACGCTTTCCTGCGCGACTTTGGCGCCGCTTTTGCCAATCAGTATCAGGGGCTACGTCAGGATTCCGGCGACCCGGTGGCATGGGGTGAAAAAGCGATTGCGCATTACCAGAAGCTGAACATTGATCCGCTCACCAAAACGCTGGTCTTCTCAGATAATTTGGACCTGAACAAGGCACTGGCGCTTTATCAGCATTTTGGTCAACGCACCAACGTGGTGTTTGGTATTGGAACGCGTCTGACCTGCGATATTCCTGCGGTGAAGCCGCTTAACATCGTGATTAAACTGATTGAGTGCAACGGCAAGCCGGTAGCAAAACTTTCCGACAGTCCGGGCAAAACCATTTGTCATGACGAAGCCTTCATTCATGCTTTGCGCAAGGCATTTGACCTGCCGCCGATCAAACTCGCCAGCTAAACCTGACCTCACGGGGCAGTAACCTGCCCCGCTCTGCATAAATTAATCCCTTTCTTGCCCGTAATTCTGCTTGTTTCCTGTCGGACCGCAAGTAACATAGCACTACCCCGAATGTGGGGTTATTCCATTCATTCAAATTCATTAATAGAGAGATATTTATGAGCGTAGTGCCTGTAGCGGATGTACTGCACGGCCGTGTTGAGGTTGACAGTGAAGTCACCGTGCGCGGCTGGGTGCGTACCCGCAGAGATTCAAAAGCCGGTATTTCCTTCATCGCCGTTTATGACGGCTCCTGCTTTAATCCTGTCCAGGCCGTAGTAAATAATTCTCTGAATAATTACCAGAGCGAAGTGCTGCGCCTGACAACCGGCTGTTCGGTCGTGGTCACCGGCAAAGTGGTGGAATCCCCGGGCGAAGGCCAGAGCTTTGAAATTCAGGCCACGGCGATTGACGTGGTGGGCTGGGTGGACGATCCCGATACCTATCCGATGGCCGCCAAGCGTCACAGCATTGAATATCTGCGTGAAGTCGCGCACCTGCGTCCGCGCACCAATCTGATCGGCGCCGTGGCGCGCGTGCGCCATACGCTGGCTCAGGCGCTGCACCGCTTCTTCCATGAGAACGGCTACTTCTGGGTATCGACGCCGCTGATTACCGCCTCCGATACCGAAGGCGCTGGCGAAATGTTCCGCGTCTCGACGCTGGACATGGAAAATCTGCCGCGCGATGCGCAAGGCAAAGTTGATTACAGCGAAGACTTTTTTGGCAAAGAAGCGTTTCTCACTGTATCCGGCCAGCTGAATGGCGAAACCTACGCCTGTGCGCTGTCAAACATCTATACCTTTGGTCCAACCTTCCGTGCGGAGAATTCCAACACCAGCCGCCATCTGGCTGAGTTCTGGATGCTGGAACCGGAAATCGCCTTTGCTTCACTGGACGATGCCGCGGCGCTGGCTGAACGTATGTTGAAATATGTGTTTGCTGCGGTACTGAATGAGCGCGCTGATGATATGGCGTTCTTCGCCGAGCGGGTGGATAAAGACGCCGTTGCACGCCTGGAGCGCTTTGTCGCCACTGACTTTGCGCAGGTTGACTACACCGACGCGGTAACCATTCTTGAAAACTGCGGCCAGAGCTTTGAAAACCCGGTGTACTGGGGCGTCGATCTCTCTTCCGAGCATGAGCGTTATCTGGCAGAACAGCACTTCAAAGCGCCGGTTGTGGTGAAAAACTACCCGAAAGATATTAAAGCGTTTTATATGCGCATGAATGACGATGGCAAAACCGTGGCGGCGATGGATGTGCTGGCGCCGGGCATTGGCGAAATCATCGGTGGTTCACAGCGTGAAGAGCGTCTCGACGTGCTCGACCAGCGTCTGGCTGAGATGGGTCTGAATAAAGAAGATTACTGGTGGTATCGTGATCTGCGTCGTTACGGCACCGTGCCGCATTCTGGTTTTGGATTAGGTTTCGAACGTTTGATCGCTTATGTCACTGGCGTACAAAATGTAAGAGACGTTATTCCGTTCCCACGCACGCCACGCAACGCGAATTTCTGATTTTCAGAATTAAACATAAGAAATTCATATATATAAAAGGGTCAGCTATGCTGGCCCTTTTTTATTTTTGTAAATTTAGAGATGTCTCACAAAGTTCCGTATATTTTACATTTTGTAATACATATTTTCCTTTTGAAACTAGATTACGAGTTTTGTAGCATTTTCGGGCTAGAATTACGCGGGGTTGAATGGAAAGATGCGTGCAGACACAGGAAGACACCAAACTCTCTTCAAGGTTCTGTAAAGAATTTTTGACGGCAGTGGCAGATGTCCAAAAAAACTCCAATGAGGGTAATAAATAATGATGAAGCGCAACATTCTTGCAGTGGTTATCCCCGCTCTGTTAGCAGCTGGTGCAGCCAATGCAGCCGAAATCTATAACAAAGATGGCAACAAGCTGGATCTCTACGGCAAAGCGGTAGGCCTGCATTACTTCTCTGATGATGACGGTTATGCTAGCGATGGCGACAAGTCTTATGTGCGTTTCGGTTTTAAAGGTGAAACTCAGATCAATCAGTACATGACCGGTTATGGTCAGTGGGAATACAACGTTCAGGCAAATAACTCTGAAGGCAGTGATGCCCAGAATAATAACAAAACCCGTTTAGGTTTCGCTGGCCTGAAATTTGCTGATGCTGGCTCTATTGATTACGGCCGTAACTACGCAGTGGGTTATGATGCGCTGGCCTGGACCGATATGCTGCCAGAATTCGGTGGCGACTTCGGTCAGTCTGACTCCATGACCGGCCGTACCGGTGGTGTGGCAACTTACCGTAATACTAACTTCTTTGGTCTGGTTGATGGCTGGGACTTCGCTGTTCAGTACCAGGGCAAAAATGATCGTACCGATCAGACCCGTTCTAATGGCGACGGCTACGGCGCGTCAACATCATACGTATCGCCAATTGGCTTGGGCATCGTTGCTGCATATAGCTCTCAGGACCGTACCAACGGCCAGAATGGTTTGCTGACAGGCGCTGCTGCTCCAAACAACTTAACGTTTGGTCGCGGAGACCGTGCAGAGTTCTGGGGTACTGCGGTAAAATATGATGCCAACAACATTTACCTTGCGGCATCATATGCTGAAGGCCGTAACGCAACGCGCTTTAGCGCTAACCTGCCTAATGCAACTGGCGGAACCTCAAGTGTTGACGGCATAGCTAACAAGACTCAGGATATTGAACTGGTTGCTCAGTACCAGTTTGACTTCGGCCTGCGTCCTTCTATTGCTTATGTTCAGACTAAAGGCAAAGACATCGAAGGTTTTGGCGATGTTGACCTGGTTAAATACTTTGAAGTTGGCGCGTCTTACTACTTTAATAAAAACATGTCTACCTACGTTGACTACATCATCAACCAGATTGATGATGACAACGAACTGGGTATTGGTTCTGGCGATACCGTGGCTGTTGGCCTGGTTTACCAGTTCTAAGTCCCCTTCTGGTAACGACCAGACGATAAAAACGGAGCCTTTTGGCTCCGTTTTTCTTTTTGTACGATCTGCGATTTCACTCCCCTTTCTTTTTGTCGCAAACGGTTGGCAAAGCATCAACCAGGCGTTAACCTGATGGCTCTTATCGCTTTTATCAAAGCCTATGGACCCTACTATGTTTGAAAAAATTGCAGCTGCACCCGCCGATCCTATTCTTGGTTTAGCCGACCTTTTCCGCGCCGATAACCGCTCTAATAAAATCAATCTCGGTATTGGCGTTTATAAAGATGAAACGGGCCAGACGCCGGTATTATCCAGCGTTAAAAAAGCGGAAAAATTCCTGCTGGAAAATGAAACCACCAAAAACTATCTGAGCATCGATGGCCTGGCTGATTTCGCCCGTTGCACGCAGGCGCTGCTGTTTGGTAAAAATCATGCGCTGATCACCGATCAGCGTGCGCGCACCGCGCAGACGCCAGGCGGCACCGGTGCCCTGCGCGTTGCCGCTGATTTTCTGGCAACGCAGACCGATGTTAAGCGTATCTGGGTAAGCAACCCAAGCTGGCCCAATCACCAGAACGTTTTTCACTCTGCGGGCCTAGAGGTGTGTGAGTACGCCTATTATGATGCGCAAAACCATACGCTGGACTTCGACGGCATGCTAAGCGCGCTCGATAAGGCCCAGGCAGGCGACGTGGTGCTGTTCCACGGCTGCTGCCATAACCCCACCGGCATTGACCCAACCAAAGAGCAGTGGGCGCAGCTGGCAGCGCTGTCGCAGCAAAAAGGCTGGTTACCGCTGTTTGATTTTGCCTATCAGGGTTTTGCCCGTGGTCTGGAAGAAGATGCGGAAGGTTTGCGTATTTTCGCTGACACGCATCAGGAACTGCTGGTTTGCAGCTCTTACTCCAAAAACTTTGGCCTGTATAACGAACGCGTGGGCGCCTGCACCTTAGTGGCAGCAAACGCCGATGCAGCGGCTACCGCATTCAGCCAGGTGAAATATACTATCCGCGCCAACTACTCTAATCCTCCAGCGCACGGTGCAGCGGTGGTGGCCACTATTCTTGGCAATGACGCGCTGCGTGCGGAATGGGAGCAGGAACTGACGGCAATGCGTCAGCGCATTCATCTGATGCGTGAGCTGTTCGTTAAAACGCTGCAGGAAAAAGGTGCGCAGGGCGACTTCAGCTTTATCATTCGCCAAAACGGCATGTTCTCGTTCAGCGGATTGAGTAAAGATCAGGTTGTTCGCCTGCGTGACGAATTTGCGGTTTATGCGGTGAATTCAGGACGCGTTAACGTGGCGGGTATGACACCAGATAATATGTCTGCACTCTGCGCAGCGATTGTCGCAGTGCTGTAAACCGGCAGATAAGCAGAAACAAGAATGGGCCTGAGCGGCCCATTTTTTATTGCGTAGATTATTGCAGAAAGGGGTTAGTTTTACGCTCATGTCCCAGCGTGGAGCCGGGCCCGTGTCCAGGCAAAAACGCCACGTCATCACCTAACGGCAACAGCTTCTCTTTGATGGCTGAAATCAGATGCTGATGGTTACCCTGTGGAAAATCGGTGCGTCCGACGCCGCCGTTGAAGATCACATCTCCGGACACCAGCAAGCGGCCAACACGATCAAAGAAAACAATATGTCCGGGCGTATGACCTGGCGTATGTAATACTTCCAGCTGCACCTTGCCCACGGCAACGCTGTCGCCCTCTTTCAGCCAGCGAGCCGGCGTTAAGGGTGCGCATTCCGGCAGACCAAACATGCGGCTTTGCTCTGGCAGATTTTCCAGCCAGATGGCATCACGTTGGTCTGGCCCGATGACTGGCACACCGTAATGGGCAGCCAGTTCAGCGGCGGCGCCAACATGATCAAGGTGGCCGTGAGTAAGCAGGATTGATTCAATCGTTACCGGGGCTGCGGCAACTGCCTGCTTGATCATCTCCGCATCGCCACCGGGGTCGACAATAGCGGCAGAACCGGTCTCAGCACACCAGATCAGAGAACAGTTCTGGACGAAGGCGGTCACCGGAATAATGTGATAGTTCATAACGCTCCATTATGGCCCGGCGACTGGCTTCTGTTACGACCAGTTGCGCACCGGGCCGGTATCTATATGTACGAAATTACTGCTTGGATAGTATCCTACACCACCCGCACGCAAGGCGAGCGCTGCTTTACGGACGTTGCTCAGCTGGATGCCTTCGATATGAAAATCCATGGCCTGTCCGAGCGTATGATAACTGTGTTTTGCCACGCCTCTGCTGTGCGCACGCAGATTGTTGTTGGTAGCAAGCGAACGATAGCCGGAAATGAGCTGCACTGGCTTACGCGTTTCAAGCATCGCCTGCAGGCGGTACAGCTGATCGAACAGTTTAGGATCGATCTTCTTGGTTTGATTGGCGCGATAGTCACGGAAAAAATGATTTAACCTGGCCAGTTCATCCTTATCATAACTCTTTCCATTGAAAAACTCGGTCTTCAGGGTTTCACCGGTATGGAGATTATTTAACGTCAGAATGCGCGGACGAGGCGTCGAAAGCGTAGCAAAGGCAGAACCGGGAAGACAAGCCAGACCGGCTGCTGCTCCGCCTAAAACCAGGAGTTTACGACGTTGGGGATCAAAAGTAGCCATGAAATGCGTTTACCTACAACAGTGCGAAAAGTGGGTCGTGCAAAAAGTGCACAAGGCCGCACATTAAACGCCAGCTAACCGTTCGTCAACCCGGCGAAGGTCAAGAAAAAGGGGAAGCGTGGTTAATCTTCCCCTTTTGAGACCAGTCTTGCACATGTAAGCAAAAATAACTGATTGCTGAATCAAGCACTAAAGCAGGAGCTGGCCAGCTTTACTGAGCATATGCGTGCCCGATCGCGCAGTTGTATCATAGTTGTAAATATCTGTTCGAAATTGTGGCTTACCGTCATCAGCCACCCATGCGGTCAGATAATAGAGGTTAACCGGGATACGATGACGAATCGGCACGTAACGGGTATCACCTTCCTGCAGCGAGCTGGAAATCTTCGCATTGTTCCAGCCCACATCCTGCAACAGCATATTGGCCAGATCGGACGCACGATTTACCCGCACGCAGCCGGAACTCAGCGCACGGATATCGCGCTGAAACAGGTTATGATTCGGCGTGTCGTGCAGATAGATCGCGTCAGAGCTGGGCATATTGAACTTGTAGCGGCCAAGCGAATTGGTCGCGCCAGGTGCCTGACGAATGCGATAAGGGAATGAGGCCGCGGACACCATGCTCCAGTCAATCATTGAAGGATCGATCACTTCAGCATCGGCGTTCCAGCCCGACAGCAGCGTATAGCCATGCTTGTAGAGATAGCTCGGATCCTGCTTAACCTTAGGCACAATATCTTTGCGCACTAATGTAGTCGGCACATTCCACGGCGGATTCAGTACCACATTATTCAGCGCGCTGCGCATCAACGGCGTCTTGCGATCCGGTCGTCCCACGATCACGCGTGACGTCAGTGCAGGCGTGCCGTTGGTGTAATAGATCAGCGAATAGTTAGGAATATTCACCATAATGCCGTTGTGCATATCATCCGGCAGCAGGCGCAAACGCTGGATATTCAGCGCCATCAGTGAAACCCGCATCTGCGGCGACACATTCAGCCATTCGCGCGTACGCGGACCGATAGCGCCATCGCCTTCCAGACCTTGCCACTGCTGAAAGCGTTTAACGGCGGCCACCAGCTGGTCATCATAAACCTGATCCGCACTGGCAGCGACATCAGCAGGCGGCGTCACCAGGCCTGGGTTTTCCGGGGTTTTTGGCGGAATCGTGCTGACCGACGTCGCTGACGGACTGACCGCCACCGGCGCGGGCTGACTGGCGCTGACGGTGACCGGCGTCGTTGACGTTGTCGTCGCATCCAGCATACCGCTGCGCTGCAAAATCTCACGCAGTGCCGGCACATCGGCGCTGACCTGGCCGGGGCGCAGCGTCTCGCGGCCGTTAAGCTGCGGCCACGGCTGGTTATCGCTCATTAACGTGATTAGCGCCTTGCGCATGCGCTGGTACTGCGGATGCTGTGGCACCAGCGAGCGTACAAAGGTTGCCAGCACGCCCTGCTCGATCGATTTATGCCACTGGTTCACCGTCGAGAGCGGCGGCAGCGCCATCTTATAAGGCACGTTGCTGTATAACCAGTTCTCGCCCTGCGCGGGCACATTGGCAATAAATTGCAGATAGCCATACATCGCATCGGACAGGACAATGTCCCGCGCAAGGCCGGTGATGGATGGATTGGTTAGCTGCTCAATCCAGCGGTTAAACTGCGGCTGCACACCCGACAGCGCCACTTCAGCCAGTTGCTGCTGAAACTGCTGTACCGCAACGGGATCGTGCCACACCGGCTGCATATCGCGCCCGGCGTAGAGCGTTGCCAGCGAAGCGAGATAGAACGGCTTGCTGCCATCGTTGAAGGCCGCGAGGATCTGTCGCTGGCTTTCACCAGCGCTCATACTTTTGCTGACCGCGCGGGAAGGCGCGGCCGTTATTATCGCTGCAGTGGCGGCGGAAATGTTCGCCAGACCAAGGGAGAGACAACAGGCCAAAGCGGCACGTTTTAGTAAAAATGAATTTGCCAGCAACATCCTTTGCCCCCTTTAACATCAACATGAGCGGGTACGGAACCGCGCTAAAAGCGGAAACGCTTTTATTAAGTATAGAAATGAAAACGGCATTTGCTCTGTGAGCAAATGCCGACTTGCAGATTACCGCTTCAACGGGCGTTTTACTATGCCTACGCCTGGCTATTTTCCGTTTCCAGCCGCGTCTCGCTATCAGGCAAAACGTCAGCGGAAAAACCGCGCAGGCCGACCACGTGCACATGCTCGGTGTTATTAAATACCTTACGCACCAGCTTGTACGTCGTGCCCTTCTCCGGACTGATATTTTCCGGTGCGGCGATGACCAGTTGCATCTCCAGCCGCTCGCACAGCTCAAATAGCGTGGCGATCGATTTCGCATCCAGGCGTGCGGCTTCATCAAGGAACAGCAGGCGGCATGGCGAAATATCTTTGCCACGCAGACGGCGTGATTCCTCTTCCCAGCTCTGCACCACCATCACCAGAATCGACATACCGGTACCGATCGCTTCACCGGTAGAGAGTGCGCCGCTTTCTGCACGCAGCCAGCCGTCAGATCCGCGATTCACCTCAACTTCCATCTCCAGATAGTTACGGTAATCCAGCAGCTCTTCACCGATGGTTTGCGGCGTGCGCTGGCCCATGTCGATATGTGGATTCAAACGCTGATAGAGTTTCGCCAGCGCTTCTGAGAAGGTGAAACGGTTGCTGTTGAACAGATCCTGATGCTGCTCATGCTCTTCCGACAGCACATCCAGCAGCATCGCATGCGTTTCGCGTACGTTGACGTTCAGCCGCACGCTGCGCACCTGACCAAAGCTCACCGTCTGCAACCCCTGGTTAAGCTGACGGATACGGTTTTGCTCACGCTGAATAGTCTTGCGGATGATATTCGCTACGCTGCGCGAACTGATCGCCAGCGTTTTTTCACGCGCGGTCAGCTCTTCGGTCAGGCGGTTCAGCTCAATTTCCATCTGCTCGATCGCTTCAACCGGATCGTCGGTGCGAATAATATCCTGACGAATGCGCTCGCGCAGATGCTGATACACGGCGATAAAGAACTGAATTTTGCGCTCTGGTCGTTTGGCATCTTCTGACAGACGCAGTACATCGCGCAGGTGTTCATTGTCCGCCACCGCCAGACGCAACGCGCCCAGCGCTTTATCGGACATTGAACGCAATTCATCGCCGCTGAGGTAGGCGAGTTCGCGACGGTGTAGTCGTCGTTCCACCCCGCTCTCTTTCACCAGGCGCAGCACCGCGCACCAGCCCGCTTTCGCCTGTACCACCTGCTGACGATTCAGATGATAATCGCGTTCAACCCGGCGCAGTTTTTTCTGCAGCGCATCCATTTCGGCTTCACAGAAGGTCAACTGTTTTTCCAGCTGATTGCGACGCGTTCGGTTGCTGCTCAGTGCGTTGTACAGCTCGTCACGGCGAATGCGTGCACGCTCTTCCGCGCTGCTGTCAGCCTGAACGCCAATATCCTGCATCTCCTGATGCAGCTCTTTCAGCATATCGCGGCGGGCGTCGTAAGCACTTTTCAGCGATGCCAGCACCTGCGAATATTGCGTCAGCTGGGCCTGATGCTCCCGCAGCCGCTCGCGAGCACGCGCACGTTCGCCTTCGGCCTGTTCAAGACGCTGACGCAGCTTCTCATTCAGATCGCTGCTGCCGGTGAGCATGCCAGCCGAATCGGCGTAGCCAAAATGCGCGCGACGCTGTACCACTTCGGTGAGGGCAAACGCCTGCTGACGGGCATCACGTTGCTGCTGTTGCGCCTGCTGATAATCTGCTTTTAACTGCTCATGTTGCTGCGGGTCGCTTTGCAACACCGAGAGCATCGGCTCAAGGCGCGCCAGCGCGCTGCCGTGCTGATGAATAAAGCGCGCGGCGTCCTGCGACTCCTCCATGCGCTCGCGAATCTCTTCGCAACGATCGGCTAACGTCTCATCCTGTAGCAGGTTGATGCGCGGCAGCAGCCGGTTCAGCTGGGCGACGCCCTCTTTTGCCTGATCGTACTGCTGGCGCTGCTGCTGATTGTCATTTTCATGATTGCTGAGCGCACGCTCCAGCTCGGCGCGGCGTGCGTTGCACTGACGGATCTGCGCTTCCGGGTCGTCTTCAAATGCTACGGCCAGATGGCTGCCGATAAAACGGCTGAACGACTGATGCAGGCGCTGCGTTTTCTGCACGTCAAACGACAGCGTGGCGTAGCGTTCCGCCAGACTGTTGCGTTCGATATGCAGCAGCTCCAGCTGATTCTCACGCGCGGCACGACCAAACAGCGGCATTTTTGGAAAACGCGAATAGCGCCATTGCCGCTCGGCGACTTTCACCACGACGGCTTTTTCCAGCTCTTCAACGCCAAATACGCTGTCATCAAACGACTGCGGATCGCCTTCGATCAGGTAGAGATCTTCGGGACAATCTTCCAGTCCCGACAGCTGCTCGCGGATCAGGGAGAGATCCGGCACGACAATCGCGTGACGTGACGGGCCGTAGAGTGCCGAGAAGTAAGGCGCATCGTCCAGTGTGACATCATCGTAAATCTCAGAGAGCAGCACGCCGCCAAAACGTTCGGCCAGGCTGTTAAGCCGCGCATCTTCCGCGCCGCCGGGCTGACTGAGACGTTCGATTTGCTGTTCGATTTCGCGCTTGCGCGCCGCAATTTCATCGCGCTCTACCGTGGTTTCGCGCTCGCGCTCCAGCAGCTGCTGCATAAATTCGGTGATCTGCTGGCTGTTTTCCAGCGTCTGTCCGGTCTGTTCACTCAGCTGTGTCAGGATCTCCTGCGCGGCCAGCCAGTGCGGCGCGCGTGCCGTCAACGTCGTGGTGCGCTCGCGCAGCTGCTCCAGCTCCTGACGCAGAGTCATGCGGCGTTCACCGGCATCGCTGACGCTCTGTGACAGCTGTTCAATCTGCGCTTCCAGTTCGCGTTGCAGCTGTTCCAGCTCATGGGCTTCGTAATGCTGACCCTGGCGTTTGCAGAACTCATTCAGCAAGCGTTCCGCTTCCTGCTGCTCGCGTAACCGCTGCTCCAGCTCGGAGAGACGCAGCCGCAATGACGACAGCTGCTCCGCATGATGACGCTGATTAGCCGCGTCGCGCAGCAGTTCACGGCCGGTTTGCCACGCCTCGCTGCGGCTCACCGGGCCAGCAATTTTATTCACCAGTTCAAACGCCTGTTCAAACTGGCCGTGCGCGGCCTCGGCCACGCTCATTTTCTGCTCCAGCATTAGCAGCTTGTCGGTGGCTTCCTGTTCACGTGCCTGGAAGGTTTCCTGCCACTCGTCGGCGTTGTCGACGGTCAGGGCAGGCAGCTGACAAATCTGCTGCGCACGCTGTAAGGCTTGCAGCGCCTGCTGATACTGAATGGCGCGCGTTTGCTGCACGTCCAGCGCCTGCTGGTAATCCGCCAGCTGGCTTTTCAGCTCATCCACTTCCAGCTCGGCGGCTTCGGCGCGTGCTTCGTTCTCTTCCTGCACATCACGCGCTTCGGCAACGACCTCGTTCTGCTCTTCCAGGCGATAGCTCAGTTCTTCAAGATCGCTGCTGTAGCGCTCAATTTTTTCCTGCTGACGCATGGCGGTTTGCACCAGCGTCAGGTGATCGCTGGCGCCCTGATAATCCACCTCAAGGTCATTTTCTGCCGCGGCGTGTTCCGCCAGCTCGCGTGCCATGTCGATATGACGGAACTGTTCGCTGGCCAGCTGGCTGCGACTGGTAAACAGCTCGTTACGCAGCAATAAGGCGCCATCAAGATGGATGCGTCGTTCGTTGGCGTGCCGCATGTAATCGGCCGCTACGTAGCTGGTCGCTTCAGAGATCAAATGCTTAAACAGATCGCGGTCGGATTGCGTGACGCGAATCGCTTCCAGCGTCATGCGGTTTTCCCGCAGCGCCGCCTCCATATCCTGGAAGGCTTTGCGCACGCCGCTGTTTTCCGGCAGCAGGTAATCGCGCAGCGAGCGGGTAATGGCACTGGAGATACCGCCGTACAGCGAGGCTTCGATCAGGCGATAATATTTGCTGCGATCGCCGGCCGAGCGCAGTCGACGCGCCACGATGCCGAGATCGAACATCAGCGAGTGATAGTCGGTGATCGAGTTAAAGGTACGAAACTGAACGCCCTCAATCGCCTCAACGCGCTCTTTGAGTTCGTTCAACGGCAGAACGCGCGCCTGACGTTCCGACACCGCTTCGGTAAACATCTCCGTCGGCGTCAGGTTGGCTGGCAAGCCGTGAATGCTGAAGGGTTTGATATCGACTTTTTTATCGCGGCCTGCCACCTGTTGCAGACGCACGCCAACGATGACGCGCTGGTGACGTGAGTTAACCACGTCGAGCGCTGAATAGCAGACGCCAGCGCGTAGCTTGCCATGCAGGCCCTTATCACGCGAACCTGACGTCGCGCCCGCTTCGGTGGTGTTACGAAAGTGCAGTAGCGTTAAATCCGGGATCAGCGCGGTAATAAAGGCCGCCATGGTGGTCGACTTACCGGCACCGTTGCCGCCGGATAAGGTGGTCACCAGATTATCGAGATCAAAGGTGCGGGCGAAAAAACCGTTCCAGTTAATCAGCGTCAGCGAGTGAAACTTTCCGCGTTCAATCATTACTTTCATCCTCTGGCAGCGGCGCATCCGCTTCGCTGTCGTTATCGTCACCCTCTTCCGCACGGCTTAGCGCCACCGCCTCGCCGTCACGAATCAGACGCAGCTGCGCCTCGCGGGGATCGTCACCGCTGCGCACGTCGGCGCCGAAGCGGAATACCGATTCATTAATGCGGAATTTGCTGTTGTCGTTGCCCATAAACCACACCATGCCAAGACGACGCAGGCGGTTCAGTGAGGCGCGCATCTTCTCCTGCAGCCTGCCGCGGTCAAGATCGGAACCGGTGGAGCGCTGGTTAACCAGCTTGAGCAGGCGATTTTCATCGGCGAGGCTCATCAGCTCATCATACAGTTCCTGCTGGGTGAAAATGCCTTCGTTAGCAAGGCGCTCCGGGCTGAGATAGAGAAAACATAAGATTTTGCCCACCATCATATCAAGCTCTGACAGCACCGAGCGCGGTATCAACGTGGTGGAACGCGGACGCAGATAAAAAAAGCCTTCCGGTGCCCGCAGCAACTCAACGTTGTAGCGGCTGTAAAATTCTTCCAGGTAGAGCTGGTAATCCATCAGGAAAGCGTGATTATCCAGCTCTTCAATGCCGATATGGCGGCCTGCGCGTAACTGACTGTCCAGCGCGGGAAACAGCGGATTCGCCAGCGCCTGTGCCAGTTTAACCGGCATCACGTGTTCAATATTTGTCGATGACATGCGCCTGCACCTTGGCTCCGTAATCATTAATGGCCTGCCATTCTGCTGGCAAACCGGTAAAGTCAGCTTCAGCCACGCCAAGACGTACCGCCTGATCGATCACGATGCGGGCGAGGTCAAAATGGCGGGCGCGCGGATATTGGGCGAGGTAATCACGCATCACAGTGGCCAGATTTAACGGCTTCTGCTGGGTGCGATAGATGGCCAGCGCCTCTTCTATCATCGCGGCGAGCTGCTCACGAATTTCGTTAAATTCTTCATATTCCAGCTCCGCCGGCAGTTCGCCCGTGACCTCTTCGTTACGCAGGGTCAGCTCCTCTTCACGCATATCGTAAAGACGCTCGGCGTTGGCATGGGTCAGCGCCCACGGCTGATCGAAATAGTTTTGTACCGACAGGCGCAGACGCTGCGCGAAGACGCGGTTCTTATCCATATCGATAGCGGTTCGGATAAATTTATGAACGTGACGGTCGTAGCCAATCCACAGATCGATCGCCTGCTGCCCCCAGCTGGTAATACGATCAAGCTTGTGTTGCAGATCGAACACCAGCTTATCGACAAAGCCGAGATCGGGGCTGTTCAGCGTCGCGTCCTGAATGCGCAGCAGGTTCGCCTGCAGCTTGTCGCCAGCAGCTTCCAGCGTGTCCTGCAGCTCGCGTAGCGTGCCGGAGGTTTCTGACAGCAGCATCTCACAGCTGGAGATCGCGGCACGCCAGTCTTTGTTGAGCAGCTCAGCAATATCGTTTTTCACCGCCTGCTGCTGCTCATCCATCAAGCGCTGAGTCATATCGATACTGTCAAAAATCTCCGCGACCGAGTATTTCAGCGGCGCAAACACGTTACGGTGCCAGTGAAACTCATCGCCATTTTCATCGGCGGCATCGGCAGCGCGTTTAAGCTCACCGGCCACGATTGACAGCTGCATTGAGAGGCGCAGCGTGGAAAATTCGCGCTGGCGAATATAATAATCGGTGATGCCGATCGCCAGCGGCGTCAGGCGATAGATCGCATTGCCTTCGGTGATTTCGCTGGTGAAACGGTTGATCAGGCGCTGGCGCACCATATCGTTGATGGCATTATTGGCGCGCACCAGCACGGTTTCGCTGGTTTGCTCAAAGGCTTTACTGACATGGCGAAACGCGTCAATCAGTTCGCCCTCGCTCATTTCACCGTCCATGCGCTCGCCGTTCAGCGTGGCAATGGCCAGTAAAAATGCCAGACGTTCCGTGGGCAGCGAGACGGAAAAATCGTTTTTTCGCGCCCAGGCAACCAGTTCCGGTACGGTCTGGGAGAATTCACTCATAGTACGTCCTTCTCGATGGGTTTCCGCGCTGTGACGTGGATATAGCGTCCTAAACTCAAAAAAGGCTCCTGTCGACAGTAGCGTTTTTCCATCTCCAGCACTTCGTCAAAGCGTTCGCTCTGTTTCTCTTTGTCGCGCATGTAATCGTGAAAAACACGAATGCCGGCGCGGCTTTCAATGTGAAAACCACAGGCGGTGAGCCAGCGGTAAACCTGCTCAGGATCGCGGGGAAAGTCTGGTGACAGGGTTTTCTTTTTGCGTTTTTTCAGGTCAGCCTGAAGGTAACCGAAATTTCCCAGCGTGAGCGTACGCATGGTTAAGCCGTGCAGGTTGTAAAACATCAGCGACAGTACGCCACCGGGATGCAGAATATCATAGAGCTGCCTAAGAATTTTCTCGGGTTCAGCCACCCATTCCAACACCGCGTGGAACAATACCAGATCAACCGGCGTATCCAAATAATCTGCCACCTGCTGCGCGCTGATTTGTGCGAATTGCATGTTATCGCTCACACCTTTTTCCGCCGCCAGACGCTTCGCCCGTTCAATCATCTCTGCGGACAGATCGCATAACAGTACCTGATGGCCGTCCGCCGCCAGCGTACAGGCCATTTGCCCTTCGCCGCCTCCGGCATCAAGCACGCGACGTGCTCCCGCGGGTAACGTGGCTAAAATAGTGGCCAGCTCCTCGCCGAGGATCGCCTGACGGATACGTCCTTTAGTGGTACCGTAAATGTTTTGCGAAAACTTCTCCGCCATATCGTCAAAATTGCGATCCTGCATCGCTTTGGCTCCTGTCAGCGCCGCCAAAACGGCTATTTTGTCACACCCCGGCGGAGAATGAACCTTTAGCGTAGCGCGAGGCAATCAGATGATGTTTTTTCGGACAAAAGGAAGCGGAAATCGATGTTTTTTACCTTAAAAAAGGTGGTGGGTGGACTGTTACTACCGTTGCCGTTTCTGCTGCTGCTGATGGCAATCGCCATTTTATTGCTTTGGTTCTCTCGCTGGCAAAAAACCGGCAAAATCCTGCTCTCTGCTTCATGGCTGCTGTTACTGCTGCTGAGCCTGCAACCGGTTGCCGATCGGCTGCTATTACCGCTGGAAAACCGCTATCCGACATGGAACGGCAGCGAAAAGGTGGATTACATTGTGGTGCTGGGCGGTGGCTATACTTTTAATCCCGACTGGGCGCCTGGTTCAAATTTAATCAGCAACAGTTTGCCACGCGTGGTTGAAGGAGTGCGCCAGTGGCGACGTAATCCGGGTGCTCGCATGATCTTCACCGGTGCGGCCGCTGGCCAGAATCCGATGAGCAGCGCGCGCGTTGCCGCGCAGGTGGCACAATCTCTCGGCGTCCCTGCCGATGCCACTATCATGCTCGATCGGCCACGGGATACCGCGCATGAAGCTGAGGCGGTAAAGCAGTACATTGGCCAGCATCCTTTCATGTTGATCACCTCAGCTAACCATATGCCGCGTGCGCTGGGCTTTTTTTACGCGCAGGGATTGCAGCCGATCGTGGCTCCCGCCAATCAGCTGGCGATTACTTCACCGCTGAATCCATGGGAAAAGGCGATTCCGTCGCCGGTATGGTTGGGCCACAGCGATCGCGCCTGGTATGAAACGCTGGGGCGGCTGTGGCAGCGGCTTCATGGAGAAGAGAGTACGTTAATTGAGCCACGGCAATAGCTGGTGCGCAGCATGATCAAACCGCGGGCGGTTCAGCGGCATGCCCGCAATCGCTTCTGCTACGGTTTCCCAGAGTAGATAGAGCCAGCGTCGCCAGATAAAACCCTCGTCGGCCGGCTGATGGCGCAGCGAAGCAAACATCAGTGACTCGGCTGCGCCGGTTTCACTCAGCTTTGACATTTCAAACTCCCGGGGCGCCCACAGTATCGGGCCAGGATGAACAACGGCAATAAGCCGATCGGAACGGGGATCTTTGATCAGGTTTTGCAGCGATAGATTGCCATGCACCAGCACGCAGCGCGCCGCGAAATCATTAAATAGCCTGGGCAGTTGCTGACGGCAACGCAGCAGCAAATGCCGATCTTCCGCGGTTAATCCGGGTAGCGCAAGCCAGCCCAGCGTTGCCCAGAGCACTTCAACATACTGCTGATACCAGTTGCTCCAGCTGTTCTGTTGCGTACTGTCAACGGCGCCCACCACGCCCTGGCTGTCGATACTGTGCCAGGCATGCAGGCATTCCACAATCTGCTGCTCCAGTTGTTGAGCACGCTGCGGCGTGCGTGCGGGCGCCTCAACCGGAACGCCACGTAACCGCTCCAGCAGTAAAACTTCATGCCGTGGTTGCTGCTGGCTGATGACCACGCCATATACCGCCGGCACTTTTATCGCGCTTTCGCGACCCAGCATCGACAGTTTGGCGGCTTCCTGTGCCGCCAGGCCCTGCCGCCGAAAATATTTAGCCACCAGTGGCATTGCCTGCCCCGCATCGTCATAAAGGGCAAACAGGCTCGCCTGTCCTTGCTCGCTGATATGTTCAAGCCGACCGACCGGCTCGCCTAACACCAGCGTCAGCTCTGTGCGCAGTTGTTCCATAACAGGCTCCTTTAACTGACCAGAGTCGTTATCATGAACGTACTTGCCGGAGGAATCATCGTCTGACATCAAATCCTGATGAGAAAAGAGGACCGAATGGTCCTCTGAACGGATTACTGCATCGCCTGGCGTACACGCGCCAGATCCTCTGGCGTATCGACACCAGCGCTCGGCACCTCATGCGCAACATCAACATGAATCTTTTCGCCGTACCACAACACCCGCAGTTGCTCCAGCAGCTCAATCTGCTCCAGCTTGCTGGGCTGCCAGGTCACGTAGCGGCGGATAAAGCCGGCGCGGTAGGCGTAAATGCCAATATGACGTAAAAAGGTATCGCCGATCTCTTCACGTGAGACGGCAAAACGCTCACGTTCCCAGGGAATGGCCGCACGGGAAAAATAGAGCGCATAACCGGCCGCGTCGGTGACCACTTTTACCGCGTTAGGATTAAACGCTTCTTCTGCGCTGACGATCGGCACGGCCAGCGTGGCCATTCCTGCTGCCGCGCTGGCAAGATTGTTTGCTACCTGACGAATGATAGTCGGTGGAATCATCGGCTCATCGCCCTGCACGTTGACAATGATTTTGTCATCGGCAAAACCGTAGCGGTCAATCACCTCGGCCAGACGCTCGGTGCCTGACTGATGATCGGCGCGGGTCATGCACACTTCGCCTCCCGCCGCCTCCACTGCTGCAGCGACATCGGCATGATCGGTGGCAACAATAACCTGCTCTGCCCCCGACTCTTTTGCTCTCTGCATCACGTGCAAAACCATCGGCAAACCGTTGATATCGACCAGCGGTTTACCCGGCAGCCGCGTTGAAGCGTAACGTGCCGGAATAATGGCAACGAAACTCATGGATGGCTCTCTTCCATGGTCAGCGCACGCGCTTCATTTTCCAGCAGAACCGGAATGCCTTCACGCACCGGGAATGCCAGGCCGTCAGGTTTACAGATAAGTTCCTGCTGTTCGTTGTTGTAGTACAGTTTGCCGTTGCATACCGGACAAGCCACAATTTGTAGTAAACGGTGATCCATATTTCCTCCGTTACGGACCGATTCGCCAGTGCGGTGAGCATATCACAATGTCATTAGCAGAGTGGATCACGCAGTAAGCGACCAGACCGGTTGCCAGCGCGGCGTCAACGCCACGGGCAGATTATCGCACTGAACAGAGTCTGCACCCTGCCAGCGCGCGCAATGATCTATAGCGCCTTTTAAATCGGCGCAGAGTGCGGCGGTTGCTGGTACGCCAGGTTCAAGCCACAGATTTTTAATCTGCAATACGCCGCTCTTGCGAATCATTTTGGCATCCATTCGCGCTTTCAGCTCGCCACGCAGCAATATCGGCAGAACAAAATAGCCATAACGGCGCTTCGCTTCCGGCGTATAACACTCCAGGCGATAGTCAAAATCAAACAGCTCCAGCGCACGCTTGCGATGCCACACTAAAGGATCGAAAGGGGAAAGTACCGTGCTGTGTGTCGCTTCCAGCTGCTGCTCCAGTAGAGGCAGCAGCACATGATGCAGATAAAGTGTGCCCAGTGTTTCTATGTTGCAGGCGACAATAAACCCCTGCTCCAGCCAGCGCGCTATCACCTCTCTGACCGCAACTTTTTTCAGACGATAATAATCGGCTAACCATTCGGGGCGAAAAATCCCCAGACTGTTGGCGCTGTTGCGTAACATCTGCTCGACCGCCTCGGTTTCACTCAGCATGCGGTCGTCATGCCAGCCAGGCAGCACGCGCTGGCGAAGATCATAGACGCGCTGAAAATTTCGTCGCTCGCTAATCATCAGTTCACCAGCGGTAAACAGATTCTCCAGATGACGCTTATGCGGTTTCCATGCCCACCAGCCTGCCTTTTGCTGAGACGGTGCGGCAAAGTCAGCAGCGCGGACCGGACCAGCCTGCTCAATGTGGGCCAACAGATCGGCAATCTCCGTTTGATGGGTCTGCATCCAGTCAGCGCTGAATTTCCAGCCCAGCGATGCTGGCGATAACATGCGATGACGGAGCAGTGGATAATCTTCGATGGGAATAAAGCAGGCTTCATGCGCCCAATATTCAAACAGCGCGCCGTCACGAAGTGCCTGTTCCAGCCAGGAGAGCGGAAAGCTGCCGATGCGGCTGAAAAGCACCAGCCAGGGGCTACGGGCCACAACATGGATAGTATCGATTTGCAACAGGGACATTTTGCGGATTGCCGCCAGCAGACGTTCTGGAGTTGCTGCTTCGTCGGCAGGATGCAACAGGCCTTGCGCCGCGAGCTGCAGATTACGCGCCGTTTTCAGAGAAAGGTTAATCACTGGCTCTCCTCAATACGGGTGAACGATGCAGCCGGAACGCTACCGGTCTGTCGTTCAGTGTGGATGGCAACGCTTAACGATAGCGCTTATGAGTGCCGATGACGGTGCTTCACTTAACTGAGCATCTACCGGCACATACCACCAGTTTGCTCTGGCAAAGTGGCGGCATTTCACCGCATCTTTTTCCGTCATCACCAGCATCTGATCCTCTGATGTTAACGCAGCCAGCTCTGCTTCATCATAAGCATGATGATCGGCGAAGGCGATCTCTGCCTGTGGTGTTAATCCGTGATTGCGCAGCGTGGTAAAAAACCGCGGTGGATGACCGATTCCCGCCATCGCCACCGCGGGCGCTAACGCGGATACCGCACGCGTTGTGCCGTCCAACAGGTTCACCGCATGGCTGACGGCCAGTGACATGGCGATTTCATTGCCAGCCGCCTCGCCACCATTAACGATGATGGCATCTACTTCCGCTAATCTGTCCGCGCGTTCGCGCATCGGACCGGCGGGCAGCCACCAGCCGTTGCCAAAGCGGCGTACGCCATCAATGACAACAATTTCGATATCGCGCTGTAACGCATAGTGCTGCAGCCCATCATCGGTGATGATCACGTCAAGCGCATGCTCTGCCAGTAACGCCTGCACCGCCGCTGAACGCTGCGGTGCCACGGCAACTGGCGCACCCGTGCGTTGAAAAATCAGCACGGGCTCATCACCTGCGGTGTCAGTGGTGGTGCTGGCATCCAGCAACAGCGGATAGCGCTCTGCTTTGCCACCATAACCACGCGACACCACGCCAGGACGCAGGCCCTGCTGTTGCAACGCCTGAACCAGCCAAATCACCACCGGCGTTTTGCCGTTGCCGCCGGCAGTGAGGTTACCCACCACCACCACTGGCACCGGTGCGCGCCAGCTTTTGCGCCAGCCGCGTTGGTAAGTGAGCCGAATGAAGCAGCTCACTATGCCATAAAGCAGGCTTAACGGCAGCAGCAGCAGATACAACGGTGAGCGGCCGCTCCAGATGCGCTCAATCATTGGCCAAACTGCATTTTATGCAATTGTGCATAGGCACCGCCCTGCTCAAGCAGTTCGCTGTGCGTACCTCGCTCAATGATTTGACCATCTTCCACTACCACGATCTCATCCGCTTTTTCAATGGTTGAAAGGCGGTGGGCAATGACCAGCGACGTACGGTTCTTTTGCAGTTCATCCAGCGCCGACTGAATAGCACGTTCAGATTCAGTATCCAGCGCCGAGGTCGCCTCATCCAGAATCAGAATCGGACTGTCGCGCAGCAGTGCGCGCGCAATAGCAATACGCTGACGCTGGCCGCCAGAGAGCAGCACGCCATTTTCACCGATTACCGTATCCAGTCCTTTATCCATCTTCTTGATAAAGTCCATGGCATGCGCCATGGTTGCCGCGCGTTCAATCTCCTCGCGGCTATATTGCTCACTGCGGGCATAGGCGATGTTATTGGCAATGGTGTCATTAAACAGATGGACGTTTTGCGAGACCAACGCCACCTGATTACGTAACGAACGCAGCGTATATTCACGCAAATCATGACCATCGATCAGGATTTCGCCCTGCTGGATGTCGTAGAAACGCGTCAACAGGCTGGCGATGGTCGATTTACCTGAACCAGATCGACCCACCAGCGCCACCGTTTTTCCTGCCGGAATCGACAGGTTGATGTTGCGCAGCGCAGGAATCTCGCGGCCCGGATAAGTGAAAGTAACGTTGTTAAACTGGATATTGCCTTCGGCCCGCTCAACCTGACGTGTGCCGTTATCCACTTCCTGCTCGCTGTCCAGAATAGAAAACAGCGTCTGACATGCTGCCATACCGCGCTGGAACTGGGCGTTAACGTTAGTCAACGACTTCAACGGACGCATCAGCGCGATCATAGAAGAGAACACCACGGTAATGGTACCGGCGGTCAGGTTCTCCATCACTGAGGGGAAGCTAGCCGCATAAAGTACAAAGGCCAGCGCCAGCGACGCGATAAGCTGAATAATCGGATCGGAAATTGATGAGGCAGAAACCAGCTTCATGCCCTGCTGGCGCATGCGGTTGCTGACATGATCGAAACGTTTGGTTTCAATATCCTGACCGCCAAAGATCAGCACCTCTTTATGCCCTTTCAGCATCTGCTCAGCGCTGGTCGTCACCTGGCCCATGGTGTTCTGCATCACTTTGGAGATGCTGCGGAAACGCTTAGAGACCATGCGGATGGCAAATGACACAACCGGTGCCAGCACAATCAGGATCAGCGACAGCTGCCAGCTATAGTAAAACATCATAATAAACAGGCCGATAATCGACGCGCCCTCACGGACTACCGTTACCAGCGCGCTCGACGACGATGACGCTACCTGTTCAGAATCATAGGTAATTCTCGACAGCAGCGTACCTGTGGATTGCTGATCGAAAAACGCCACCGGCATGCCCATCATATGGCTAAACAGGCGACGACGCATGTTCATCACCACATTGCCAGACACCCACGAGATACAGTAACTGGAGACATAGCTGGTAACGCCACGAATCAGCATTAACCCCATCACTACCAGCGGCATCCAAATCAGCACGGATTTATCAGCCTTACCGAAACCATCATCAAGTAACGGCTTCAACAGTGACAGCATTAACGTGTCGCCAGCAGCGTTAAGGACAAGCGCTACGGCTGCCACGAACAGCCCGCCTTTGTGCGGTGCGATCATTGGCCAGAGACGGCGAAAAGTCTGCCAGGTTGATAAGTCTTTGTCTTGATGCATTGTTTAACCAGCATTGTTTGAAATAGCCGCTCATTCTACCTGGAATCACGGGGGACGCCAAACCACTGATGGTACCATCGAGGCAATAAATGCGTTCTGAAACCCAAAACCTGCCAGCCATTGCTGGTTATTTGCACACTTATCTGTCCTTCTGTTGCAGTGTCATATGCTGCATAGCCATTTTGCTGGTAGCGTTCGATAACCTGTCGGGACGGCATACGCCAGGCGTTATAGCGGGCCACCGATGTTAACGCCGCCTTTCCCGCGACCGCACGTAACAGCGGCGCCACCGAAGAAGTACTGCTGCCATGGTGTGGAACCTGAAGGATATCTGCCCGTAACTGATGCCGATGTGCAGCCAGCAGCGCGAGTTCTGCCTCATGCTCAATATCGCCGGTCAGCAGTATCGCGGTTCTTCCATCGTCAATTCGCACCACACAGGAATCATTATTCCCACCCGACGTCGATGAGGTGCGTGGCCACAATACGGAAAAGTTGAGCTGATACCACTGCCAGCTTTCGCCTGCATGACAGGGAAAATGCCGATCATGCGCTAATGCGCTGCGGACAGAGATATCTGGCCAGCGTTGCTGTATCGCCTGCAGCCCTCCGGTGTGATCAAGATGTCCATGGCTCAGAATGATCCACTCCGGTTGTAATCCTTTGCGCTCCAGCCAGGGAATGATAATGCGCTCGCCTGCATTTGAGGTCAGCCAGCGATTGCCCGTATCGTAAAGTATCGCTTTGCCTTGCTTAGAGATGACGATTGCCAGACCATGACCGACATCCAGCATATCCACTCGCCATTCCGGCTTGGGTATCGTCAGGCGCCATATTGCCAGCGCACAGCAGCAGCCAGCCAGGCTTAATGGTGCATGACGCCACCAGCCAAAACGCCACACTATCAGCGCTGCCAGCGGCAAGCAGATTAACATTAGCAGCGCATCTTCAATGGCTAACCAGCCTGAAGGAAACGCGCGCAAGCATAAAATAACCGCAGCAACAGAACGATCTGCCAGCCACCAGAGCATCTCCTCTATCGGCGAGAAAGGCAGAGCCAAAGCCAGCAGAATCAGTGGCACCGTCAGTAAGGAGATAACGGGTATTGCCATCAGATTGGCCGGTAATGCACTGAGACTGAGGCCAGAGAAAACCCAGGCCTGAACCGGGAGCATCAAAATCATCATGCCCGCCTGCAAATGCAGCAACTTTAACGGATAGCTTTTTATGCCCTGCGATAAAGACTCAGGCAAAGGAAACCATTGATACCAGGCAATCAGCGCCGCTACGGCAAAAGCTGAGAGCCAAAAGCTCTCCGACAAAATCATCAGCGGGTCGAGCAAAAGTAATGCTGCAATACAAAGATTCCAGATGTGCCAGCCATGCCAATTTTTGCCGCTAACCCGGATGGCCGTCCATAACAGCAAGGCCAGCATTGCGCGTTGCGCTGGCGGATGAGCGCCCGAAAGCCAGGTATAGAGGCCTGCAACCAGCAGCGTGATCGCCAGTGGGAAAAGGTGCCCAATCCATTTCGCAGGCAGAAGAAATTGCAAGCCGCGCGCCAGAATCCAGCCAAAACCTGCAGCAAGGCCAATATGCATGCCTGATATTGCCATCAAATGTGCGGTGCCTGTTTCACGGAAAAGCTTGCTTAGCTCTGCGCTTAGCTCACCGCGTTCACCGAACGCCAGCGCAGTCAGTACGCCGCTCCATGGCAGATGTTGATATACCGATTGTGTATTTGTCAGAAATTGGCTGCGTATGGAGCAATTTTCATCAATCATGCTGGCTGACATGACGTGCCCCTGCAATGCATGGTGATTAGCCAATGCATAACGCTGCTGATCGAAGTGACCTTCATTAAGCTGGCTGTGGACCGGCCTTAATTTAAGTCTCATCTGCCAGCGTTGTCCGGCGCAATAAACGTGACCCTGTTTTGGTAACGCAACGCTGGCATAGACAGGCGGAAAAACCCATCTTTCATGCACGGTGAGCAATCGTACCTGGGCTCGTTTGCCGTCAGGCGTAACCCGATCGACGACCACCCGCGCCGGCAAAATATTCTGGCTATAGTTTTCAACTTGCCACAGGGCACCGCGCGCTGACCAGAGCATCCAACACAGCATCAAAACCACTAAAGCTAACAGCGTTATGTTTCGCAATGGCATTACTGCGCAAACTATAGCGAAAGCTGTCAGAGCGAGAATAGTGCTGCGCGACGGCAATTCCGGCAAGAGCAACAAGGGTAAGGCAGCGATAATAGTTAAAATGGCCAACTGGTTAAGCGATAGGTTCATAAGTGCTCCCGGCAACGTCTCGCCTACTTTCGGCTTTGGTTCGTTGCAATGCGATGAGCAAATTTCTTGTTTGTTATATGGCTTCAGAAGACAGGGAAAGGATTACAGTGATGAGCAGAATTGTGTGAAGCGTTATGAAAAAAACCATGCTGAGAAGACAGAAAAAAACCAAAAAAAACGACACCGGAGTGTCGTTTTAACGGATTCGTCAGGAATCATTGACCATGTATATTTGCGCGATCGCGTAACTCTTTACCCGGTTTAAAATGAGGTACGTATTTTCCCTCAAGCTCAACCTTGTCGCCGGTCTTAGGATTACGACCGGTACGAGGAGCGCGATAGTGCAAAGAGAAGCTGCCGAATCCCCGGATTTCAATGCGTTCACCCTGTGCCAGTGTGGTGGCCATGTGCTCCAGCATTTCTTTGACCGCATCCTCAACGACTTTCGCCGGAATATGAGTGTGCTGGCCAGCAAGTCGTTCAATCAATTCTGACTTGGTCATAAATCCTCCGGTTAATCCTTAATGGAAAAGGTTTGACAGCGTTCTGTCATATCCAGGGCAACAACGCTGCCCTGAATATCAGGTCGATTACTCGCCTTTAGCCGCTTTGAACGCTTCAGCCATAGCGCTGGAGAAGTTGCTTTCTTCCTGTTTGTTGTTAACAGTAGCGATTGCATCTTTCTCATCAGCTTCGTCTTTTGCACGAACAGACAGGCTAACTACGCGGTTTTTACGATCAACACCGGTAAATTTCGCTTCAACGTCGTCGCCAACGTTCAGAACCAGAGTTGCGTCTTCAACGCGGTCGCGTGAAGCTTCTGAAGCGCGCAGGTAACCTTCAACGCCATCAGCTAATTCAACTGTAGCACCTTTAGCGTCAACTGCTGTCACTTTACCGTTAACAATGGCACCTTTCTTGTTCAGAGAGATGTAGTTGTTGAACGGGTCTTCAGCCAGTTGTTTAACGCCAAGGGAGATGCGCTCGCGCTCTGCGTCAACCTGCAGAACCACAGCTGCGATTTCGTCGCCTTTTTTGTATTCACGTACTGCTTCTTCTCCGGTTGCGTTCCAGGAGATGTCAGACAGGTGAACCAGGCCGTCGATGCCGCCGTCCAGGCCGATGAAGATACCAAAGTCAGTGATTGACTTGATTTTACCTTCAACACGGTCGCCCTTGTTGTGGGTCTCAGCAAACTGCTGCCATGGGTTAGATTTACACTGTTTCAGGCCCAGAGAGATACGACGACGTTCTTCGTCGATATCCAGAACCATCACTTCAACCACATCGCCTACGTTAACAACTTTAGACGGGTGGATGTTTTTGTTAGTCCAATCCATTTCAGATACGTGAACCAGACCTTCAACGCCTTCTTCGATTTCTACGAAGCAGCCGTAATCAGTCAGATTGGTCACGCGGCCGGTAAGACGAGTGCTTTCCGGATAACGCTTAGCGATAGCAACCCATGGATCTTCGCCCAGCTGTTTCAAGCCAAGAGATACGCGGGTGCGCTCACGGTCAAACTTAAGCACCTTAACAGTAATTTCATCGCCAACATTCACGATTTCGCTTGGATGCTTAACGCGTTTCCATGCCATATCAGTAATGTGCAGCAGGCCGTCAACGCCGCCCAGATCAACGAATGCACCGTAGTCAGTCAGGTTCTTAACGATACCTTTGACTTCCATGCCTTCCTGCAGGTTTTCCAGCAGCTGATCGCGCTCTGCGCTGTTTTCAGATTCAATAACCGCACGGCGAGAAACCACAACGTTGTTGCGCTTCTGGTCCAGCTTGATTACTTTGAATTCCAGCTCTTTGCCTTCCAGGTGCAGCGTATCGCGCACCGGACGCACATCTACCAGTGAACCAGGCAGGAACGCACGAATGCCGTTGAGCTCAACTGTGAAGCCACCTTTAACTTTGCCGTTGATAACACCGGTAACAGTTTCAGCGTCTTCGTAAGCTTTTTCCAACGTGATCCAAGCTTCATGACGTTTAGCTTTTTCACGGGACAGCAGGGTTTCACCGAAGCCGTCTTCAACTGCATCCAGAGCAACGTCAACTTCGTCGCCAACCTGGATTTCCAGTTCGCCGGCTGCGTTTTTGAACTGCTCTGCAGGAATTGCAGATTCAGATTTCAGGCCCGCATCAACCAGAACAACGTCTTTGTCGATAGAGACAACAACGCCACGAACGATGGAACCCGGGCGGGTTTCGATTTCTTTCAGGGATTCTTCAAATAGTTGAGCAAAAGATTCTGTCATATTGATAATCTTCAGGATTCTTCAATTTAACGTCCACCTGACTTCCTGCCGGATGGGGTTGTTTCACATGCCTCGCGACAATCCATTGCACAAGGTTAAATTATTCTTTTCAGCACCTTAATGCTAAATATCCAGCTTGCTGCGAGCATAAGCGATTGTTTTTTCAATCACCTCTTCGATTGGCATACTGGTCGAATCCAGTACAAGTGCATCAGCAGCAGGTACTAACGGCGCGACAGAACGATTACGATCTCTGTCATCGCGTTCCTTTATCTCAGATAAAAGGCGCTCAAAGTTAACATCAATGCCGCTCTGCTGCAACTGTAGCATACGGCGGCGGGCACGCTCTTCCGGACTGGCATCAAGGAAAATTTTTACCGGAGCATCCGGGAAAACCACCGTACCCATATCGCGACCATCGGCAATCAGACCGGGACGATCGCGAAATGCACGCTGGCGGCGCAAAAGTGCTTCACGCACCCGTGGAAAAGCAGCGACTTTTGAGGCTGCATTACTCACTTCCTGCGTACGGATTTCGCTGGTGACGTTTTCTCCTTCCAGAATCACCGCAAGCTCACCATCAGTAGAAACAAAGCGCACGTCAAGATGTGCAGCAATCGGCACTAATGCTTCTTCAGACTCGATGTCAACCTGATGATGCAGCGCAGCCAGCGCCAACACACGGTAAATAGCGCCTGAATCGAGCAAATGCCACTGAAGCGCTTCCGCCATCGCTTTACACAAGGTGCCTTTACCTGCACCACTTGGTCCGTCAATGGTGATAACCGGTGCAACAACCGCCATCTTGATCTCCTGTTAATGCCTATGTCACTGCCTGTTAGCCAGACTTTTCGCCAGGCATTATACGCAGCTTGCCCGTGGATAGTTACCCTTAAGCATAGACCGAAGAGAAATAATCAGATTTTTCAGCTGAGTAATTGTGATCAAAGAGGGAATTTGCCTGAAGAAATCTTCAGGCAACGGAGTTTTACGCCGATTGGCTTACAGACTTCAGGCGCTCGAAGTAATCAGGAAAGGTTTTGGCCGTGCAGCCGGGATCGAGGATGGTAACTGGCGTATCGGATAAGGCAACCAAAGCAAAACACATTGCCATGCGATGATCGTTGTAAGTGCCAATTTCAGCGTGTTTTAGCTGTGCGGGCGGCGTGATACGAATGTAATCATGCCCTTCTTCTACTTCAGCGCCCACTTTACGTAGCTCTGTCGCCATGGCAAACAGGCGATCGGTTTCTTTAACTCGCCAGTTATAAATATTGCGCATGACGGTGGTGCCCTGCGCAAACAGTGCGGTTGTTGCAATGGTCATCGCCGCATCCGGAATATGATTCATATCCAGATCGATCGCCTGCAGCGTATTACGAGTACAGGAAATGTAGTCATCACCCCACTCAATCACTGCGCCCATTTTTTCCAGCACGTCAGCGAAGCGAATATCACCCTGTACGCTATTACGCCCGATACCTGTCACTTTTACCGTGCCGCCTTTAATTGCCCCGGCAGCAAGAAAATAAGAAGCAGATGACGCATCACCCTCAACCAGATAGTCACCGGGCGCTGAATAATGCTGCCCACCAGCGATGGTAAAGTGCTGATAATGGTCATTATGGACATCCACACCGAAGGTTTTCATCAGCTTGAGCGTGATATCAATGTAGGGCTTTGAAACCAAATCGCCTTTGATGGCAATGTGTGTATCTTTCTCTGCCAGAGGTGACGTCATCAGCAATGCAGTAAGAAACTGACTTGAGACACTGCCGTCTACAGTTATCTTACCGCCGGTAAATCCGCCCTTCAGGCGCAAAGGTGGATAATCCGTTTGCTCCAGATAATCAATCTGCGCGCCGCCCTGGCGTAATGCATCGACCAGATGGCCAATTGGGCGTTCTTTCATACGCGGCTCGCCGGTAAGCACGATATCATTCTTACCCAGGCATAAGGCCGCGGCCAATGGACGCATCGCGGTACCGGCATTACCCAGAAAAAGCTCCAGAGCCTGCTCTGAAAATAAAGGTCCACCACAGCCCGTAACCTCGCACACGGTGCGATCTGTAGAAAGCTGGTAGCTGACGCCTAACGCTTTAAGCGCATTGAGCATATGTTTAACATCATCGCTGTCGAGCAGGTTGGTTAACCTGGTAGTACCTGATGCCAGGGCAGCAAGCAGCAACGCGCGATTTGATACGCTTTTCGAACCAGGCAAATTAACTGTGCCCTCAACATGCGCAATGGGTTGTAACGTTAGAGAGTCCTGCATGTGAAACCTTTACTCCATAAATTCAGCGGCAAGGAAACCTCATGGTGTTATGAGGTTTCCGTAGTGGTGCTTACGCGATAATTAACCGTGACGACGTTCAAACTCAATCATGAAATCGGTCAGGGTTTTGACGCCCTCAAACGGCATGGCATTGTAGATAGAAGCGCGCATACCGCCAACCACGCGATGGCCTTTCAGAGCATGCAGTCCTGCCGCGTAAGATTCATCAAGAAACAGCTTATCCAGCGAAGCATCTGCTAACTGAAAAGGCACGTTCATCCGCGAGCGGTTGGATGTAGCAACGTCATTACGATAAAAATCGCTCTTATCAATAACGCCATACAGCAGGTCGGCTTTTTGCTGATTAATGCGATCGATTTCTGCTACGCCGCCCTGCTCTTTCAGCCATTTAAATACCAGACCAGAAAGATACCAGGCAAAAGTAGGCGGCGTGTTGAACATAGAGTCATTATCCGCAAGCACTTTATAATCGAGGATAGAAGGTACTTCTTTGCGGGCTTTGCCAAGCAGGTCCTCGCGCACGATAACGATGGTCAATCCTGCAGGGCCAATATTTTTTTGTGCACCGGCGTAAATAACGCCATAGCGATTGATATCCAGCGGGCTGGATAAAATGGTGGAAGAGAGATCGGCCACAACCACTTTATTGCCGAAGGCAGGTTGTTCCGCAATGGCAACACCATCAATGGTTTCGTTAGGGCAGAAATGCACGTAGGCTGCGTCATCAGAAAGCTGCCACTGGCTCATTGGCAGAATAGCGCGCTTGCCATCCAGCACCGTTTTTACATCAATCACATTTGGTGCGCAGAACTTCTCCGCTTCCAGAATGGCGCTATGGGCCCAGTATCCACCGTCAACGTAATCAGCGGTAGCCGCACTGCCCAGCAGGTTACCTGGAATCGCAGCAAACTGGCCGCGGGCACCGCCGTGGCAGAACAAAACTTTGTAATTGGCGGGTATTTTAAGAAGATCACGGAGGTCGCTTTCAGCCTCTTGTGCAACCTGAATAAATTCCTTGCTGCGATGGCTAATCTCCATCACTGAAGTGCCGAGCCCTTTCCAGTTTGTGAGCTCTTGCTCAGCCCGACGAAGCACTTCAACCGGCAGCATTGCTGGACCGGAGCTAAAATTATAAATCTGCGTCATTTCCCCTCACCACTGTCATATAAAACGGTTATGCATATCCTATCGGTTTTATCACTGCCTCCTGGATGCTGCAACGATTAATCAGGTAACGATCACATTTTTGGAAAAGCCGCAGCAAAAGCTTATGTTGCCGATGTAAATGGTCACGATATTTTGTGAGGTTTCATACATAAAGCGCCTTTAATGGCTGCAACCAGCTTACTCGCCTGCCATGCTGCCTCGGCTTTCATTGGCGGGACAATGGCAAAACCCGTATCATTACGCGCTTTCATTTTTCTCACACCTAAGAGCGGGCTCATGACTCAAACATTTATTCCCGGAAAAGACGCGGCACTGGAAGACTCCATTGCGCGTTTTCAGCAAAAACTGCAGGATTTAGGCTTTACGATTGAAGAAGCCTCTTGGCTCAACCCTGTTCCTCATGTCTGGTCCGTGCACATTCGTGACCGTGATTGCCCGCTCTGTTTCACCAACGGTAAAGGGGCAAGCAAAAAAGCTGCGCTGGCCTCGGCGTTGGGTGAATACTTCGAACGTTTATCAACCAACTATTTCTTTGCCGATTTTTGGTTAGGCAAATCGATCGCGAACGGCGACTTTGTGCACTATCCCGATGAAAAATGGTTTCCACTGCCGGCCGATGAATCGCTGCCAGAGGGGATCCTGGATGCGCGCCTGCAGGCTTACTACGATCCGGAAAATGAGCTCAGCGCCAGCGATCTGATCGATCTGCAATCGGGCAATACGGCGCGCGGCATCTGCGCACTGCCTTTTACCCGTCAGTCCGATCTGCAGACGGTTTATATCCCCATGAACATCATCGGCAACCTGTATGTTTCTAACGGTATGTCAGCGGGCAATACGGCCAACGAAGCACGCGTTCAGGGCCTGTCTGAAGTCTTCGAACGTCACATCAAAAACCGCATTATTGCCGAAGCAATTAGCCTGCCACTGATTCCGGCCGAGGTACTGAACCGCTATCCGGGCGTGGTGGAAGCGATTGACCGCCTGGAAGCTGAAGGCTTCCCTATCCTCTCTTATGATGCCTCACTGGGTGGCAACTATCCGGTGATATGCGTTGTGCTGCTCAATCCAGCCAATGGCACCTGCTTTGCCTCTTTTGGCGCCCACCCCGATTTTGGTGTGGCGCTGGAGCGTACGGTGACCGAACTGCTGCAGGGACGTGGTCTGAAAGATCTTGATGTGTTTACGCCGCCAACCTTTGATGACGAAGAGATCGCCGATCACGCCAATCTGGAAACTCACTTCATCGATTCCAGCGGTTCTATTTCCTGGGATCTGTTTAAAGAAGATGCAGACTATCCCTTTGTTGACTGGAGCTTTAGCGGATCAACTGAAGAGGAATTCAACACCCTGATGGCAATCTTCAAAGCAGAAGATCAGGAAGTGTATATCGCGGATTATCAGCATCTTGATGTTTACGCCTGCCGCATTATCGTGCCCGGCATGTCTGACATCTATCCAGCCGATGACCTGTTATTGGCCAACAACAACATGGGAGCGCATCTTCGTGACGTTCTGCTTTCACTGCCTGACAGCCAGTGGAAAAAGCAAGACTATCTCGATCTGATTAGCCGTCTGGATGATGATGGCATGGACGATTTCACACGCGTACGTGAACTGCTCGGCATGGCGACAGGCAAAGATAATGGCTGGTACACCCTGCGCGTGGGCGAATTGAAAGCGATGCTGGCTCTTGCGGGAGGCGATCTGGAGCAGGCACTGATCTGGACTGAATGGACCATGGAGTTCAACAGCTCTGTCTTTACCCCTGAGCGGGCGAACTATTATCGCTGCCTGCAGACCCTGCTGCTGCTGGCCCAGGAAGAGGAGCGCGATCCGGTACAGTATCACCAGGTATTTTTACGCATGTACGGCAGTGATGCTGTTGAGGCGGCGTCTGCAGCATTAACCGGCGAACAGGCTTTCTATGGTTTGCAAAGCGTTGATGATGATTTAAAAGCGTTTCCAGCTCATCAGTCTCTGCTGGCTGCTTATGAAAAATTACAGAACGCTAAACGGACTAACTGGAAATAATACCTTTCTCGGTATGTTCTGAATAATGTGAATAAAGGCATCGGCTAATTTTCGCCGATGCCTTTATTGTTATTAAAACGATAAATTATTTCCGGCCCTTCATTTTTATTTAACATTCACCCTTCAGAATTTACATTAGTGAATAATCTTTCAGTTAAAACCCTGCGTCCATGAAAAATAATTTTAACTTTTAAAATATTTTTTATTTATCATTATCAATTACTTAATTTAATTTTCCCTTCTGACAGCCTTCCTGCCTGTGCTTATCCCCGCTGAATAATGATCTGTATCAACTTCTCCATTAAGGCAGTTTGGTAATATTTTCTCGCAGGCTTCTTTTGGAGAGCGCAACAGTGAAAACTGACAACCCATTCAATCTTCTGTTACCCGCCGCGATGGCAAAAGTGGCCGAAGATGCGGGCGTATACAAAGCCACAAAACATCCTCTCACAACATTTTTTCTTGCGATTACCGCTGGTGTATTTATTTCCATTGCGTTTGTTTTCTATATCACTGCCACAACCGGCTCTGGCGTGATGCCTTATGGCATTGCCAAGCTCATTGGCGGCATCTGTTTTTCATTAGGCCTGATGCTGGTGGTGATTTGCGGCGCCGATCTGTTTACCTCAACCGTACTGATTGTTGTCGCTAAAGCCAGCGGCCGTATTAGCTGGGGGCAACTGGCGCGCAACTGGCTTAACGTCTACGTCGGCAATCTGTTTGGCGCCCTGTTTTTTGTTGCCCTGATTTGGTTTGCAGGTGAACACAGCGTTGCCAGCGGCGCATGGGGGCTAAACGTACTGCAAACTGCCGAACACAAAATGCATCACACCTTCATTGAAGCGGTCAGCCTCGGCACGCTGGCTAATTTAATGGTCTGCCTTGCGGTGTGGATGAGCTACTCCGGCCATACCCTGGTCGACAAAATGCTGGCTATGGTACTGCCGGTTGCGATGTTTGTGGCCAGCGGTTTTGAGCACAGCATTGCCAATATGTTTCTGATCCCCCTGGCGATTGTCATCCGCGACTTCGCCACCCCTGACTTCTGGCAGATGACCGGCGCATCGGCAGCCCAGTTCTCCGCCTTGAACCCAATCAATTTCATCGTCGACAACCTGATTCCGGTCACGTTGGGCAACATTATTGGCGGCGGACTGCTGGTAGGTTTGACCTACTGGATGATCTATCTGCGCGGTGACGCACAGGCTCACTGAGCCACAACATTTTGGCCCGGTGTTAGCATCCTCAGCAACATCGGTACGTAAAGAAATCAACTCTTAAAGGTAGGTATATCATGACCGAACTTAACCAAAAACTGGCTACAGCATGGGAAGGTTTCGCCGCTGGCGAATGGCAAACCAGCGTCAACGTGCGTGACTTTATCCAAAAAAACTATACGCCTTATGAAGGTGATGAATCTTTCCTTGCTGGCGCAACCGAAGCGACTACGGCTTTATGGAACAAGGTGCTGGAAGGTATCAAGATTGAGAACCGCACTCATGCGCCGGTAGATTTTGATACCGACCTTGCCTCTACCATCACTTCACATGACGCAGGCTATATTAATAAGCCGCTGGAAAAAATTGTCGGCCTGCAGACTGAAGCACCGTTGAAACGCGCGTTGATCCCTTTCGGCGGTATCAAAATGGTGGAAGGTTCGTGCAAAGTCTATGGCCGCGAACTGGATCCTGCGCTGAAGAAAACCTTTACTGAATACCGCAAAACCCACAACCAGGGCGTGTTCGATGTTTATACGCCCGATATTTTACGCTGCCGTAAATCAGGTATTTTAACTGGCTTACCGGATGCCTATGGTCGCGGACGTATCATCGGCGATTATCGTCGCGTCGCGCTCTACGGTATTGATTTCCTGATGCAGGATAAGCTGGCACAGTTCACTTCGCTGCAGGCAGACCTGGAGAACGGCGTGAATCTGGAGGCGACGATTCGCCTGCGCGAAGAGATTGCCGATCAGCATCATGCGCTGAAACAGATCAAAGAGATGGCAGCAAAATATGGCTGTGATATCTCTCGTCCGGCAACTAACGCTCAGGAAGCGGTGCAGTGGACTTACTTCGGCTATCTCGCAGCAGTTAAGTCACAAAATGGCGCAGCAATGTCCTTTGGCCGCGTGTCCACTTTCCTTGATGTTTATCTGGAACGCGATCTGCAGGCTGGCAAAATCACCGAGCTTGACGCGCAGGAACTTATCGATCATCTGGTGATGAAACTGCGTATGGTGCGCTTCCTGCGTACGCCAGAATATGATGAGCTGTTCTCCGGCGATCCTATCTGGGCTACAGAATCACTGGCTGGCATGGGCGTTGATGGTCGTACGCTGGTCAGCAAATCAAGCTTCCGTTTCCTTAATACGCTTTACACCATGGGCCCATCGCCTGAGCCTAATATGACCATTTTGTGGTCAGATAAGCTGCCGCTGAACTTTAAAAAGTTCGCTGCCAAAGTCTCTATCGATACGTCGTCCGTTCAGTACGAAAACGACGATTTGATGCGGCCTGATTTCGATAACGATGATTACGCTATCGCCTGCTGCGTCAGCCCAATGATCGTGGGCAAGCACATGCAATTCTTTGGTGCTCGTGCCAACCTGGCAAAAACCATGCTCTATGCCATCAACGGCGGCATGGATGAAAAACTGAAAATGCAGGTAGGTCCGAAAGAGAATCCAATAACCGACGACGTGCTGGATTTTGACGTGGTTATGGAACGCCTGGATCACTTCATGGACTGGCTGGCCAAACAGTATGTGACATCGCTGAATATCATTCACTATATGCACGATAAATATAGCTATGAAGCATCACTGATGGCGCTGCATGATCGCGATGTTTATCGCACTATGGCATGCGGTATTGCCGGTTTATCAGTAGCCGCCGACTCACTTTCAGCGATTAAATATGCCAAAGTGAAACCGGTGCGTGATGAAGATGGCCTGGCGATCGACTTTGAAATTGAGGGTGAATATCCGCAGTTTGGTAACAATGATGCCCGCGTAGACGATCTGGCCTGCGATTTGGTTGAGCGCTTCATGAAGAAAATTCAGAAGCTGACAACCTATCGTAATGCTGTACCGACGCAATCGGTGCTGACCATCACCTCAAACGTGGTATACGGTAAAAAAACCGGTAACACACCTGATGGCCGTCGTGCCGGTGCGCCATTCGGACCAGGTGCTAACCCCATGCACGGTCGCGATCAAAAAGGCGCGGTGGCTTCCCTGACCTCGGTTGCTAAACTGCCGTTTGCTTATGCAAAAGATGGTATCTCTTACACCTTCTCAATCGTGCCGAACGCGCTGGGTAAAGATGACGAAGTGCGCAAAACCAATCTGGCAGGTTTGATGGATGGTTATTTCCATCACGAAAGCACCATTGAGGGCGGCCAGCACTTGAATGTAAACGTCATGAACCGTGAAATGTTGCTCGACGCTATGGATAACCCAGAAAAATATCCGCAGTTAACCATTCGCGTCTCCGGCTACGCGGTCCGCTTCAACTCGCTCACCAAAGAGCAGCAGAAAGATGTGATTACGCGTACCTTTACACGCTCACTCTAATGCGCTGACAGTGTTAAAAAGGCTCCGTCAGGAGCCTTTTCTTCCAGTCCGCTTTGCCAGTCGCCTCAGCAGCAGACGCCGGGCAAAACAGATTAACTTAACGCAGCACCAACAGACTGCGTCACCTGCTCACCAGATAACAATGGGAGAACCATCGCAATGTCAGTAACCGGCCGTATTCACTCTTTTGAATCCTGTGGCACCGTTGATGGCCCTGGCATTCGCTTTATCACCTTCTTTCAGGGCTGCCTGATGCGTTGTATGTATTGCCATAATCGCGATACATGGGACACGCATGCCGGCCGCGAAACCACGGTCGAAGAGTTGATGAACGATGTCACCTCCTATCGCCATTATATTAACGCCTCCGGCGGTGGTGTGACCGCCTCTGGTGGCGAAGCGATCCTGCAGGCAGAATTTGTTCGCGACTGGTTTCGTGCCTGCAAAGCTGAGGGCATTCACACCTGCCTGGATACCAACGGTTTTGTCCGCCGTTATGATCCAGTGATTGATGAACTGCTGGCGGTAACCGATCTGGTAATGCTCGACCTGAAGCAGATGAATGACGATATCCATCAGATTCTGGTCGGCGTGTCTAATCACCGCACGCTGGATTTTGCGCGTTATATTGCCAAAAAAGGCATTCGGACCTGGATTCGTTATGTCGTGGTTCCCGGTTATACCGACGATGACGCCTCTGCACACAGGCTGGGAGAATTTACCCGTGATATGGGTAATGTCGAGAAAATAGAGCTTTTACCCTATCATGAGCTTGGCAAGCATAAATGGGTTGCTCTTGGCGAAGAGTATCAGCTGGAAGGTGTTAAGCCGCCGTCAAAAGAGACCATGGATCGGATAAAAGGTATTCTGGCGGAATATGGCCACAAAGTGATCTATTAACGGGGCTGACGCCCCGTTATTTTTAGGCGTGAGCGATGGGGGTGATTTGCTGATCGGCCTTGCGAAGCAGCATAACCAAATAGACCAGTGCCACCAATGCGATCATGACGAACAGCAGCTGATCGGAATAGTTTTGCATCAGCAATGACGTCATGGTCGGCCCGGCAAGGCTGCCGATGGTATAGCTCAACAGCAGCGCCTGATTCATCGCTACCAGTTCATTGTGCGGCACGGCTTCACAGGCCCATGACATCGCCACGGGATAAAGCGTAAAACCTGCACAGCCGAGGATAAAGAGCGCTGGTGCCATAGCAGCATTCCCCAGCATGGCAACCGCGCCCAAAATCACCACAAATACCTGAACCCGTAAAACCATCAGTCGACCAAAGCGATCGGCGAGACGTCCTATCGGCCATTGTCCCACGATACCTGCACTCACCAGCAGTGCCATCCAGTAACCCACCGCCGAATCATTCATGCCCTGATGAGAAAGATAAACGGGCATCAGGCCGTATAGCGAGCCGAGCAGAATACCGGAAATGATACAGCCGTTGATGCCAAGACGCGCTCCGCGACGGCGCAGCATTGGCCAGATGCGCGATGCCGGAGATTCTTCCTGTTCGCTGCTGGCAGAAATACGCACCAGTACCAGTGGCAGAAACGCCAGCATAATCAGCAGGGTAACCAGCGGAATAACCTGTGCCAGCTGCGTCGAAAGTCCGCTCACCATCAGCTGACCCAGCACCGTGCCCAGATAATAAACGATCATATAGGCCGCCAGCAGCTGGCTGCGATTCTTCAACGTACCGCTGCATAACAGTGCGCTTTCCACCACCACCCAAATCAGAGCGCAGCCAATACCGGCGACAAAGCGCGCCATTGACCATGACCAGAAGCCTTGCGTCAGCATCAGCGCCATGCTGGCAACGGCAAACAGTGCAGCCGCAAGGTAATAGCTGCGATTGAAGCCGTAGCGTTTAATCACCATACCCGCAGCAAGCGTACCCGCAAGGTTACCGGTGTAATACGCTGAGCTAACCACCCCAACCTGCCACGTTGGCAGAAGATCATGCGTGAGCCACAGCGGCACCAGGGTATTGAGCACGGCAATAGAAACCGTCAGCAACATCAGGCCGCAAAGCAGCATAAATACGGGGCGGGACCAGGTGGACATAGCGAAGGGAACCAGAATAAGCGTAAGATTTTGCGCGCATAATGCCATTAGCTTTTTTAAAGTCAATGAGCGCTTTCAGACAGGCGCACAATTTGTCTTTGACCGATAAATTTTTTTCATTAACAGGAGGTTACGGCGGTTGAAGTAGCGGACAGGGAAAAAGTTATCTCTATGAATAATATAGCTTTCACTCCCGGTGCCTGCCGGGAAGACGATAATAATTACTCTTACTGTTAAGTTTATGAGATCGTGGTAATTATTTCAGCCGTACGCATTTTTTTCCAAAAAAAAGCCCGCCAAACGGCAGGCTTTAATGTTGGGATGATGGTTTAGCCAATCACCTCGAGTCCTTGCATATAAGGACGCAACACTTCAGGTACGACAATCGACCCATCGGCCTGTTGATAGTTTTCCAGTACGGCTACCAACGTTCGGCCTACTGCCAGGCCTGAGCCGTTGAGCGTATGCACCAGACGCGTTTTTTTATCGCTTTTACTGCGGCAACGCGCCTGCATACGACGTGCCTGGAAATCCCACATGTTGGAGCACGAAGAGATCTCGCGGTAGGTATCCTGCGCAGGCAACCACACTTCCAGATCGTAAGTTTTGGTTGCGCCTGCACCCATATCGCCGGTGCATAACAACATTTTGCGATAAGGCAGGTTTAATAGCTGCAGCACCTTCTCCGCGTGGCCAACCAGCTCTTCCAGCGCCTGCATTGAGTCTTCCGGACGCACAATCTGAACCATTTCGACTTTGTCGAACTGGTGCATGCGAATCAGTCCGCGTGTATCACGTCCATAGGCACCCGCTTCCGAACGGAAACACGGCGTATGCGCGGTATACTTCAGCGGCAGCGACTCTTCTTCCAGAATCTCGTCGCGCACCAGATTGGTCAGCGGCACTTCTGAAGTTGGAATCAATGCATAGTTGCTGCTTGATGCCTCTTCTTCGAGCGGACGCGTATGGAAAAGATCTTCACCAAATTTCGGCAACTGACCGGTACCAAACAGTGACGCGTGGTTAACCAGGTAAGGCACATAGGTTTCCATGTAGCCGTGCTGTTCGGTATGAAGATCGAGCATGAACTGGCTCAGCGCACGATGAAGCCGCGCAATTTGCCCTTTCATCACCACAAAGCGTGAACCGGTCAATTTCGCCGCGGTGGCAAAATCAAGGCCCTGCTGCATCTCGCCCAGTTCAACATGATCGCGCACGGCAAAATCATATTGCTTCGGCTCGCCCCAGCGGCTGATTTCAAGGTTATCCGTATCATCTTTGCCAGCAGGAACTTCATCAGCTGGCAAGTTTGGCAGGGCCAGCGCGAAATCGCGGATCTCATTTTGCAGCGCATCCAGCTCAGCTTTCGCTGCGTCCAGGCGTTCGCCCAGTACGTTCACTTCCTCACGCAACGGCTCGATATCTTCCCCACGCGCTTTCGCCTGCCCGATAGATTTGGATCGTGCGTTACGCTCAGCCTGCAAGTTTTCAGTTTCGACCTGCAGCACTTTACGACGCTCTTCCAGCGAACGTAGCGTGTCCACATCCAGTTTGAATCCTCGGCGTGCCAGTTTTTCTGCGACTGCGTCTGGCTCGTTACGCAGCAGATTGGGATCGAGCATGCTTGTCCTGTGCTTTAAGTAATGGATGAAAAAAGGAGACGCATTCGACGTGCGAATGCGTTGAATTTACTGCTAACCTTACCGTAACGTCCGTTTTAGCGATAGCGTTTTGTCGGGCTATTTTGATCCTGTTCAGTAAGCCAGGCGAGCTTTTCGCCGATCTTACCTTCAAGGCCCCGCGAGGTAGGATGATAATAACGCGTACCGGCCATTTGCTGCGGGAAATAGTCTTCGCCGGCTGCATAGGCGTTGGGTTCATCATGGGCATAGCGGTAAGACTTGCCTAATCCCATCTCTTTCATCAGTGAGGTCGGGGCATTACGCAGATGGTCAGGCACATCGTGATCGGCATTCTCGCGCGCATCACGCATTGCCGCTTTAAAAGCGTTATAGACGGCGTTGCTTTTTGGCGCGCAAGCAAGATACACAATAGCCTGTGCAATGGCGCGCTCGCCTTCCGCCGGGCCTACTCGCGTAAAGCAATCCCAGGCGGAAATGGCCACCTGCATGCCGCGTGGATCGGCATTACCGACATCTTCAGAAGCGATGGCCAATAGCCGACGCGCAACGTAAAGCGGATCGCCGCCTGCGGTGATAATGCGCGCATACCAGTAGAGCGCCGCATCCGGTGCTGAACCGCGCACCGATTTATGTAGTGCAGAGATCAGATCGTAGAAACGGTCGCCTTTGTTATCAAAGCGCGCTGCGCGTTCGCCAGACACCTCATTGAGCAATGTCGGCGTCAGTTCACGCTCACCCAGCGTATTAAGCTCAGCCATATCTGACATCATTTCCAGCGTGTTTAAGGCACGCCGCGCATCGCCATTCACCAGTTCAGCAATCATGCGCCGGGTATTATCAGGCAGCACAATATCGCTATCGCCGTAACCACGGGTTTTGTCCCGCATCGCCTGATCCAGCACCTGTTCGATATCCTCTGTGGTTAACGACTTGAGCAGATAGACGCGCGCACGTGACAGCAGTGCGGAGTTGAGTTCAAAGGAGGGGTTTTCAGTGGTGGCACCGATAAACGTGATGGTGCCATCTTCGATATGCGGCAGGAAAGCGTCCTGCTGGCTCTTGTTAAAGCGATGTACTTCATCCACGAACAGGATGGTGCGCTGGCCGACCTGCTGGCTCTGGCGGGCACGTTCGATCGCTTCGCGAATCTCTTTGATGCCGGAGGTTACGGCTGAAATACGCTCCACGTTGGCACTGGCATAGTGGCCGATAATTTCTGCCAGCGTGGTTTTGCCGGTGCCAGGTGGCCCCCATAAAATCATTGAGTGCAGCTGGCCTGCTTCAATGGCGCGCGGCAGCGGTTTACCCGCAGCCAGCAAATGCTGCTGGCCGATATATTCGGCCAGCGTGGTTGGCCGCATACGCGCGGCCAAAGGTTGAAATTCGTTACTGGCAAAGTTCAGAGAGAGGTTGCCCACACTGGCCTCACTGTCGTTGGTCGTCCACCGTTACGCCTTTAGGCGGCGTAAAGGTAAATTTATCCGGGCTGATAGCACCGTTTTGCTGGCTCTTCAGCTCATAGTTGCTACGTTGACCATCCTGCTCAATTGCGCTGAACTGATTGATGGTGCCGCTGCGGGAAACGTTAATGGTGAACTGCTTGAGGTTTCCGGCATCGCTTTTTGGCGTCAGTGAAAATTGATCGCCCTGCTGTTTGATATTGTACTGCTTCCAGTCATTCGCCTGGTTGCGCGCAATCAGCATAAATGGCGTGTTGCTGGTCGCATCTTTCAGCCAGCTGGCACTAACCTGCTCAACAAACGGGTTGTAGAACCACAGCGATTTGCCATCAGAAATGATGATGCTTTCATCGGGGGCGGTCATATGCCAGTTAAACAGATTCGGTCGCTTAACCCACAGCTCGCCCTGACCGTCCTGCACGTTTGCTCCACTGCCGTCGGTGACTTTCTGCGTAAAGCTGGCGTGGAAACTGTTTACTTTATCAAGGCGCTGCTGGAGTTCGCTGGCACCGTCGGCCAATGCGCTGGCTGATGCAAATGCCGTGAGCACGCAGCAAGAAAGAAGAATCTTTTTCATTTAACGTTTCCTTATTGACCGTTTTTATCCTGTGACAACCGTCATAACCATAGCGTCTGGCCACAGAGCTGCACAGGAGAATTTCCCGAAAGCCTGTTCAGATATGGGGACAACGCTTGAAAAAACAATGGACCAGAGAGTCTGGTCCATTGTGAAAGCCTTAATGCAACGTGTGAGGTTTACATCTCATGAGGCGGTGGAGAAAGTACTTCGCGGTTACCGTTATGGCCTGGTGGCGAAACGATGCCCTGCACTTCCATCTGTTCAATGATACGAGCAGCACGGTTATAGCCAATGCGGAACTGGCGTTGCACACCTGAAATCGATGCACGCCGCTTCTCAACGATAAAGGCCACCGCCTGATCGAACAACGGATCCAACTCTTCATCGCCTTCCAGTCCCAGACTGCCCGCTTCGCTTTCACTGCCCGCGGTGATGCTTTCGATGTACTGCGGACGACCACGTGCCTTCCAGTCACTGACTACCGCATGCACCTCTTCATCGCGCACAAAAGCGCCATGAACACGGATTGGCATCGATGAGTTAGGCGGCATGTAGAGCATATCGCCCATGCCTAATAGCGATTCTGCACCCGACTGATCGAGAATGGTACGCGAATCGATTTTGCTTGAGACGGTAAAAGCGATACGGGTCGGGATGTTTGCTTTGATCAAGCCGGTAATCACATCCACCGACGGACGCTGCGTAGCCAGTACTAAATGTATGCCAGCCGCACGCGCTTTTTGCGCCAGGCGTGCGATTAACTCTTCCACCTTTTTACCGACGGCCATCATCAAATCGGCGAACTCATCGACCAACACCACGATATAAGGCAGTTTTTCCAGCACTGGCGGCGTACTGTCCATGCTATCGCCGGGTTTCCAGAACGGATCGGGAATCGGCCTGCCCATCGCTTCGGCCTGCATCACTTTTTCATTGTAGCCAGCAAGGTTACGCACGCCGAGCGCCGACATCAGCTTATAGCGACGCTCCATCTCACCCACACTCCAGCGCAGCGCATTGGCGGCATCTTTCATGTCGGTAACCACTTCTGTTAACAGATGCGGAATGCCTTCGTAAACCGACAGCTCCAACATTTTCGGGTCGATCATGATGAAGCGCACTTCATCCGGCGTCGCTTTATACAGCATGCTGATGATCATGGTGTTAACGCCGACCGATTTACCCGAACCGGTGGTACCGGCAACCAACAGGTGCGGCATTTTTGCCAAATCGGCCACTACCGGTTGGCCTGCAATGTCTTTGCCCAGCACAACGGCCAGCGGCGAAGGATTGTCGCGGAAGGTGGCGCAATCCAGCACTTCACGCAGATAGACCGTCTGCCGCTTTTTGTTTGGTAGCTCAAGACCCACATAAGGTTTACCGGGAATCACCTCAACCACACGCACCGCAACTGCAGAAAGCGAACGCGCCAAATCGCGAGAGAGATTTGAGATACGCGCCGCTTTGACGCCTGGCGCCAGATCCAGCTCAAAGCGCGTGATAACCGGGCCCGGAGAAATGCCGACCACTTCCGCTTTAACACGGTAGTCAGCCAGACGAGCCTCAACCAACCGCGCCGTCTGCTCAAGTGCGAACATATCTACCGGTTCTTCTTCTTCAGGCGGTGCCGTCAATAACTCCAACACCGGCAATGGCGTTGACGGTTTCTCCATCGGTTGCTCATGACGCACCAGGAACGGATGAAACAGACTATCCTGCATGCTGTTTTTTTCCGGTGTTGGTGCAGCGGGTGCCACCGGCGCGGCGTAAGCGGGCTGGGCTGGCGGCTGTGCCACCGGCGGCTCGGGTGCGACATAACGCGGCACCGGTTCGGGAGCAAACACCGGTTCAGCATCATGCACTTCGGGCTGCACTGGCGGCTGTGCCACTGGCGGCTCAGGTGCGACATAACGTGGTACCGGTTCGGGTGCAAATACCGGTTCAGCATCATGCACTTTGGGCGGCGTTGGCGGCTCGTAACGCGGTGGCGTGTTAACCGGCTGCTGAGCGGACCACTGCGCTGACTGTTGCGGCAGCTCGACTTCAGGCGTGGCAGCGATGGTAAACAGCGGTTCACCGGGTCCGTCGTCGACCAGATCATCCATCGGCGAGAAATCAAACGCGGCGGCTGTATCGATAGAGAAAGCAGGCGCTGGCGTATCTGGCTGAGGCGGCTGATAACGCTGCTGCTGCTGATCGGCAAACTGGCGAGCCAGCGCTGCCTGTTCACGTGCTTCTTCTTCCTCTTTTTCAGCCTGGGGCTGATACTCTTCGCCGTAACGCTGTTGCTGTTGTTCTTGCCAGGCATCGCGCAGTTCCGCTTCCTGTGCCGCATTTTCTACGGCATCCGTGGTCGGTTCTGTAGATGGCTGACGTTGCTCTTCCTGTTTAGCTTTCTCTTCTGCCATGCGCTGTGACGGTAGCTTAATGCCATAGGAAGCGAGCTCGCGGCGCGTTGGCAGCTTAACCGGATTAGGCCGAGGAAGTTCAGGACCAATGCCCTGCTTGACCTGTGGATTAATCTCTTCGCTACTGCTGGCGCTAAATTCCGGCATAAAGGCATGGGCAGAAGCCTGGCTGGCGGCAAAACTCGCCGCCGCTACCGTAGCCGCAGCAGGAATCTGAGCGGGCTGTGAGGGTTGCGGTGAAGAGAAATCGAACGGTGAGGCTGGATCAGTGGTGCCGCGCCAGTTGCCCATAACAGGCTCATCCTCGTCAATCTGCCCTGCAGGGGCAGCATCTTCTGGGATATCGAAGTGATATAGCGGTGGCGTTTCTGACTCAGCCGCTGCGTAATGCGGTGCTGGCTGGCTGGCTGCTAAGGGCTGAGCAGGCGACGCAGGCGGTTGTTGCACCGGCGCGGTTGCCACTGGCTGAGGCTGAGACGCAGCAGCTGGCGGGACTGTTGGCGCAGCGGCCTCAACGGCGGCTGGTGCAGCAGGCGTTTTCGCTACCGGCGCAAACAGCGGATCGTCCAGCTCATCGTTATCGGTATTGTCGTCAGCTGCATGAGCGGAGAGTTTGCGTGGCGGAGCCAGCAGAATATCTTCATCATCTTCTGCAACGGGCGTTGCGCGCTGAATGACCGGCGCCTGCGGTTCATCTTCCTCATCCTGCCAGCGATCGTCATCACGCGAACGGTTACTGGCAAAGGTCAGTACGCCCATGACGACGCCGCCGATTTTTTCAGCGATAGTCAGCCACGACCAGCCGGTATAAAGGGTTAGACCCGCTGCCCAGATGCACAGCAGCGTCAGTGTGCCTGCTGCACCGTTGAACCACGGCGCCATAGCGTTACTTACCAAGCTACCAATTACGCCACCCGACGCAAAATACCAGATATCGTCAGCATTAAGCGCTGCCAGACCACAGGTGGTGATCACCAGCGCCAGCACGCCTATCAGACGTAATCCTACGGCAAAATAGTCGATGTAATCCTGGCGATCGCGCTGGCGAAAGGTAATCCAGCACAGGCCTAAAATCACCGGAGGAATGGCATACGCCATCACGCCAAAGATAAACAGCAAAGTATCAGCCAGCCATGCGCCTACGCCACCACCAAGGTTATGGATCGGTTCATGCCAGGCCGTTTGCGACCAGCTGGGATCGGAGGGATTAAAACTCACTAGTGCTATCATCAGATAAACAGCAAACAGCGCTACGATGATCAGCAAAGCTTCAAGCAGACGACGTCCGCTGCTAAGAGGCTGCAGGGAAACGTCTTTATCTTCTGTATATTCCTGGCTCAAGAGAACTCTCCAGGTGCCCGTAAATAGTGAAGGCAACAGCGCCGGGATAGGAGCCCGACGCTGAACCTGTATGAATTCACAGGAGTGTACCTAAACCCGTCAGGTTTTGCACCTGCCCTGTGTTACCGCGTTTTAATGACAAGGCGGTTGCTCTGTTTCACTTCTTCCATGACCACGTAGGTACGCGTGTCGTTGACACCCGGCAGACGCAGCAGGGTTTCGCCCAGCAGTTTACGGTAGGCGGACATATCTGGCACACGCGTTTTCAGCAGGTAGTCGAAATCACCTGAAACAAGATGACACTCTTGAGTTTCCTCAAGTTTTTGTACCGCGGCATTAAACTGTTCAAACACATCTGGCGCGCCGCGATTCAGAGTAATCTCAACGAAAACCAGCAGTGAGGCATCAAGATAGTGCGGGTTCAGCTGCGCGGTATAGCCAAGGATAAATCCCTGACGTTCCAGGCGACGAACACGCTCAAGGCATGGCGTTGGCGATAACCCCACACGCTTCGACAACTCGACGTTGGAAATGCGTCCATCTTTTTGCAGTTCATTAAGAATATTGCGGTCGATACGATCGAGATCTTTCCCGGGGCGTTTTTTATTATCTACCATTATTATTGTCTCTCTTCATTCCTTCCCTTTGCCTGCCACACCCTGCAACCATTCATTAGCGCAGAGTTTTCTTTGAAAGAGATAAGCCTGTGCCGATCAAAGCACCACCCGAAAAGCACGCACGTTGTCTGTCCACACCATGCTGCCTTTTTGATGTCAGGCTGAGTTTATTGGCTTAATTAGCTAAAACAGGATATTACGCCCGGCCGTTACCGTTAAACACACTCTGCTTCCTCCCTTGTTTTCGCAAAAGCGCAGCCGATTGTCAAAGTAAAACAACCAAAATCAGTACAAGATGCCAGATGGAGTGCTGCTTAACTGTTTTTAAATGGGTAATTTGCGGCAGGTGCACCAGCATCGGCCGTTTTTTGCCCCCTTTTAGCGCAGCAGGCGGAAATTTTCTGATTATCGGCTACACCACTTGCATCTATCGGTAACAAAATCGCACAAGCCTTTTTTTGCCTGCATAATTTGCCTACAATCCTTGGACATGTTGTATGCCGAATAGCAATGGGGAAGTCATGAGTACGGCCAAACACAGTAAGCTACTTATTTTGGGCTCAGGCCCGGCAGGCTATACCGCAGCAGTTTATGCTGCACGCGCCAATCTCAACCCGGTATTGATCACCGGCCTGGAAAAAGGCGGTCAGCTAACTACGACCACCGAAGTTGAAAACTGGCCAGGCGATCCAGAGCATTTGACCGGTCCTTTGCTGATGGAACGTATGCATGAGCATGCGGTAAAATTTAACACCGAAATTTTGTTCGATCATATTCACACCGTCGATCTGCAAAATCGCCCTTTCCGCTTAATCGGCGACAGCGGTGAATACACGGCCGATGCGCTGATCATTGCCACCGGCGCGTCAGCACGTTATCTCGGCCTGCCGAGTGAAGAAGCCTTTAAGGGCAAAGGCGTTTCCGCCTGCGCGACCTGCGACGGCTTTTTCTACCGTAACCAAAAGGTCGCGGTTGTCGGTGGCGGTAACACCGCGGTGGAAGAGGCACTTTATCTGGCGAATATCGCAGCGGAAGTACATCTTATTCACCGTCGTGACAGCTTCCGCGCCGAGAAAATCTTGATCGATCGTCTGATGGATAAAGTGAATAACGGCAATATCGTGCTGCACACTGACCGCGCGCTGGAAGAAGTGCTGGGCGATCAGATGGGCGTAACCGGTGTTCGTCTGCGTGGCAGCCTTGATGAGACGATTACGGAAGAGCTGGATGTGGCAGGCGTGTTCATCGCTATCGGTCACAGCCCAAATACCGCTATTTTTGCCGACCAGCTTGATCTGGAAAATGGCTACATTACCGTTCAGTCCGGTTTGCACGGTAACGCCACGCAGACCAGCATCCCAGGCGTTTTTGCCGCAGGTGATGTGATGGACCATACCTATCGCCAGGCTATCACTTCTGCCGGTACCGGCTGTATGGCTGCTCTGGATGCCGAGCGCTATCTGGATGGTCTGGTTAAAAACGATCGCTAAGTTGTTAATCACTCGATCTTAATTACCACAGGCGACGCTTATGCAGTCGCCTTTTTTATTGTCTCCGTGATACATTTTTCGTCATCCTGAGTGGCGCTTTCACGAGTGCCATCGCCTTTGTAGACGGTCAACGATGAATAAAACGCGTCAACAGTTTCTCAGCCACTGGCTGCGCCAGCAGCGTTCGCATGGTCAGCGCTGGCTTCGTCTCTGCTCGGTGCTTGGCGCGCTTTCAGCGGTGGTGATCGTCCTGCAGGCCTGGACGCTCGCTTCGCTGTTGCAGGCACTGATTCAGCAAAACGCCGACCGCCACGATCTGCTCCCCCTGTTTATCGCTCTCTTCGGCTGCTTTGTGCTGCGCGCTGCGGTTAATTTCCTGCGTGAACGCGCCGGGTTTATGGCTGGCCTGGCGATTCGTCGTGCGCTGCGTCAGCAGGTATTGAACAGGCTACAGCAGTCAGGTCCGGCCTGGATCCAGGGCAAACCGGCAGGCAGTTGGTCGAGCCTGCTGCTTGAGCAAATTGAGGACATGCAGGATTATTACGCGCGCTACCTGCCACAGATGACGCTGGCGCTGCTGATTCCACTGGTCATTCTTTTAACGGTCCTGCCGCTGAACTGGGCCGCCGCGCTGATTCTGTTTGCCACAGCGCCGTTGATTCCGCTGTTTATGGCGCTGGTTGGACTTGGCGCTGCCGATGCTAACCGCCGTAACTTTGCTGCCCTTGCGCGTCTCAGCGGCGACTTTCTTGACCGTTTGCGCGGGCTTGACACGCTGCGGTTGTTTCATCGTGGCGAGGCGGAAAAACAGCATATTGGCCAGGCAACCGAACATTTTCGCCTGCGCACGATGGAAGTGCTGCGCCTGGCCTTTCTCTCTTCAGCGGTACTGGAATTTTTCGCCTCGCTGGCGATTGCCATTGTGGCGGTCTATTTTGGCTTCTCCTATCTCGGCGAGTTGAACTTCGGTCACTACAATAGTGGCGTCACGCTGTTCGCCGGATTTCTGGTACTGGTGCTGGCACCGGAATTCTTTCAACCATTGCGCGATTTGGGCACCTTTTATCATGCCAAAGCGCAGGCGGTGGGTGCGGCCGACGTACTTGAACAGTTTCTCTCACAGGATCATCCCGCGCCTCATCAGGGCATTAACCTGCCCGCTGCTACCGTCTTGAATATTGAGGCCTGCGATTTGGTGATCTGTTCGCCAGCCGGTACGCCGCTGGCAGGGCCGCTGACGTTTAGCCTGCCGCCAGGCAGGCGCGTGGCTGTGGTTGGGCAAAGCGGCGCGGGCAAAACCTCATTGATCAATGCGCTGCTCGGCTTTCTTCCCTATCAGGGTTCGTTACGCATTGGCGGCATTGAACTTCGCGAACTTGCTCCCACGCAATGGCATCAATGCCTTAGCTGGGTTGGCCAGAATCCACAACTGCCTGCCACGACGCTGGGTGAAAATCTGCTGCCTGCAGGCGCAGAGACTGAACGCCTGCCTGCGGTTATCGCTGCCTGTGGTATCGATGAGTTTTTGCCACTGTTGCCGCAGGGCCTGGAAACCGAAGTGGGCGAACATGCTCTGCGTCTCTCGGTAGGCCAGGCACAGCGGGTGGCCGTTGCCAGAGCGCTCATGAAACCTTCCGCCTTGCTGCTGCTGGATGAGCCGGGCGCCAGCCTGGATGCGCACCACCATCAGCGTATTACGGAGGCATTGATTAACGCGTCTTATCAGCAGACCACGCTGATGGTGACGCACCGAATGTCTGAGCTGGCGGCGTGGGATGAAATCTGGGTGATGCGCGACGGAAAAATCATTCAGCAAGGCAGTTGGGATGCATTGCATCACCTGCCCGGCCCGCTATTTTCTCTGTTGCAACAGCGCGAGGAGACGAAACGATGAAAGCATTGCTGCCATTTTTTCGCCTGTGGCGTCGGCAATTCTGGCTGCTCAGTCTCGGTGTGGTGCTTGCGCTGCTGACCCTGCTGGCCAGCATCGGACTGCTCACGTTGTCGGGCTGGTTTCTCGCCGCCTCTTCGCTGGCGGGCGCGGCGGGCTTAACCACTTTCAACTATATGCTGCCTGCAGCGGGCGTGCGCGGCGCGGCGATTGTGCGTACCGCGTCGCGCTATTTTGAACGACTGGTCAGCCACGATGCGACATTCCGGGTACTGCGTTTTTTGCGCGTGCATACCTTCAGTGCCCTGCTGCCGCTGGCGCCTGCCGGGCTGATGAGATTTCGTCAGGGTGAGCTGCTTAACCGTTTTGTTGCGGATGTCGATACGCTGGATCATCTTTACCTGCGCATTATCTCCCCGCTGATCAGCGCGGTGATCGTGACGCTGGTGGTCGCTCTGGGTTTAGGCTATCTCGACCTGAAGCTCGGGTTGCTGGTCGGTAGCATTATGCTGTTGACGCTATGCCTGTTACCGCTGCTTTTTTATCGGCTGGGCCAGCCTGGCGGACACGCCATCAGTGTGCTGCGCGGCGTCTGGCGCGATCGCCTGACCGGCTGGCTGCAGGCGCAGGCTGAACTGCAAATTTTCGGCATGGCAGCATTATGGCGCCAGCGGCTGGATGAGACAGAAGAACAATGGCAGCAGGCACAGCGTCGTCAGACTACACTGGCGGCCTGTTCACAGGCGTTACTGACGATCATCACCGGCGCCTGTGTGGTGTCCGTACTCTGGCTGGCGGCAGCGGGCGTGGGCGATCACGCTCAGCCAGGCGCCCTGCTGGCTTTAGTGGTGTTTTGCACGCTGGCAGCTTTTGAGGCGCTGGGCCCGCTGGCCACCGCGTTTTTGCATCTCAGCCAGGTCACCCGCGCTGCAGAGCGCATTACCGATATCATTGAGCAACCGCCGGCGGTGCGTTTTCCAGAAAATTCATCGGTGCTCACGGCGGCTTCAATTGACCTGCAGGCGGTGACCTTTAGCTATCCGGGCAGCGCGCAGCCAGCGGTCGACGCGGTGGATTTACATTTGCGTGCAGGTGAGAAAGTGGCGTTGCTGGGTTACACCGGCTGTGGCAAATCCACGCTGTTGAACCTGCTCACGCGGGCATGGGATCCGCAACAGGGCACCATCCTGCTAAGCGGAATCCCATTACAAAACTGGAGTGAAGCGGCGCTGCGGGCAACCCTCACCGTGGTAACGCAACGGGTGCATCTGTTTAATCAAACGCTGCGTGAGAATTTACAAGTCGCCTGCGCCTCCGCCTCTGATGACAGCATGATTGATGCTCTACGCCAAACCGGGCTGGAGAAATTGCTGCTCGACCCGCACGGGCTGGATGCCTGGCTGGGTGAAGGCGGCAGAGACCTTTCCGGTGGTGAACGTCGTCGGTTGGGCATTGCACGTGCACTATTGCACAACGGCCCGATTTGGTTGCTGGATGAGCCAACCGAAGGCCTCGATGCCGAGACGGAAAAGCAGATTCTGGCGCTGCTCCAGCGCCTGAGCCGTGATAAAACCGTGATTATGGTGACGCACCGACTGCAGGGCCTGCAGCATATGGATCGCATCTGCCTGATGGCAGAAGGCCGAATCGTTGAACAGGGCAGCCATCTGGAACTGCTCTCAAAAGCGAGTCACTACCGCGCTTTTCACCAGCCGTTTACGCTATAGTCTTAGCCTGCAATTTGATGAGAAGAGAGTGTGATGAGACTGGTTCAGCTTTCCCGTGAATCATTGAATTTCCCCCCGCCGTCGATGGCGCTGCGTGAACCTAATGGCCTGCTGGCGATGGGCGGCGATCTCTCGCCTGCCCGTCTGCTCAATGCTTATCACAACGGCATTTTTCCGTGGTTCTCGCCTGGCGACCCTATTTTGTGGTGGTCACCCGATCCCCGCGCCGTGCTGGATCCCGCCACCTTTCATCTCAGTCGCAGCATGAAACGATTCCATCGCCATTCGCCTTATCAGGTGACACTTAATCACGACTTTGACGCGGTGGTTGCTGGCTGTGCCAGCGATCGCAACGAAGGCACCTGGATTACCAATGAGGTCAGGCGCGCATGGAGCCGTCTGTTTGCTATGCAGCAGGCGCACTCCATCGAAGTGTGGGCGGAGGGTGAACTGGTTGGCGGCATGTACGGTCTGGCGCTGGGACAAATATTTTGCGGTGAATCGATGTTCAGCCGCCAGGAGAACGCTTCCAAAACCGCACTGCTGGTTTTTTGCCAGCACTTTATGCGCTATCACGGCAAATTGATCGATTGCCAGGTGCTGAATGCACACACCGCATCGCTGGGCGCGGTGGATATCAGCCGCGCAGCCTATCTGGAGCAGCTGGACGAACTGGCGAATCAACCTGTTGATCCCGCTTGTTGGCAGTCACAACGCCTTTTTTAAGGCGTTGAAACGATGTTTTGCACACAACTTCCGGCAAAAGTGATACAATTCCAGCGTTTGGTATGTCGTCCGCTTTTCGCGTATGCGAATCCGGAATTACCAGGCTGAGAATCTTTACGCACTTCAGTACTGTTGCAAACGTGCACATGGAGGCGTTTGATGCAGATTCCTGGCCCGAAATTCTCCCGCTGACGTCCCATAACCATAACACCTCATTCTGAGCTTTGTGCTTGCGTCATTGCGTCAGGCACAGCGAAGCGTTGGTGAAATCACCAACAATTCTTTACATAATTCTTTGAATTGGGCATTATCTTGCCGGTTCAAAACAATGGTAGTCCACCCAGAGGATTCGATGGCCAAAGAAGACAACATTGAAATGCAGGGTACCGTACTTGATACGTTGCCTAACACCATGTTCCGCGTTGAATTGGAAAACGGGCACGTGGTAACCGCTCATATCTCCGGTAAAATGCGCAAAAACTATATCCGCATCCTGACGGGCGACAAAGTCACAGTTGAGCTGACCCCGTACGACCTGAGCAAAGGCCGCATTGTCTTCCGTAGTCGTTAGTTTGCAGCTTAGTTTCGCCAGCATTTGATGCAAACAGGGCGATAAAAAAGGCCGGATATATTATCCGGCCTTTTTGCATTCAGACATCAGTGATTAATGCACCGTGCCTTCCGTTTTGTTTTTTGTCGCGCTCATGAAGTGATAGGTGAGCTGGTTTTTCTCTTTGTCGAGAGCAACCGACACCGATCCTCCATCCACCAGCGAGCCGAACAGCAGCTCGTTCGCCAGCGGTTTCTTCAGGTTTTCCTGCACGGCACGCGCCATTGGTCGCGCACCCATCGCTTTGTCATACCCTTTCTCAGCCAGCCAGTCGCGCGCTTCGTCACTGACTTCCAGCGACACGCCTTTGGCATCAAGTTGGGCCTGCAATTCGACAATAAACTTGTCCACCACCTGATGAATAACCTCAGGTGAAAGGTGGTTAAACCACATAATATTGTCGAGGCGGTTACGAAACTCTGGGGTAAAGATCTTTTTGATCTCTTCCATTGCGTCAGTGCTGTTGTCCTGTTGAATCAGGCCAATCGACTTGCGCTCGGTTTCGCGTACGCCAGCGTTGGTGGTCATGACAAATACCACGTTGCGGAAATCCGCTTTGCGCCCGTTGTTATCGGTCAGCATACCGTTGTCCATTACCTGCAGTAGCAGGTTAAAGACATCCGGGTGCGCTTTTTCAATCTCATCCAGCAGCACGACCGCGTGCGGATGTTTGATAACGGCGTCAGTTAACAAACCGCCTTGATCAAAGCCAACATAACCTGGAGGCGCACCGATCAACCGGCTCACGGTGTGGCGCTCCATGTATTCCGACATATCAAAACGCAGCAGCTCGATGCCCAGCGCTTTTGCCAGCTGAACCGTCACTTCGGTTTTTCCGACGCCGGTTGGACCGGCAAACAGGAAAGAACCCACCGGCTTGCGATCCTGGCCAAGACCTGCACGGCTCATTTTGATCGCTTCAGTCAGCACTTCGATAGCATCATCCTGTCCGAACACCAGCATTTTCAGGCGCTCGCCCAGATTTTTCAGCGTATCGCGGTCGGTTGCCGACACGCTCTGTTCCGGAATACGCGCAATACGGGCCACCACAGATTCGATATCAGCCACGTTGACCGTTTTCTTGCGCTTGCTGGCAGGCATCAGACGGCTACGCGCGCCCGCTTCATCAATAACGTCAATGGCCTTATCGGGCAGATGACGATCGTTGATGTACTTCACGGCGAGCTCAACCGCCGCCCGTACCGCTTTCGCGGTGTAGCGAACGTCATGGTGCGCTTCATACTTCGGCTTCAGGCCGTTGAGAATCTGAACGGTTTCTTCAACGCTAGGCTCAGTCACATCAATTTTCTGGAAACGACGCGCCAGGGCGCGATCTTTTTCAAAGATATTGCTGAATTCCTGATAGGTCGTGGAACCCATTACCCGAATCCTGCCGCTGCTCAGCAATGGCTTGATCAGGTTAGCAGCATCGACCTGTCCACCAGAGGCGGCACCGGCACCGATGATAGTGTGAATCTCATCGATAAACAGGATGCTACTGGTGTCCTGCTCCAGCTGCTTCAGCAGCGCTTTGAAACGCTTCTCAAAGTCACCACGGTATTTTGTTCCTGCCAGCAGTGAACCGATATCCAGCGAATAGATGGTGCAATCTTTGATCACTTCCGGCACGTCGCCCTGCACAATACGCCAGGCGAGTCCTTCGGCGATCGCCGTTTTACCGACGCCCGATTCACCCACTAACAGCGGATTGTTTTTACGGCGGCGACAAAGAACCTGGATAGTACGTTCCAGCTCTTTGTCCCTGCCGATAAGCGGATCGATACCGCCGACGCGAGCAAGCTGGTTGAGATTGGTGGTGAAGTTTTCCATACGTTCCTCCCCGCCTGCCTGCTCTTCGTTTACCGGATTTTCTGCGCCTGGCGCCTGGCCCGGTTCATCTTTACGCGTGCCGTGTGAAATAAAGTTCACGACGTCAAGACGGCTAACTTCATGTTTGCGCAGCAGATAAGCTGCCTGCGATTCCTGTTCGCTGAAAATCGCCACCAGCACGTTTGCGCCGGAGACTTCGCTGCGACCCGATGACTGGACATGGAACACCGCACGCTGCAGAACGCGCTGGAAGCTGAGCGTAGGCTGTGTGTCACGCTCCTCTTCACTGACGGGCAGCACCGGTGTGGTTTGTTCGATGAAGGCTTCAAGTTCCTGCCGAAGAGCGACAATATCCACCGTACAGGCTTCCAATGCCTCTCTGGCCGACGGGTTACTGAGCAGTGCCAGCAACAAATGCTCGACGGTCATAAATTCATGACGGTGCTCACGCGCTCTGGCGAAAGCCATATTTAAACTGAGTTCCAGTTCTTGATTGAGCATTAGGCACCTCCCCCAATTATAGTCTGACAATCATTCCCGATATGGGGATAACCTCAGGCTTTTTCCAGCGTACACAGCAACGGATGCTCATTTTCCTTCGCGTATTGATTCACCATTGCCACTTTTGTCTCTGCGACTTCAGCGGTAAATACACCGCAAATGGCCTTTCCCTGGTAGTGCACTCTAAGCATCAGTTGCGTTGCACGTTCAATATCATAAGAAAAGAACTTTTGCAGAACGTCAATAACAAATTCCATAGGCGTATAATCGTCATTGTTCAGTATAACTTTATACATTGAAGGTGGCTTAAGCCCTTCGCGCAGTTTGTCATCTGCAAGATGTTCAAAATTAAGCCAGTCGTTAGTGTTTGCCATGAAAATTCCGTTGCTGTTCTGCGTGACGAGCAGGAGGCGTCACCTCACTGCTTCAAGTTTAACACGTGCTTCAGGACCTGTGCCGCGTGTGGAAAGATGTACAAAAATAGTTAGCGCGACCCCCATCACAAAATTTGCAATAGCGTTAACCGCTTCAAATTTTAGAGATTTTCCTGCCGCCTTCCCTGCCCGATTGCTTGACGCCCTGTAGGGTTTCTCTACATTCTACAGGCACAGCTGTTTGAGATTTGAGCAATCAGCTCACAGCATGTTACCTCACCTACCGAATACAATGTCTTGCGAGGGATCCAGAGCATGGAGACGGGTACAGTTAAATGGTTCAATAACGCCAAGGGCTTCGGCTTTATCTGCCCAGGTGATGGCGGCGAGGATATTTTCGCGCACTACTCCACGATTCAAATGGAAGGGTACAGAACCCTGAAAGCCGGGCAGCATGTCCAGTTTGATGTTCATCCGGGACCCAAAGGCAACCATGCCAGCGTTATTGTTCCCGTCGAATTACAGGCTACCGCCTGACTCTGGCTATTCTGTACAACCCCGTTGAAAAATGCCAGCCATCGCCGCTGGCATTTTTATTTTTTCCACCCGGCGCTTGTTCACAACGTTAACGCTGAACTGCCTGCTCGCCTGCGCTTTTTCGCCCGTCAGCTGCATGAAAAACAGACGCTATAGTAGCGTGCCAAACGCAATCATATTTAACGGCTGGTGCCACCGGCTCAGTCGTGATGCAGGGCACAAAAAGTTTATTCTGTGAGCAGGGTTTACGCTGCGATCGTTTTTGGATAGCGTGTTCGTTACTTTTTCACGGACGAGCGCGATTCATGTATTCCGGCCTGTTAATTATCCTTATTCCTCTGATTCTTGGTTATTTATTGCCTTTACGTCGCCCGGCGATACTGGGCCTGGTCAATCGTCTACTCAGCGGCATGGTTTACGTCATTCTGTTTTTTATGGGCATCAGCCTCGCCTTTCTCGATAACCTCAGCAGCAACCTGTTGGCGATTTTTCACGTTGCCCTGGTTAGCGTGGTCGCTATTCTGATCTGCAATCTGCTGGCGTTGCGACTGCTGGAGAAAAAAATGCCGTGGCGGCATGCGCACAAGCAGCAGGCGTTGCCGTCGCGGCTGAATATGGCGCTCGACTCACTGAAGCTGTGCGGCGTGGTGGTAGCGGGCTTTCTGCTTGGCTTGACCCACTGGTCACCGCTGACCCATGCCGGTGAAGCCAGCGAATATGCCTTGATCTTTCTGCTGTTTCTGGTGGGTATGCAGCTGCGCGGCAGCGGCATGACGGTTCGACAAATAGTGCTTAATCGGCGTGGCACAATTGTGGCGGCGACGGTCTGCGTGAGCGCGCTGGCTGGCGGAGTCATTGCTGCGCTGCTGCTCGGATTACCGATTCACACCGGCCTGGCGCTGGCGAGCGGCTTCGGCTGGTACTCGCTGTCCGGCATTCTGATGACCGAATCCTTCGGCCCGGTAATTGGCAGCGCGGCCTTTTTCAACGATCTGCTGCGTGAACTGATCGCCATCATGCTGATTCCTGGCTTAATTTCGCAACATCGCTCCAGCGCGCTGGGATTATGTGGCGCCACCTCAATGGACTTCACCCTGCCGGTGCTGCAGCGCTCAGGCGGCAATGAAATTGTTCCCGCCGCGATTGTGCATGGCTTTTTACTGAGCCTGCTGGCACCGGTACTCATCGCCCTGTTTGTTTCCTGAATGTGATCGGGCGCACTTTTCGCCGCCCGATCCTCTTTCGCTCAGCTATGCTTTTTTCACTGTCATTACCGGCCACGGATGCGGGCCATACAGCTGAAAGGAGCTAAACATGAAAAATACCGTTGCGGCGCTGGTCGCGAAGACGCTGGAAAACGCCGGCGTGAAACGGATTTGGGGCGTTACCGGCGACTCCCTCAACGGCCTGAGCGACAGCCTGAATCGCATGGGCACCATTGAGTGGATGCCAACGCGTCATGAAGAGGTTGCGGCCTTTGCCGCCGGTGCCGAAGCGCATATTACCGGCAAGCTGGCGGTGTGTGCCGGCTCCTGCGGGCCAGGTAACTTACATCTGATCAACGGCCTGTTCGATTGCCACCGCAATCAGGTGCCGGTGCTGGCTATCGCAGCGCACATTCCTTCCAGCGAAATTGGCAGCGGTTACTTCCAGGAAACGCATCCGCAGGAGCTGTTTCGTGAATGCAGCCATTACTGCGAGCTGGTTTCCAGCGCCGAACAGTTGCCTCAGGTGCTCGGCATCGCCATGCGTAAAGCGATCCTTAACCGTGGCGTTTCCGTGGTGGTGTTACCCGGCGATGTTGCGCTGCAGCTGGCACCGGAACACGCTTCTGCCGAATGGTATCCTCCGCAGGCCCCGCTGATCATCCCGCGTCATGAGGAGCTGGAAAAACTGGCGGCGGCGCTGAATGAGGCGAGCAACGTCACGCTGATGTGCGGCAGCGGCTGTGCCGGTGCGCATGCGGAAGTGATTGAACTGGCCGCCACGCTGAAAGCACCGGTGGTACATGCGCTGCGCGGCAAAGAACACATTGAATATGATAATCCTTACAGCGTGGGCATGACCGGCCTGATCGGCTTTTCATCCGGTTTTCAGGCAATGATGAATGCCGATACGCTGATCCTGCTGGGTACGCAATTCCCCTACCGCGCGTTTTACCCGCAGTCGGCAAAAATCATTCAAATCGACATTAATCCAGGCAGTATCGGTTCGCACTGCCACGTCGATATGGCGCTGGTTGGGGATGTGAAATCGACCCTCAGCGCGCTGTTACCGAAGCTCAGTAACAAAGCGGACAGTCATCATCTTGAGAGCGCGCTGAAACATTACCGCGACGCACGAAAAGATCTCGACGATCTCGCCACCGCCAACGATAAGCAGGCGATCCATCCACAGTATGTTGCCCAGCAAATCAGCCGCTACGCCAACGACGACGCCATTTTCACCTGTGATGTCGGCACGCCAACCGTTTGGGCGGCGCGTTATTTGGAGATGAACGGCAAACGGCGTCTGCTCGGTTCGTTCAACCACGGTTCAATGGCCAATGCGATGCCGCAGGCGCTGGGAGCGCAGGCCATCGACCGCGACCGTCAGGTTATCGCCATGTGCGGTGACGGCGGCTTTAGCATGCTGATGGGCGATTTTATTACCGTCGCTCAACTCAAGCTGCCGGTTAAGTTGGTGATCTTCAACAACAGCGTGCTCGGCTTTGTGGCGATGGAGATGAAAGCAGGCGGCTATCTGACTGACGGCACTGAACTGCACAATCCTGACTTCTCGGCGATTGCCGCGGCGTGTGGCGTGAAAGGCATTCGCGTCGAAAAAGCCTCCGACCTCGATGGCGCACTGCAGGAAGCCTTCGCGCACGACGGTCCGGTACTGGTGGATGTCATCACCGCGACCGATGAGCTGGCCATGCCACCGCAAATAAAACTGGAACAGGCCAAAGGTTTCAGCCTTTATATGTTGCGCGCGATCATGAATGGACGCGGCGATGAGGTGGTTGAACTGGCGAAAACCAACTGGCTGCGGTAAAACAATCTCAGGCGAATACGGGCACTGCGGTGCCCTTTTTTACAGGGAGCAAAACGTGATCGATTTACGCAGCGATACAGTGACCCGGCCCGGCAGCGCAATGCTCAGCAGCATGATGAAAGCTGAAACAGGCGATGATGTGTATGGCGACGATCCCACCGTCAACCAGCTTCAGGACACGCTGGCGGAAATGAGCGGTAAGCAGGCGGCGCTGTTTTTCCCCACCGGCACGCAGGCCAATCTGGTCGCGCTGCTGTGCCACTGCCAGCGCGGCGATGAATATATTGTGGGCCAGCTGGCGCATAATTATAAGTATGAAGGGGGCGGTGCGGCGGTGTTGGGCAGTATCCAACCGCAACCAATCCTGGCGGCCGAGGACGGCACCTTGCCGCTGGATGTCGTGGCACAGTTCATCAAACCCAACGATATTCACTTTGCCCGCACTACCCTGCTCAGTCTGGAAAACACCCACAACGGCAAAGTATTACCGCTTGATTATCTGCAACAGGCAATGGCCTTCACCCGTGAGCACAAGCTGGCGCTGCACGTGGATGGCGCGCGCATCTTTAATGCCGTGGTGGCGCAAGGCGTCACGCTGGAAACGCTGACCCGTCATTGCGATACCCTGTCGATCTGCCTGTCCAAAGGGCTGGGCACGCCGGTGGGTTCCGTGCTCTGCGGCGATCGTGACTACATTGAGCAGGCGAAGCGCTGGCGCAAAATGACCGGTGGCGGCATGCGTCAGGCGGGTATTCTGGCAGCGGCGGGTCTGTACGCGTTACAGCATAACGTTGAGCGACTGCAGAACGATCACGATAATGCCGCCTGGCTGGCAGCGGCGCTACGTGATATTGGCGTGCAGGTGACCAGTCAGAACACCAACATGGTGTTTGCAGCGATACCGGCTGAACAGGCCGAGCCACTGCGACTGTGGATGAAGGCGCGCGGCATTGCGCTGTTTACGGGTCCGCGCATGCGCCTGGTAACGCACATTGACGTCGATCGTCAGGCGCTGGAAACCGTGGTGCGCGAGTGGCGCGCATTTCTCGCCGCCTGACCCTCAGGCGAGGCTATTCCGCCTCGCCATATTTCTCCAGCAGCGCTTCGGCGATAGCGAGCGTTTCCGCATCGGCAATGCCGCGATAATCCGCTGGCCGAAAATGCATCTGAAAAGCCGCGATGACTTTTTGCTGCTGTCGCGCAGTGAGCGTTTCCGGTAATCCATAGCCATAGCGCGCCAGAGCGTTTAGCAGCCGCTGCGTCAAAGCTGGATCATCGTCACGGATACCCTGTCGCAATGCGGCGACCCGTTCAGCGGCCGGCCAGGCACCCAGTCCAAGGCTAGCTAACGGCTGCCAGGGAAACAGCGGTCCCGGATCCTGTTTGCGCTGTGGCGCAACATCGCTGTGCCCAACAATATTGACCGGCAAGATGCCGTAACGCTGCACGATATCGCGCAGCAGCGGCGTCAGCGCTGCTATCTGCTGAGGCGTATAAGGCTGCCACACCAGGCCGCCTGGCGTGCGGCGATAGCCAGGATTGACCAGCTCAATGCCGATTGACGTATCGTTGAGCCGTGTTGCGCCGCGCCAGAAGCTTGGCCCGGCGTGCCATGCCAGCTGCGATTCCGGCACCAGCTGCCAGACGGCGGGTTGGCCTCGCCAGCGGCTGGGATGCGCCGGAATCAAATAATGCGCACTGACCTCACGATCGGTTAGCGTCGCCAGCGAACTCGGTAAATCTTCAGCGGTATAATGTAAAACAACCACTTTAACGCGTGGCCGGGCACCCAGCGCCGGGTGAGTTTTGTCCACCGCATAGCCGTCGCGCGCTTCATAATGGCCGTTCTGACAGCCTGCCAATGCGAACAGCGCCAGCAGTAAACACCGGATGCGCATCAGCGGGTTTTGACCGCCGTACCGCTAACGCTGACCATCAGCATACTGCTGTCTTTGCCAACGGTTTCGTAATCGATATCAATGCCAACCACCGCATTGGCACCCAGCGCGCTGGCCTGAGCTTCCAGCTCCGCAAAGGCGATCTGGCGGGCTTTACGCAGCTCTTTTTCATAGGCGCCCGATCGGCCGCCAACAATGTCGCGAATACCGGCAAAAAAGTCGCGAAAAATATTGGCACCGAGAATCGCTTCGCCAGTGACGACACCGCAATACTCGGTGATCGGTTGACCTTCCAGCGTGGGGGTGGTGGAAAATTGCATTATTCGCTCCCTAATTTGACGTTGAGCACGACTTTAGCCCGTGCGGCTTAGAACCATGGCTATACTTTATGCTAAAAAACCCGCTTTGCCAGATAACAACAAGGAAATAGTGATGAAAAACATTGCGTTCGCTGCGCTGATTCCCGCGGCGCTGCTGCTTAGCGCCTGCACCACCGTTGAACCGGTTTACAAAGATAACGGCCCGCGTTTTGGCAGCTGCGTTGAAGGCGGCCCGGACAGCGTCGCACAGCAGTTTTACGATCTGCGCACCGCTCAGCCGACGCAGGGGCTGCCCAATGCCCAGCTACTGGCGAAATATCGCCCTTATCTGAGCGACAAACTTTATCAGTCACTGGTAAAAGCTAACGGTGAGCAGAACGCGCGTTATCAGGGCGATCTCTTCTCCAGCGTGGCCGCCGGACCAACCGAAGCCAGCGTTGCCGATGCCTCATCCATTCCCAATCGTGATGCACGCAATATTCCGCTGCGCGTCAGCCTAAGCCGTGACGATAAGCAATGGCAGGATGAAGTGCTGATGGTGCATGAAGGCAACTGCTGGGCAGTAGACGATGTGCGCTATGCAGCCAGCGCGCCTCACGCTGACGGCGGCTCGCTGAGCGAGATGTTGAGAAAATAACTGATATGGCGCATCGCTCAATGATGCGCCTGCTTGCCGCCCGCTCCGCATCACGTTGTGCTACGATTCAGTTATCCTGCTTATCATTAATAAATTTTAACGCAGCTGAATTGCATAACTATGCTGTTGACGTTAAGATTTGCCGCATCAATTGCTATTCACTTTTGGCGCATGAGTATTCAACTAAACGGCATTAATTGTTTCTATGGCCCGCATCAGGCGCTGTTCGATATCGATCTGAACTGCCCGGAAGGCGAAACGCTGGTATTGCTGGGCCCAAGCGGCGCAGGCAAGAGTTCATTGCTGCGCGTGCTTAACCTGCTTGAGGCACCGCGCTCAGGCACCCTGTCGATCGCTGGCACCCATTTTGACTTCAGCAAACGCCCTTCTGAAGCAGCGATTCGTACGCTGCGGCAGAATGTCGGCATGGTCTTTCAGCAATACAATCTCTGGCCGCACCTTACCGTTATGCAAAATCTGACGGAAGCGCCCTGCCGAGTGCTGGGCCTGAGCAAAGATCAGGCGCGTGCCCGTGCTGAGAAACTGCTGGACCGTCTGCGTCTGACGCCTTATAGCGATCGTTTCCCGCTGCACCTTTCCGGCGGTCAACAGCAGCGCGTGGCCATTGCCCGTGCGCTGATGATGGAGCCGCAGGTACTGCTGTTTGATGAGCCTACCGCCGCGCTCGATCCTGAAATTACCGCCCAAATTGTTGCCATTATTCGTGAGCTGGCGCAAACCCGCATTACGCAGGTGATTGTTACCCATGAAGTGGAAGTGGCCCGTAAAACCGCCAGTCGCGTGGTATATATGGAAAACGGCCACATCGTGGAACAGGGTGACGCCAGCCGATTTACACAGCCGCAAACCGACGCGTTTGCTCATTATCTTTCGCACTAACGCAGGATTCTCTAATGAAAAAAATCATTCTTGCCGCGCTGATTGCCGGCTGCAGCCTGAGCGCAACCGCTGCGCAGACCATCCGTTTCGCGACGGAAGCGTCCTATCCTCCGTTTGAGTTCGTTGATGCCAACAACAAGATTCAGGGCTTTGATGTCGATCTGGCTAACGCGCTGTGTAAAGAGATCGACGCCACCTGCACCTTTACGAATCAGGCGTTCGACAGCCTGATCCCCAGCCTGAAATTCCGCCGCTTCGACGCGGTAATGGCAGGCATGGATATCACGCCGGATCGCGAGAAGCAGGTACTGTTCAGCAAACCTTATTACGATAATTCAGCGCTGTTCGTCGCGCAAAAAGGCAAAGTTGCTGATATCGCCGCGCTGAAAGGCAAACGCGTTGGCGTGCAGAACGGCACCACGCATCAGAAATACCTTGGCGATCGTCATAGTGAGATCACCACTGTGCCTTACGACAGCTATCAAAATGCCGTGCTCGACCTGAAAAATGGCCGTATCGATGCGGTATTTGGCGATACGGCGGTGGTGAACGAATGGCTGAAGCAAAACGCTAATCTGGCAGCGGTCGGCGATAAAGTCACTGACAAAGCCTACTTCGGCACCGGCCTCGGCATTGCGGTTCGCCAGGGTAACAGCGCCCTGCAGAGCCAGTTCAATACCGCGCTGGATAAGATCAAAGCCGATGGCACCTACAAAACCATCTACAGCAAATGGTTTCAGCAATAATTAAATGAATGAGATCATGCCTCTCGCAAGCGCCGCCGGGATGACCGTCGGCCTTGCCCTTTCCGCTCTGGTGGTTGGCCTGGTGCTGGCGATGATTTTCGCTGCCTGGGAATCAGCACGCTGGCGCCCGGTTGCCTGGCTCGGCACGGGCCTGGTGACGCTGTTTCGCGGCCTGCCAGAAATTCTCGTGGTGCTGTTTATCTACTTCGGCGCCTCGCAGTTGCTGTTGCTGCTCTCCGACGGCTTTACGCTGAATTTCGGCCTGTTTCAGCTGCCGATTCAGGTCAACATTGAAAATTTCGACGTCAGTCCGTTTCTGTGCGGCGTAATCGCGCTGGCCATTCTGTACGCGTCCTACGCTTCGCAAACTCTGCGCGGCGCGCTGCGCGCCGTGCCACAGGGCCAGTGGGAATCGGGCCAGGCGCTGGGCATGAAGAAAGGTGCCATTTTTTTCCGGCTGATCCTGCCACAGATGTGGCGTCATGCGCTGCCCGGCCTTGGTAATCAGTGGCTGGTATTGCTGAAGGATACCGCGCTGGTGTCGCTGATCAGCGTAAACGATTTGATGCTGCAAACCCGCAGCATTGCCACACGCACGCAGGAGCCGTTCAACTGGTTTCTGATCGCCGCGGCAATCTATCTGGTGATTACGCTGCTGAGCCAGGCGGTGTTGCGACGCATTGAACTGCGCACCACCCGTTTTGAGCGAGGTGACAGCTGATGCTCGCCTACTTACCTGAATTAATGAAAGGCCTGCAAACCAGCCTGACGCTCACCGTGGCTTCGCTGATTGCCGCGCTGGTGCTGTCGCTGCTGTTTACCGTGGTGCTGGCGCTGAAGGTGCCGGTGGTCAGTCAGCTGACCAGGGGCTATATCACCCTGTTTACCGGCACGCCGCTGCTGGTGCAGATCTTCCTGATCTACTACGGACCCGGCCAGTTTCCGTCTATCCAGAACATTCCCTGGCTGTGGCATCTGCTGTCGCAGCCCTGGCTCTGTGCGCTGCTGGCGCTCTCGCTAAACAGTGCCGCCTACACCACACAGCTGTTTTACGGCGCGGTGAAAGCGATTCCTGCCGGCCAGTGGCAGTCGTGCGCGGCGCTGGGGATGAATCGCAAAGATACGCTGCGTATCTTGTTGCCCTATGCCTTTAAACGCGCGCTCTCTTCCTATTCGAATGAAGTGGTGCTGGTGTTTAAAAGCACCTCGCTGGCCTACACCATTACGCTGATGGAAGTGATGGGCCACGGCCAGCTGCTGTATGGCCGCACCTATGATGTGATGGTGTTCGCCGCCGCCGGACTGATTTATCTCTGCGTGAACGGCCTGCTGACCTTAATGATGCGGCTGATTGAGCGACGCGCGCTGGCGTTTGAACGGCGTAACTGATTTGCGGTGCAGGGTTTCCGCCCTGCCCGCCTGCTGACTTTTTCGCGGCCTGCACCTGCGCACGGCGCATAACTTATGGAGCAACATTGATGAACAGATGGATCCTGGCTGCCGTGCTGGCAACCGCCACGTTAACCGCCCACGCTGCTGACAAAATTCGCTTTGCCTCATCCGCGACTTATCCGCCGTTCGAGTCGCTGGACAGCAATAATCAGGTAGTGGGTTTTGATATCGATTTAGCGAAAGCGCTGTGCGAAAAGATGCAGGCTGACTGTACCTTTACCAATAACGCGTTTGACAGTCTGATCCCGTCGCTGAAGTTTCGCCGTTTTGATGCGGTGATCTCCGGTATGGATATCACCGCAGAGCGCAGCAAGCAGGTGGCGTTTACCCAGCCTTACTACGCCAACTCCGCGGTAGTGATCGCCCGCAGTAAAAACTTCACGCAACAGGATCAGCTGGCAGGCAAGCGTATCGGCATGGAAAATGGCACTACGCATCAGAAATACCTGCTGGAGAAACATCCTGACGTAGTGGCCGTGGCCTATGACAGCTATCAGAACGCCATTCTGGATTTGAAAAATAATCGGCTGGATGGCGTATTTGGCGATACCGCGGTGGTTAATCAGTGGCTGAAAACCAATCCTGAGCTGCATACCGTGGGTGAACACATTACCGATCCCGCCTATTTTGGCACTGGTTTAGGCATCGCCGTGCGTCTGGATAATCACGCGCTGCTGGAAAAACTCAACGCTGCTCTGAACGCCGCCAAAGCTGACGGCACCCTGCAGCGCATCAATGATAAGTGGTTCCCGCAGTAAGTCCTCCTTCAGGGCCGCCAGGCGGCCCTTAGCTTTTCCGCTCCAGCAGGGTCAGCACTTCGTAGTGCGCGGTATGGGGAAACATGTCGAACAGCTGCACCCGCTGCACCGCATAATCCGGCAAACGGGCGATATCCTCCGCCATGCTGCGTGCATTGCAGCTCGAGTAGAGGATCCACGGCGGCGCCATCTCGCTGAGCCACTGACACAGCGTTTCACCAATGCCACGCCGTGGCGGATTGACCAGCACCAGCTGTGGCGCGCTGTCATTGCCGGTGGCAAACTGCGTCGAATCCAGCGCGGCAAAGTTCACCTGGTGTAATCCCATCGCCTGCGCCGACTGCTGTGCGCAGGCGATCGCTTCAGCGCTGATCTCTATGCCGGTCAACCGCATCTGCGGGGTCGCGCAATGCAGGCCAAAACCGCCTACCCCACAAAAAAGATCCCACATGCTCTCAACCGGCAGCGCCCGCACCCACTCGCGTGCAGTTTGATAAAGCTGCGCAGCCACCGGCGCGTTGGTCTGGAAAAAACTCTGCGGGCGGATCGACAGCGGCACATCGTTCAGCTGTTCCGCCAGAGCGTGCTGCGCGGTGAGAAAGATCTCCTCTTTGCCTTCGAGAATCGCCATCGGTACCGGCTGAATATTGGCGGTGATCACCTTAAGCTGCGGCAGCTCCGCCTGTAGCCACGGCAGCGCCGCCTGCAGCTGAGTCAGCTTCTGTTCTGAGCGCAGCACAAAGCGCAGCATCAGTTCGCCGCGCGTGCTTTCGGTGAGCAAGACGAATTTCAGTTCGCCACGGCGGCGCGCAACGTGATAAGGCGTCAGCCCGGCACGGGCAATAAATGGGATCAGGGCAGCAAAAACGGTGCGGAAACTCGCAGGATAGAGCGGGCAGTCGATTAAATCCACCGCCTCGCCGTCGGCGTGCAACAGCCCAAGCACCGGACGCTCAACGCTGCCGCTGACCACCATTTTCGCTTTGTTGCGAAACGCCTGTTGCGCGGAGAGCACCGGTGCGCGCCACTCGGCGACCGGGTGATCGGCCAGCAGCTGTTGCAGCAGCGATTGTTTGTCGTCGATCTGTTGCGGATAGGATTTTTCCAGCCACTGACATGAGCGACAGCGGTTGGCGTCATAAAGCGCGCAGTGCATGTTAAACCTGTGTTGAGTGTCCTGTAGCAGCGCGCGATTATAGCACCATCAGGGACGGAAATATTGCCGACTGCTGGCGGGCACAAACAGCAATATCAGCACCAACAGATCGGGCAGCTTTTGCAGCAGCACGCGATGGACGATCTCCGCATCGTTCTCACCGCTGATGCTGAAAATCTCCGGATACACCCAGCCCAGCGACGCTACCACCATGTAGCTCAGCACGATCGCCTGAGTCAGTGCGTAGCCCCAGCGGCCTCGATTTGCGCCGCGCATCAACATAAACGCACAGCGCAGCTCGATACAAAACAGCAGCTGGCTGGCGATAAAGATCAGCGTGGAATCCCACGCCTGCGCGCTGCGATGCACAAAAGAGGCGATCTCCTGAAAGCCCAGCTCATGGAACAGCATGGCGACGCCCAGCGTACGCGTCGCCAGAATCGCGATTCCCGCGATCATTACCGGCACCGGCGCATCATGCAGCGGCGCGGTTTTAAAGGTTTCAGACATGGTGCAACTCCGTAAAAAGGGCCGACAAAGCGGCCCTTTCCGAATAGTGGCAAACTTTATGCATTTCAGCCACGTTTTGCTTTCTGAATATCGCGTATTCGCTTCTTCTCTTCGTGCGCCATCAGGCGCCAGGCGATAAAGCCAACGATGCCCACCACCAGCAATATCAGCGACGCCAGCGCATTAATCTCCGGGTTCACCCCGCGACGCACGGTGGCAAAAATCGCCATCGGCAGCGTGGTGGCGCCCGGTCCGGTGACAAAACTGGCAATCACCAGATCGTCCAGCGACAGGGTAAAGGCCAGCAGCCAGCCGGTGACCAGCGCCGGAGCGATCGTCGGTACGGTAATCACAAAGAAGACCTTCAGCGGCGCGGCGCCTAAATCCATCGCCGCTTCTTCGATTGAGCGATCGAGTTCGCGCAAACGGGCGTTAATCACCACCGCCACGTAGGCGGTACAAAAGGTGACATGCGCCAGCCAAATGGTCAGCATACCGCGATCGGCGGGCCAGCCAAGCGCGTGCGCCATCGCCACAAACAGCAGCAGCAGCGATAAACCGGTTATCACATCCGGCATCACCAGCGGCGCCGTCAGCATAAATGCAAAGCCGGTATGACCGCGAAAGCGACCAAAGCGCACGATGATCACCGCTGCAATGGTGCCGAGCACCACCGCCATGGTGGCCGCCAGCGCGGCGATGGTCAGGCTGAGCGTAACCGCGCTGATCATCGCGCTGTCCTGAAACAGCACGCGATACCAGTGCAGCGACCAGCTTTCCCATACGGTCACCAGCTGCGAGCTGTTAAAGGAGTAGACCACCAGCAGCACCATCGGCGCATAGAGAAACAGAAAGCCCACCAGCAAAATGACGCGGCGCCACGGGGATCGAACGGCGGGTAAACTCATGCTTTCTCCCCCAGCTGTTTGTTTTGATGTTTATGAAACCAGATAATCGGCAGAATCAGAATCAGCAGAATGATCACCGCCAGCGACGAGGCCACTGGCCAGTCACGGTTGTTAAAGAACTCCTGCCAGAGAATTCGGCCAATCATGATGCTGTCCGGGCCGCCAAGCAGTTCAGGAATAACGTATTCGCCCACCGCCGGAATAAACACCAGCATCGAACCGGCAATAATGCCGCCTTTGGTCAGCGGCACGATAACGCTGAAAAAAGTCTTCAGCGGTCGGGCACCCAGATCCAGCGACGCTTCCACCAGAGAATAATCGATACGCGTCAACGCGGTGTAGATCGGCAGCACCATAAACGGCAGATAACAGTAAACAATGCCGATGTAGACCGCCGTGTTGGTATAGAGGATTACCAGCGGATGGTCGATGACGCCCAGCCACATCAGAAAACGGTTGAGAATGCCGTTGTTGTTCAGCAGGCCCATCCAGGCGTAGACGCGAACCAGAAACGATGTCCAGGAAGGCAGCAACACCAGCAACAGCAGAATGCTGCGCATTGACGGTTTGCTGTGCGCCACCGCCCACGCCAGTGGATAACCGATCAGCAGGCAGATTACCGTGGAGATCGCCGCCACTTTTAGCGACTGTAAGTAAGCATCAATGTAGAGCGGATCGTCGGTAAGCTGCAGATAGTTGGCGAAGTTAAGCACCAGGCTGAACTGATCGTCGGCCCAGCTAATCAGATCGGTGTAAGGCGGAATCGCCCGTGCAATATCCGCAAAGCTGATTTTCAGCACGATCAAAAACGGCAGCAGGAAAAACAGCGTTAGCCAGAGATAAGGCAGCGCAATCACCAGTTTACGGCTGTGCTGCATTTTCATGCGGGCAACCCAGCGTTTTAGCGCGCCGGGACGCGGCGGCGGATGGCCGCCGTCAGAATAGTGGCTCATGATCTTCTCCTGCGTTATACCGTCAGTACGACGCAGCTGTCGGTATCCCAACAGAGCTGCACCTCATCGCCCCAGGTTGGCGCGCCTTTGCGATAACGATGGGCGTTTTGCAACTGCGCGCTGAGCATCTGTCCACTGCGCAGGCGCACATGGTAAATCGACAGATCGCCCAGATAGGCAATATGCACCACTTCGCCAGTGGCGAAGTTGCAGCCATCGGCAGGCGGCTGTTCGCACAGCATCACTTTTTCCGGGCGCAGCGCCACATAAACCGGCACGTTTTCCAGCACCGACATATCAGAATCAACCTTCAGCGGATTAATTAGCCCCGGGCTCTGAATCACCAGCCCATCCGCTTCGCGTGCGGTCAGCAGGCCTTCAAACACGTTAACCGAGCCGATAAACTCGGCGCTGTAACGGCTGGTTGGGTGCTCGTAAATCTCTTCCGGCTCGCCAATCTGCACGAATTTACCGCGATTCATGATGGCGATGCGCCCTGCCATGGTCATCGCCTCTTCCTGATCGTGGGTCACCATCACGCAGGTGGCACCTACACGCTCCAGAATATCCACCACTTCCAGCTGCATGCGATCGCGCAGCTTTTTGTCCAGCGCGCCCATTGGCTCATCGAGCAGCAGCAGCTTAGGCCGTTTCGCCAGGCTGCGGGCCAGCGCCACACGCTGACGCTGGCCACCTGAAAGCTGGTGCGGCTTGCGTTTGGCGAACTCCTGCATGTGCACCAACGCCAGCATCTCCTCAACGCGATCGCGAATGTCCGCTTTCGCCAGCTTGTCCTGCTTCAGGCCAAAGGCGATGTTCTGCTCAACGGTCATATGCGGGAAAAGCGCATAGGACTGAAACATCATGTTGATTGGCCGTTGATAAGGCGGCACGTGCGACAGATCCTGGCCATCCAGCAGAATCTGCCCGCTGGTAGGCGGTTCAAATCCCGCCAGCATGCGCAGCAGCGTAGATTTACCGCAGCCAGATGCGCCCAGCAGCGCAAAGATTTCACCCTGATAAATGGTCAGGCTGACGTCGTCTACCGCATGCTGGCCGTCGAAAGATTTGGTCAGGTTACGCATTTCCAGCAGCGGGGTCAGCGCTTTAGCGGGTTTCGGTTGAGGGCGGGTTGTTGCATCGTTCACAAATAATACTCTCCGGAGCCAGGCAAAAGCCGGGCTAAGCCAGCCGCAAAAATGGCACAACAGAGGCCGGTGGTGCGCCTCTGTTGTCAGATTATTTCAGGTTAGTCCGCGCTGACTGGTACGCCAGCCAGCGCGGGCCGATCGATTTATCGACCGCTTTTCACTTTGGTCCAGGCGCGGGTGCGCACACGATCCAGCTTTGGATCCTGAACTTTCAGCACAAACAGTTTCGCGAGAGTATCCGGCGTCGGGAAAATACCGGGGTTATTGCGCACATCCGCGTTGATCAGCGGCAGCGATGCTTTGTTACCGTTAGCGTAGAACACTTTGTCAGAAACGTCGGCAATCACCTTGGGATCCATCATGTAGTTCAGCCATTTGTAGGCCTCATCTACATTTTTGGCATCTTTTGGAATCGCCATCATGTCGAAGAACGCCAGCGCGCCCTCTTTGGGAATGCTGTAGGCGATGTTGACGCCGTTCTTCGCTTCGTCAGCGCGTTTCTTCGCCTGCAATACGTCGCCCGCCCAGCCGATCGCCACGCAGGTGTTGCCGTTGGCGAGATCGTTGATGTACTGCGAAGAGTGGAAATAGCGAATATTAGGCCGCAGCTTCAGCAGCAGATCGGTCGCGGCGCCGGTGTAATCTTTGGCATCGCTGCTGTTGGGATCTTTGCCGAGGTAGTTCAGCACGGTAGCGAAAATCTCTTCCGGCGCATCGAGGAAAGAGACGCCGCAGCTTTTCAGCTTCTCGAGGTTTTCTGGCTTCAGCACCAGATCCCAGCTGTTAACCGGCGCATCTTTGCCCAGTGCCGCTTTCACTTTCTCAACGTTATAGCCAATACCGGTGGTCGCCCAGAGATAGGGAATGGCGTATTTGTTGCCGGGATCGTGCTGCTCAACCTTCTGCAACAGGGCTGGATCGAGGTTTTTGTAGTTTGGCAGCTTGCTCTTATCCAGCTCCTGAAAAACGCCCGATTGCAGCTGACGCGCGAGGAAGCTTGACGATGGCACCACAACGTCATAGCCGGTGCTGCCTGCCATCAGTTTGCCTTCCAGCACTTCATTGGAGTCAAACACGTCATAGACCACTTTGTCGCCGGTCTGCTTTTCAAAATTTGGCACGGTATCCGGCGAAATATAGTCGGACCAGTTATAGACGTGCAGCGTTTTCTGTTCTGCCATCGCGCCGGCCGATGCCAGCATCAGCACGCCCGCTACCACAGCCGATAACCCTGTTTTACGTGGGTTGAACATTCTTCCTTCCTCCAGGCCAATCAAAACGCACGATGCAGAACGGGCAGCCCCGCGCTGAGATAATGCCTGCCCGGTAACGCAGTGAATCACTATTCACCGAAAAGAAACCGTCAGCAGACCGCGACCGGCGAGCCAGGAGCACGCGTAACGCCGCCCCGCAAGAATAGCGGCCTCACCGCATCGAGGCCAGTGCCCAGCGTAAAAAACGCCTTTTATCGATTTTTTATGCAGGTTTTGTCTATGAGATAGCGCTTAACCGGCATAAACAGCGAGAAATATCTGGTGATTGCGGATAAAACTGGAATAAACGTTGGTGCGAAAGCGGAGGGAACCGCCACGCGGGGTGGCGGTGAACAGCGAAAGGGCTTAATGCAGCATTGAATGGCCGCTGGCCAGCGAGGGACGTTCCTCTTCTTCTTCATCGCCGACGATCAGCAGATTGTTGGCAAAGGCTTCCATGATCACCATGGAAATCTGCTCTTCGCTCTGCTTCATAAAGGCGGAAAACTGGCCGAAGGTAAGCCCGGCGCTGACGCTCAGCGACTGACAGACGATCAGCTTCGGCAGGTTATCATCCTGAATATCCAGAAACGCTTTAACCGTCAGCGAACTGGCGTTGATTTGCGACAGGTCGCCAACCAGAGGAATTAACGCCGTGGGTTTTACTTCAGCCAGTGCAGAAAAGAGGATGATATTGTCCACCAGGTCGATCTTGGCATCGAATACGCCTTCAAAATTTTGCATGTGCGGCAGATGTAAAGCCTGACAGGCGTCACATTCAAACCAGCTGATACTTTGTTGATCCAGCCAACGTCGTAACACGTCAATATCTGGAACGACGAGTGAATCCATCGTTGAGTCCTACACCTGTTTCAGGAAGCGCATTAGCTTACGAAAAAAAGCGGCGAAACACCACGATCCGGCACGCATTATGCCGGTCAGCCACCGGTTTTCAGACAGAAACCGGGCTGCGCGTGCTGTTCAATCCATGCAATCATCATCGCCGCGATGTTCATGCCGCTGATCTTTTCGATGCCTTCGAGACCGGGCGACGCGTTGACTTCCATCACCAACGGGCCACGCGCGGCGCGCAAAATATCCACGCCTGCCACGTCCAGCCCCAGCGTAGCGACGGCTTTCACCGCCATCGCTCGCTCCTGCTCGCTGATCTCGACCTGACGCGCCCGGCCGCCGCGATGCAAATTAGAACGGAAATCGCCCTCTTTCGCCTCGCGCTCAATGGCGGCGACCACATCATCGCCAATCACCAGACAGCGAATGTCGCAGCCGCGCGCTTCGCGGATAAATTCCTGCACCAGAATGTGCGCGTTCAGCCCGCGAAAAGCGTCGATCACGCTCTCCGCCGCCTGGCGCGTTTCTGCCAGCACCACGCCAATGCCCTGCGTGCCTTCCACCAGCTTGACCACCAGCGGCGCGCCGCCCACCATCTCGATCAGATCATGGGTGTCGTCCGGCGAGGAGGCAAAACCGGTAACCGGCATATCTATCCCCTGCCGCGCCAGCAGCTGTAATGAACGCAGCTTGTCACGCGCACGGGTGATCGCCACCGACTCGTTCAGCGGGTAGCTGCCGCTCATCTCAAACTGCCGCAGCACCGCCGTACCATAAAAGGTGGTGGCCGGGCCAATGCGCGGAATCACCGCATCAAACGGCCCGAGCGGTTGGCCGCGCAGATGCACGGCGGGCGACGCGGGATTGATATTCATGTAGCAGGAGAGCGGATCGATAACGTCCACCTCATGCCCACGCGCCAGCGCTTCGTCGTGCAGTCGCTTGCAGGAATAGAGCGTTCCATCCCGCGACAAAATGGCTATTTTCACCGTGCGGCTCCGCAGCAGATTATTTGGTTGCCCAGCCCTGCTGGTGCAGATAATCGAGAATAAACGGACGAGTTTCTTTCATGATCAGCCGCTCAATCAGGCCGCTCCAGGTTTCTGAACGCTGGTTGCTGTCACGCTGATGGTAATAGTCGTTGAGCTGACGATCATATTCCGCCAGCACCTGCTTATCGACCGGCTGATAGTGGTTTTCATGCACCAGCATCGCCTGCGGCATACGCGGTTTGACGTCCGGATGCGATTCCGGCCAACCCAGACAAAAGCCAAACAGCGGCAGCACAAACTTCGGCAGCTGCAGCAACTCTGTCACTTCGGCGATGTTATTACGAATGCCGCCGATGAAGACGCCGCCCATATCGAGCGATTCTGCCGCCACCATGGCGTTCTGTGCCATCAGCGCGGTATCAACGCAGCCGAGCAGCAGCTGTTCAGCGCGGCCCAGTTGTGCGTCGGGCACGATCTGCTGATGACGATTAAAATCGGCGCAGAACACCCAAAATTCCGGTGCGCTGCCAACCCATTCCTGACCGCCGGTGAGTTCGACCAGCTTCTCGCGCATGGCGCGATCGGTGATGCGCACAATGGATGAGCACTGCAGGAAACTGGAGGTGGATGCAGATTGCGCAGCGGCAATAATCGCCTGGCGTGTCTCCTCGCTGACTTCACGATCGGTGAAGGCGCGAACAGAACGGTGTGAGCAAAGTAATTCAATGGTCGGCGTCATGCTTGTCTCTCTCTTTTTTAGGGGCCGATGTGGCGAACAGCTGCGGCGCGATAATTTGCGCCGTGCGCCACATCATTATTATCGCCGCGGGCAGCATACAGCAGACCGCCGCGGCGATAAGCAGCCTGGCAGCTGTTTTGCCTTGTAGCCAGTCGGGCAGCGGCAATACATCATTAAAGGCGATCCACGCCACCACCAACATCAGCGCGCCCGCGCCCTCCAGCAGCAGGACCGGCAGCGGCAGCGAGGCCAGGCTTTTTGCCGCAGGCGGGCGCGGCGCACCCTGCGGATTACGCGCCATAATGCGCTTTTTGCCTATCGTCAGTGCTTATCAGACTAACAGTCATTTCCTTCTTCCTTTCGGCAAGGGTTGCGGGCATGATAACCGCCATTATTGATGAGCGTGATAGCAATCACAACTCAACGACTGCAAGGAGATACCGATGATCGCTGTAATTTTTGGTCGCCCAGGCTGCCCTTATTGTGTGCGTGCTAAAGAGCTGGCCGAGAACATTGCCGGACAACGCGAGGATTTTGATTTCCGTTACGTTGATATCCAGGCTGAAGGTATCACCAAGGCGGATTTAGAAAAAACCGTCGGCAAGCCGGTGCAAACCGTGCCGCAGATTTTCGTCGATGAGCAGCATGTTGGCGGCTATACCGAATTTGCCGCTTATGCCAACGCGAATCTCATGACTGCCTGAAGCGCAGTACGATCCAAAAAGGGCCTGCTAATGCAGGCCCTTTTTTTAGTGCAGCTGACGGCGCGGGAACAAGGCGCGCCACAGGCTGACCAGCAGCGCCCCGCAGACGCAGAGGAAAATGGCGCTGGCGTGCCAGGCAAATTCCTGCAGCGGGCTCGACAGATTTAACAGCGGCAGGGCCAGCATCAGCAGACAGACTGGCGTCGCCAGCAGCGCGCCGCTTAGCGCCACCGTGACCGCGTTGGGACGCGCGATCAGCCCAGCCAGCGCGCCAGGCAGCATAAACAGCAACAGGGCCGGCTGACCATGTTGGCCCAGCGCCGCGCTGTAGCGGGCCAGAATAAAAATCGCGCAGTAAAGCGACAGGCAATTAATCACCGCGGACAGGCGAACGGCACGCAATGGCATAATGCGACCTCTACATTAGCACCGGCTGAAGGTGCAAAAAGGGTGAAGAGAGATGAAAAAAAGAGTGGCGCTGAATACCGTGAATACGTGGCGACAAAATATATTCAGGTTTACACTGCTGGATAATTTTATTGCCGCGGATGAAGTCAATAAAAGCTGCGTCACTGCGTGGTAAGTTAGCGCAGAACATCTCTCTTATCAATCAGTTACTGGTAAAGTAAAAGTTAACTCGTGAATATAAATGTCGCAAATTTGTTAAGCGCCAATGACATCTTGTTATTATTTGTCGTGCTTGCGCTGGGCCTCTGTTTAGGGAAATTACGCTTTGGCCCGATTCAACTGGGTAATTCCATTGGCGTTTTAGTGGTGTCGCTGCTTTTAGGGCAACAACATTTTGCGATGAATACCGACGCGCTCAGCCTGGGCTTCATGCTGTTTATTTTTTGCGTTGGCGTCGAAGCCGGGCCGAACTTTTTCTCTATTTTCTTCCGCGATGGCAAAAACTATCTGATGCTGGCCCTGGTGATGGTCGGCAGCGCGTTGCTGCTGACCATCGGCATGGGCAAACTGTTTGGCTGGGATATCGGCCTGACCGCCGGCATGCTGGCGGGATCGATGACCTCAACGCCGGTGCTGGTTGGCGCTGGCGATACCCTGCGACAAACCCTTGGCGAACCGCAGCTGGCGCTGATGCAGGATCACCTGAGCCTCGGCTATGCACTGACCTACCTGATCGGTCTGGTGAGTTTAATTGTCGCCGCGCGCTATCTGCCGCGCCTGCAGCATCAGGATTTACCGACCAGCGCCCAACAGATTGCCCGGGAACGTGGTCTGGATGCCGACAGCCAGCGCAAGGTTTATCTGCCGGTGATTCGTGCCTATCGCGTGGGCGCAGAGCTGGTGGCGTGGAGCGGCGGTAAAAACCTGCGAGAACTCGGCATCTATCGGCAGACCGGCTGCTACATAGAGCGCATCCGTCGCAACGGCATCCTTGCCAGCCCGGACGGTGACGCGGTACTGCAGGAAGGCGACGAGATCTCGCTGGTTGGCTACCCGGAAGCGCATGCGCGGCTCGATCCCAGCTTTCGCAACGGTAAAGAGGTGTTCGATCGCGATCTGCTTGATATGCGCATCGTCACCGAAGAGATCGTGGTCAAAAACCACAACGTGGTTAACCGCCGCCTTAGCCAGCTTAACCTCACCGATCACGGCTGCTTCCTCAACCGGGTCATTCGCAGCCAGATTGAGATGCCTATCGATGACAGCATCATCCTGAATAAAGGCGATGTGCTGCAGGTTAGCGGCGAAGCGCGCAGGGTAAAAAGCGTCGCCGACCGCATCGGCTTTATCGCTATTCACAGTCAGGTTACCGATCTGCTCGCCTTCTGCGCCTTCTTTATTATCGGCCTGATGATCGGCATGGTGAACTTCCAGTTCAGCAGCTTTAACTTTGCCATCGGTAACGCTGCCGGTCTGCTGTTTGCCGGCATCCTGCTTGGCTTTTTGCGCGCCAACCATCCTACTTTTGGGTATATCCCGCAGGGCGCGCTGACCATGTTGAAAGAGTTTGGCCTGATGGTATTTATGGCGGGTGTGGGTCTCAGCGCGGGCAGCGGATTGTCGCATGGCCTCGGCAGCGCGGGCCTGCAGATGCTGCTGTGTGGCCTGGCGGTAAGCCTGGTGCCGGTGATTATCTGCTATCTGTTTGGTGCCTATCTGCTGCGCATGAACCGCGCCCTGCTGTTTGGTGCCATTATGGGTGCCCGCACCTGCGCCCCGGCGATGGAAATTATCAGCGACACGGCGCGCAGTAATATTCCGGCGCTGGGTTATGCCGGCACCTATGCCATTGCCAACGTATTGCTGACGCTGGCAGGCACCATTATCGTTATTATCTGGCCATTAATTGGCCCCTGAAAAATTATCCGTAGCGTTGCAGAACTTTTAAATATTTACGAAGTCTTATTTATTGCCACTGCTTTTCTTTGAAATCCCTTAATTGCGGAGCCCGTTAATCTCTGATTAGCGGGTTTTTTTATGCCTGAAATTCAGGATTCCATCAAAGCGCTGCCTTAAGGCAAATTGTCGTTGTTCTCTTAATCAGCAGAGAAACCTAAACAAAAGCGCAACCCGATGGGTAATTAAGAGTGCTGCCATTTACCGCAGCGTTGACTCTCTGCAGGATAGCCCACCGGATTCAGACGTTATTTTTTATCCGGCGGTGCGCAGGAGATTATCGCCACGCCGGTGTTTATTCAGGATGCCCTTTGCATCCGCAAGGTAATAAGAGGAAACGAGATGGAAGAGATTAACCGCACGCTGTTTTTGTGGATCAACGCCACGCCGCAATCGCCCGCCTGGCTTTTATCGCTGGCGACTTTTATCGCCCGCGATCTGATTATGATTGTGCCGCTGCTGATCGTCGGTATGTGGCTGTGGGCACCCAGCCATCGCGTGATGCCACAGCGCGAACTGGTACTGAAAACCGGCATTGCGCTGCTTTACGCGTTAACCATCTCCTGGTGTGTTGGCCAGCTGCTGCCTCATCCGCGCCCCTTTGCTATCGGCTTTGGCCATCAGTTTCTTGCCCATCGTCCTGATGATTCTTACCCCAGCGATCACGGCACCACAATTTTCACCTTCGCACTGGCCTTTGTGTTCTGGCACCGGCTCTGGTCAGGCGTGTTGCTGCTGGCGATCGGCACGGCCATCGCCTGGTCACGGGTCTATCTTGGCGTTCACTGGCCTATGGATATGGTCGGCGGCTTGCTGGTGGGATTACTCGGCTGCCTGACGTCGCATCTCGCCTGGCAGGTGTACGGCACGCGGCTGCTGAGCGCGCTGCATCAGGCTTATCGACTGGTGTTTGCCCTGCCGATTCGCAAAGGCTGGGTGCAGCAGTAATGAAAAGGGCGGCCCGGCGCCGCCCTTTTTTCTCGCTTAGCTAAACCACTTGCCGAACCAGCCATCCAGCTTCATCATCACGAAATCCACAATGCGGCTGAAGAAGCTGCCTTCCTGCACCTCATCGAGCACCACCAGCGGCCGCTGCTCAATGGTTTTGCCGTTGAGCTGAAAATCGATTACGCCAACCTGCTGATGTTTTTTTAGCGGCGCGCTGAGCTGCGGCGAAGTCAGGGTAAAGCTCGCCTTCATGTTCTTCATCTGCCCTTTCGGGATGGTCAGTGCAGCATCTTGCGCCACACCAAGATTGACCATCTTGCGATCGCCAAACCAGACGCGCTGGCTGGCAAAGGGCGTCGCTGCCTTAACCGGCGTCACCGTTTCAAAGAAACGGAAGCCCCAGGTCAGCAGTTTTTCACTTTCGCGGAAGCGCTGTGCATCGGTATCCGCGCCGAGCACCACCGAAATCAGGCGCATGCCGTTATCCGTAGCCGATGCCACCAGATTGTTGCCTGCGCCAGAGGTGTGTCCGGTTTTGATGCCGTCCACCTGCAAGTTGGTGCTCCACAGCAGGCGGTTGCGGTTGTGCTGACGAATATTATTAAAGGTGAACTCTTTCTCTTTGTTCAGCGCGTACTCTTCCGGCACGTCGCGGATCAGCGCCTGACCTATCAGCGCCATATCACGCGCGGTGCTGTATTGGCCGTCAGCATCCAGTCCGTGTACGGTTTTGAAGTGGGTGTTCTGCAGTTTTAGCGCTTTGGCGTAATTGTTCATTAGGCCGACAAAAGAGTCCTGACTGCCAGCGACGTAATCCGCCAGCGCGATGCTGGCATCGTTGCCGGACTGAATCACAATGCCTTTATTCAGCTCGGAGACCGGAATGCGATCGCCGGGCTTCAGGAACATCAGCGAGGAGCCACGCAGCGCCGGGTTGCCGGTCGCCCAGGCGTCCTGGCCAACGGTAACCATATCATCGCGGGTAATTTTGCCCGACTTCAGTGCCTGGCCCACCACATAGCTGGTCATCATTTTGGTCAGGCTGGCGGGATCGAGCCGCTGATCGGCATTGGCTTCCGCCAGCACTTTACCGCTGTTGAAATCCATCAGCATCCAGGCTTTGGCTTCCACCTGCGGCGCACCAGGCGCCTGCTCGGCATGGGTAAGTGGCGTAAACATCATGAATACGGTGCAGAATGCCAGCGAACATGGCGTGGCAAAGAGGGATTTTTTCGTCATGGCGTGCCAGGGTATCCATAGTAAATCTGCGCTTTCAGCGATATAGCCAAGCGTGCGGGCGATCTACGCTACCTGTTAAGACGGGCGAAAAAAACCGCCCAATCGTAAAGTTTTTTGAAGATTAGTAGATAAACCTCAACCGGGGCGTTTGCGCCCTGGTCCGAATTTGTCAGGTAATCATCTGAAACGTCACAAAAATACGTTACGCTGGGTAAAATTCGCTGTAGGAGAACGATGATGGATTTGGCCGTTTTTGATCTTGATGAAACGCTGATTTGCGACGACAGCACCAGCCTTTGGCTGCGCTGGCTGGTCTCCCAGGGATTTGCGCCACCGGCGCTGCTCAAGCAGGAACAGGCGCTGATGCAGCAATATTATCAGGGTACGCTGGAGATCGAAGCGTACATGCACACCATTCTCGCTCCGCTGGCCGGACTGAGCACCTTAACGGTCAGCGGCTGGATCCGCCGCTTTATTCAGCGCGATATTCTGCCGCGCGTCTACCCTGCCGCCCGCGAACGGCTGGCCTTTCATCAGCAGCGCGGCGACACCATCGTGATTATCTCCGCCAGCGGCGAGCATCTGGTCGCGCCGATCGCTGAACAGCTGGGTGCGCACGGTGCGCTGGCTATTGGCGTGGAAATTGTTGACCAGCGCTACAGCGGTCTGACCTTCGGCACCATGACCTATAAAGAAGGCAAGGTGGTGCGGCTGAACAGCTGGAAAGCGGAACAGGAAGCAGCGCGCTTCCAGCAGACGTGGGCCTACAGTGATTCAATGAACGACCTGCCGCTGCTGATGCAGGCCGATCGGGCATATGTGATTAATCCTGACGCGCCGCTGGAGCAGGAAGCGCTGCGGCGCGGCTGGGACGTGTGCCGCTGGAAGCGCTAGTCACGCAGGCCGACCTTCAGCAGCTTGCCGTTGCTGGCGTCGGTCAGCACGTAGAGATAGCCGTCCGGTCCCTGGCGAACGTCACGTATGCGTTCGCCACGGTCAGCCAGCAGGCGTTCCTCTTCCGTGACGTTTTCCCCTTTAACCTGCAGGCGAATCAGCGCTTTCTCTTTTAGCGCGCCGATAAACAGGCTGTTTTTCCACGCAGGGAAGCGCAGGTGATTATAAAACGCCATGCCGCTGATGGCGGGCGATACCTTCCAGTAAAACGCCGGCTGCACGGTGCCATCAACCTTGCCGCCCTGCGCTTCCGGCACCTTTTCGCCGCTGTAATCGACGCCCCAGGTAGCCAGCGGCCAACCGTAGTTTTTGCCTTTCTGCACGATATTGACCTCATCGCCGCCGCGCGGCCCGTGCTCGCTTTCCCACATCTGCTGCGTCCACGGATTCATCGCCAGTCCCTGCGGATTACGCACGCCATATGCCCAGATCTCCGGCCGCGCGCCAGCCTGCCCAACGAACGGATTATCCTGCGGCACCGAGCCGTCGGCGTTCAGCCGCACCAGCTTGCCCTGCAATTTATCGAGGTGCTGCGCGTTGGCACTGCGGAAGTGGTCGCCCAGCGCAATCCACAGGTAGCCCTGGCTGTCGAACGCCAGCCGGGTGCCGATATTGGCCCCGCCGGAAAGCATCGGCTGCTGGCGAAAGATCTCGCGCACATTCTCCAGCCGCCGGTTGTCGGCGCTGAGTTGGGCGAGGCTCACTACCGCACCGGCGCCGTTTTTCTCCTCTCGGGTATAGCTGAGATAGAGACGACGGCTCTGTGCAAAATCGGGCGCCAGCACCACATCCAGCAGGCCGCCCTGCCGCTCTGCCCATACCGGCGGGACGCCGCTAATCGGCTGAGACAGTCCGCTATTGGCCTGCCAGAGCCGCAGCTGGCCGCTGCGTTCGGTAATCAATACGCCCTGATTAGCGGGCAGGAAAGCAAGCGACCAGGGATGATCGAGCCGGTCCTGCAGCTGTTCAACGCTGACCTGCGCAGCCAGCGCGGGAAATGATAAAGAGAGAGAAATCAGTGCCGTTAAGGTTATTCGCCGCATGGGATCGCCTTGTTATCCATCGTGGGTTAACTGTAGCTGTCGGTGATGGCTTTTTGTTCGCTTTTACATTTCCATAAAAAAGCGCACTGGCTTTTCAGGCGATTTTGGCCCGATAAAATGCTCATTATTTCAGCTCACTTACCTGTATAAATCTGATCGCCTCGCGTGTAGAATCACGCGCCAAAGCTGTGCTGAACTGGAAATGAGCCATGTCCCAAACAACAACAATGCCGCCGCGTGTAGGTTTCGTCTCACTCGGCTGTCCAAAAAACCTGGTAGATTCAGAGCGTATCCTCACCGAGCTGCGCACTGAAGGCTACGAAGTCGTGCCCCGTTATGACGACGCTGAGATCGTGATCGTGAATACCTGCGGCTTCATTGACAGCGCGGTTCAGGAATCCCTGGAAGCGATTGGCGAAGCGCTGAATGAAAACGGCAAGGTGATTGTCACCGGCTGCCTCGGCGCGAAAGAGAACCAAATTCGTGAAGTGCACCCAAAGGTGCTGGAGATTACCGGTCCGCACAGCTATGAGCAGGTGCTGTCGCACGTGCATCGTTATGTGCCAAAGCCACAGCACAACCCGTTTCTAAGCCTGGTGCCGGAACAGGGCGTCAAGCTGACGCCGCGTCATTACGCCTATCTGAAGATCTCCGAAGGCTGTAATCATCGCTGCACCTTCTGCATCATTCCTTCCATGCGTGGCGATCTCGACAGCCGTCCGATTGGTTCGGTGCTGGATGAGGCAAAACGTCTGGTAGAAGCGGGCGTCAAAGAGCTGCTGGTGATCTCCCAGGACACCTCAGCCTACGGCGTTGATGTGAAACATCGCACCGGTTTCTGGAACGGCTCGCCGGTGAAAACCAGCATGGTCAGCCTGTGCGAACAACTGGCGAAGCTTGGCGTTTGGGTACGTCTGCATTACGTCTACCCTTATCCGCATGTGGATGATGTCATTCCACTGATGGCGGAAGGCAAGATCCTGCCGTATCTCGATATTCCTTTACAGCATGCCAGCCCGCGTATTCTGAAGCTGATGAAACGTCCTGGCGCGGTAGAACGCACGCTGGAGCGCATCAAACGCTGGCGTGAAATCTGCCCGCAGCTGACGCTGCGCTCAACCTTTATCGTCGGTTTTCCTGGCGAAACGGAAGAGGAGTTCCAGATGCTGCTCGACTTCCTGAAAGAGGCGCGTCTCGATCGCGTGGGCTGCTTCAAATACAGCCCGGTGGAAGGCGCAACCGCCAACCAGCTGCCCGATCAGGTGCCGGAAGCGGTGAAAGAAGAACGCTACGATCGCTTTATGCAGCTACAGCAGAAAATCTCCAGCGAGCGGCTGCAGGAGAAAGTGGGCCGTGAAATTCTGGTGCTGATTGACGAAGTCGATGAAGAAGGCGCTATCGGCCGCAGTATGGCCGATGCACCTGAAATTGACGGCGCGGTTTACCTTAACGGTGAACGTGACGTGAAGCCGGGCGATGTGATCCGCGCGGTGGTCGATCACGCCGATGAATACGATTTGTGGGCAACTAAGCGCTAACCGTACTTCTGTTGATGCGCGCGCTTACGGGCTAAGTAATCCTCGTCGGCGCGCAGTTTGTCCCAGTAACCTTTGAAAATCGCCGCCGCCGCGGCTTTCTCTTCATCCCTGCCCCACGGCAACGTATTGCCATCAGCATCATATTTGCGCCCGCCTTTGTAATTGCTGTAGCGACGCGCCCGCGTGTAGCCCATCTGAATAAATTTTCGCGCCATGTCCATGCCGACAAAATCATCCTGCTTGCGATAGTCTTCAAACAGCGCCATGATTTTTTCCGCTGACTCCTGCGCGATCGGCACAGTTTTAAAGCGCCAGTGCGGTAAGATCTCGCCCTTGTAGGGTTCCACCATCAGCACGCCCTGCTCGCCGCGCCCGACCTGGTATTTCTCCGGATGCTGACGAAAATCGATGGTGTCAAAATCCTGCTCATAGTCAAAAGGGCGCATAGCCATAACGCTGTTTTCCTCAGGTTTTTAGTTTTGGATCCAGGGCATCGCGCAATCCATCACCCAACAAATTAAACGCCAGCACGGTGAGAAAAATCGCCAGGCTGGGGAAAATCGCCACGTGCGGCGCAATCACCATGTCGGCGCGCGCTTCATTAAGCATAGCGCCCCATTCCGGCGTCGGTGGCTGTGCGCCCAGACCGAGAAACGACAGGCTGGCAGCGGTAATAATGGAGGTGCCGATGCGCATGGTGAAATAGACCACGATGGACGAGACGGTGCCCGGCAAAATATGGCGCAGCAGGATAGTGGCGTCGGAAGCACCAATGCTGCGGGCCGACTCAATATAGGTTTGCTGTTTCAGCACCAGCGTGTTGCCGCGCACCAGACGAGCAAAAGCGGGAATGCTGAAGATCGCCACCGCAATGATCACGTTGGACATGCCGCTGCCCATGATCGCCACCACCGCAATCGCCAGCAAAATGCCGGGAAAGGCGAACAGCACGTCGCAGATGCGCATGATAATGCGGTCCCACCAGCCTTCGTAATAGCCCGCCAGCAGCCCGAGCAGCGTGCCAAGCGCCGCGCCAATCGCCACCGAGAAAAACCCGGCAATCAGCGAGATGCGCGTGCCGACCAGCACCCGGCTGAAGATATCGCGTCCCAGCGAATCGACGCCCAGCCAGTGCAACGCAGAAGGCCCGTCGTTAAGCCGGTCATAATCAAAATAGTTTTCGGCATCAAAGGGCGCTATCGCGGGCGCAATAAACGCCACCACGATCAGCAGTAGCACAAACAGGCCCGCCGCCAGCGCGACATGTTGTCGGCGAAAGCGCCGCCAGAATTCGCTCCACGGCGTGCGCACCCGATTTTCCCTGATGGTCGGCATGGCGTTGATCGCCGCATCGCGTCGCCAGTTTTTCATTGCGACTCCTTATTTGTAGCGAATAGCCGGGTTGATTGCCGCGTACAGCATATCGACGACCAGATTGATAAGAATGAACTCCAGCGAAAACAGCAGCACTTCCGCCTGAATCACCGGATAGTCGCGCATCGCCACTGAATCGATCAGCAGACGTCCCAGTCCCGGCCAGTTAAACACCACCTCAACCACAATCGATCCGCCCAGCAGAAAGCCGAACTGTAATCCCATCATGGTGACCACCGGAATCATGGCGTTACGCAGGCCATGTTTCACCACCACCAGCGACTCGCGCACCCCTTTTGCCCGTGCGGTGCGCATGTAATCTTCCTGCATCACTTCTACAAAAGAGGCACGGGTAAAGCGCGCCATCACCGCTGCCACCGCCGCACCAAGGGTCAGCGAAGGCAGAATGTAATGCTGCCAGCTGTCGGCGCCCACCGTCGGCAGCCAGCCGAGACGCACGGAAAAGAGCTCCATTAGCAGCATGCCGAGTGCAAAAGCGGGAAAAGATATGCCTGAGACCGCCAACGTCATGCCGATGCGATCCGGCCAGCGATTACGCCACACGGCAGAGACAATGCCGATGCCCATACCGATGATCACCGCCCACACCATGCTGGTGAGCGTCAGCCACAGCGTGGGATAAAAGCGCGCGGCGATCTCTTCCGATACCGGCCTTTTTGACACCATTGACTGGCCAAAATCACCCTGCACCGCATTGACCATGAAATGCAAAAACTGCTGCGGCAGCGGTTTGTCCAGCCCGAGATCCTGACGCACCAGTTCAACCACCGAGGCATCCGCCTCTGCGCCAGCGATCAGCCGCGCCGGATCGCCCGGCAGCAGGTGAACAAACAGAAACACCAGCACCGCCACGATCAGCAGCGTGGGAATCAGCCCCAGCAGGCGTTTAATAAAGTAGTTAAGCATGCGTTATCCTGCGCGCTATTGCGCCAGCCATCCGCGGCTGGCGCAACCGTGATTTACTTCAGATCGGCGTCGTCAAAGCTGAATGAGGTATCTGGCATGACGTCAAAACCGGTAAGGTTTTTGGTGTTGGCCGAAACCAGTTTCTCGACCACCAGCGGCACCCACGGCTGATCTTTCCAGATACGATCCTGCGCATCTTTATAGAGGCTCGCCTTGCGCTCGCGGTCGGTGGTTTTCAGCGCGTCAGCCAGATCTTTATCCACCTGTTCATTGCTGTAGAACGCGGTGTTGAAGATGGTTGGCGGCCAGGAGGCGGTGGCGAACAGCGGCGTCAGCGCCCAGTCAGCTTCACCGGTTGAGGCGGACCAGCCGGTGTAGAACATGCGCACGCCGCTCTCTTTCTGTGCTTTGCTTTCCACTTCTGCGGCACGCTGGCCAGCATCCATCGCCGTGACCTTCAGCTTGATGCCCACCTGCGCCAGCTGCTGCTGGGTAAACTGCAGCACTTTTTGCGCGGTGCTGTGATTATGCGACGACCAGAGTGTGGCTTCAAAGCCGTTGGGGTAACCCGCCTCTTTCAGCAGCTCGCGCGCTTTGGCCGGATTGTAGGCGATCGGCGGATAGGTCTGCGCGAAATCGATGCTCGGCGGCACGATGCCGGTGGCTGGCGTGGCGTAACCGGCAAACGCCACTTTGGCCAGCGCCTGACGGTTGATCGCATAGTTGATCGCCTCACGCACTTTGGCGTTGTCGAACGGCTTCTGTGTAACGTTCAGGCTGATATAACGCTGCATGATCGACGGCGAGGTCACCACGTTCAGCTTGCTGTTTTTCTCCAGCACTTTGGCCTGCTCAAACGGAATCGGGAAGGCAAAGTTAGCCTCGCCGGTTTGCAGCATCGCCGCGCGGGTATTGTTATCGACCACCGGACGCCAGGTAATGCTGTCCAGCTTCGGATAGCCGCTTTTCCAGTAGCCTTCCCACTTCTCAACTTTCACAAAGTCGGTCTGGTTCCAGGTCACGAATTTGTAAGGCCCGGTACCCACCGGATGAAAGCCGATATCTTTGCCATATTTTTTCAGCGCCGTTGGCGAAATCATCACCGCCGCCGGATGCGCCAGGTTATTGATAAAGGCGGAGAACGGCTGTTTCAGCGTGATTTTCACCGTGGTCGGATCGACCACTTCGGTGGTGGCGACATATTTAAACAGGTTGTAGCGTTTGAGATGATTATCCGGGTTGCTGGCACGATCGAGGTTGACCTTCACCGCTTCCGCGTTGAAATCGGTGCCATCCTGGAATTTCACGCCGGAACGCAGCTTGATGGTGTAAGTCAGCCCATCGTCGCTGGCCTGATAGCTTTCCGCCAGCACGTTGGTCAGCTTCATCGACTTATCAAAGCTAAACAGCCCCTGATAAAACGACTTGGCAACCGCCTGAGACAGCGTGTCGTTAGCGTTATAGGGATCGAGCGTGGTGAAGTTGGAGGCCACGGCAATTACCGCATCTTTTGCCGCCCAGGCCGGAACGGCGGCAATGCTGCCGAGCAGACCGGCGGTCAATAGCCACTTACGCGTTGGATAGGTCATTCTGGTGTGTCTCCGATCGGTTATAAGCGTGGCGCCTCAGGCGCCGCTAATCACATGTTGTGCAACATAATGGCCCGGCGCCACTTCGGTGAGCGGTGCCACATCAGGTTCATCGTTGAGCGCCCGAATCGGGCTGGGGATCTCATCCACCATCAACGCCCTTTCCCGCCGGTGATGACCAGGATCGGCCACCGGCACGGCGGACATCAGCTTTTTAGTATAGGGGTGGCGCGGCGCTTCAAATACCGCCTGGCGCGGCCCCATTTCGACAATCTGGCCGAGATACATCACCGCCACGCGATGACTGATGCGTTCAACCACCGCCATATCGTGTGAAATAAACAGAAACGCGATGCCAAACTCACGCTGTAAATCGAGCATCAGGTTAATAATCTGCGCCTGTACCGAGACATCCAGCGCCGACACCGACTCATCGGCAATCACCACTTTCGGATTCAGCGCCAGCGCGCGAGCAATGCAAATGCGCTGGCGCTGGCCGCCAGAAAATTCGTGCGGATAACGTCGCGCATGCTCCGGCAGCAGGCCAACGCGCGCCAGCAGCCACGCGACGCGTGCTTCCGCCTCCGTGCGGTTCATCACCTTGTGCACCAGCAGCGGCTCCATAATGGAGAAGCCCACCGTCAGACGCGGATCGAGCGACGCGTAAGGATCCTGAAAAATAAACTGAATATCGCGCCGCAGGTGCTGCAACTGCGCGCCTTTCATCTGGTCGATGCGCTGACCATTAAAGGTAATGGTGCCGCTCTGGCTCTCAACCAGGCGCAGCAACGAACGTCCGGTGGTAGATTTACCGCAGCCCGATTCGCCCACCAGCGCCAGCGTTTCCCCGGCGCGCAGATCAAAGCTGACCTTTTCCACCGCGTGCACCCGCCGCTGGACGCGATTAAAAAAGCCACCGCGAATATCGAAGCGGGTCACCAGATCGCGCACCTGCAGAATCGGCTCGCCCGGCTGCACGGTATCCTGCGGTCGATCGGGCGTATCTTCCGTGCTGTTAATCAAAGGGAACTTTGCCGGTAGCGGCTGGCCGTGCATCGAGCCGAGTTTTGGCACGGCAGCCAGCAGCGCGCGGGTGTAATCCTGCTGCGGTGCGGAGAACAGCGTGCGCACGTCGGCGGTTTCCACCACGTCACCGCGGTACATCACCTGCACCCGATCGGCCATCTCTGCCACCACGCCCATATCATGGGTGATAAAAATCACGCCCATTGCCATCTCTTTTTGCAGCACGCGGATCAGTTGCAAAATCTGCGCCTGAATGGTGACATCCAGCGCGGTGGTTGGCTCATCAGCGATCAGCAAGGAAGGCCGACAGCTCAGCGCCATGGCGATGACCACGCGCTGACGCATGCCGCCAGAGAGCTGATGTGGATAACGCGACAGTACATTTTGTGCTTCAGGAATACGCACCAGATCGAGCATGCGTCGCGCTTCTGCCAGCGCCTGCTGATGATTTTTGCCCTGATGCAGGCGAATCGACTCAGCGATCTGTTCACCAACGGTAAACACCGGATTCAGCGAGGTCATCGGCTCCTGAAAAATCATCGCCATATCGGCGCCACGAATGCGGCGCATCTGGCTCTGCCGCGCCTGCATCAGGTCGATCGGTTCGCCATGTCGCCGCCGCAGCCAGATTTCACCGCTGGTCAGCTCGCCGCCCGCCTGTTCAATCAGGCGCATCAACGCCAGCGAGGTAACCGATTTCCCCGAGCCAGATTCACCGACGATAGCCAGCGTTTCGCCCTGCTTCACGTCGAGATTGAGATGCCTGACCGCCTCGGTAATGGTGCCTTCATGGCGAAACTGCACGCTTAAATCGCGCACCGCCAGTACCTGGTCTTCCGCCATCGCCCCCGGCTTATTCATGCTCTGTTATTCCTCGCGGTAAATGTTGATCACGGCGGGTTCGCCGACATAACCGTAGCCGCGATACATGCCTTCGCTGTTAAACGGCAGTGCGACGTTGCCCTGAGCATCCACGGCGATCAAGCCGCCGCTGCCGCCCAGCGCCAGCACCTTCTCCATGATGACGCGGTCGGCTGCCTGCTGCAGAGAAAGCCCTGCATATTCCATCAGCGCGGCGAGGTCGTAGGCGGCCAGCGAGCGCATAAACACTTCGCCGGTGCCGGTGCAGGAGACCGCGGCGGTGTGATTGCTGGCATAGCATCCGGCGCCAATAATCGGCGAGTCACCGACGCGCCCCGCCTGTTTGTTGGTCATGCCGCCGGTAGAGGTCGCGGCGGCAAGGTTACCGTCCCGATCCAGCGCTACCGCGCCGACCGTGCCCAGCTTGCGGTCAGCATCCAGCGGATCGCCAGCGGCACCGTCGTGATCGAGAATAGCCTGCTCGCTGCCCAGCGCGCGCTGTAGCTGCGCAAAGCGCTCCGGGGTGGAAAAGTAATCCGCAGCCACCTTCTCCAGACCGTGCTGTTCGGCAAACACTTCCGCGCCCTCGCCAATAAACAGCGCGTGCGGGCTGTTTTCCAGCACCGCGCGCGCCGCCAGCACCGGATTGCGCAGGTGCTTCACGCCCGCTACCGCGCCAACTTCCAGCGTGCGGCCATCCATCATGCTGGCGTCCAGCTCATGCGTGCCCTGATGGGTAAAAACTGCGCCTTTGCCGGCGTTAAACAGCGGGCACTCCTCCAGCAGCCGCACCGCTTCGGTTACCGCATCAAGCGCGCTGCCGCCCGCCGCGAGGATCGCCTGACCGCTGGCCACAATAGCGGCCAGCGCATCGGTATAGGCTTGCTCTTTTTCCGTACTCATTGCCGCGCGGGTGATCGCCCCGGCGCCGCCATGAATAGCAATCACTGCTCTGGCCATATGGGTTTCCTGTGCGTGTCTTTCGGGTAATAAACAGCGTGACTGCGGAGGTTATTAATTTTTCAAAGATTTTTGACTATAGAAAGCCACTGCCCGCTTGTAAAGCAGAAACTTTGCTTACTGATAATAACGAAATCATCTAATTAATACGTTATGTGACCCATCGCCGAATTAGCGCCATAATGACGCCATGAATATGAAAAAAGCTGGAGAAACGATGGAAAACCATACTGCCGGATTAATTTCGCTGGAAGAGGCGCTGGCGCGCATGCTGTCACAGGTTACCGCCATTGATGAACAGCAGCTGATTCCCATCACCGAGGCCGCCGGGCGCATTACTGCACAGGCGGTGATCTCACCGCTGGATGTGCCGCCATTTGATAACGCCGCGATGGACGGTTATGCGATCAAGCTCAGCGATTTACTTTCTGAGCATCCGCTGACCGTGGCCGGTAAAGCCTTTGCGGGTGCCCCTTTCCACGGTGAATGGCCAGGCGGCAGCTGTGTTCGTATCATGACCGGGGCGCCAATTCCGCCGGGCACCGAATCAGTGATCATGCAGGAAGATGCGGAAGTCAGCGCAGAAGGCGTGCGCTTTGCGGGCAAGATTAAGCCGGGCCAGCATATTCGCCGTCGCGGTGAAGATATTCGCATTGGCGACGCCGTGCTGGCATCGGGCGTGCGGCTTGGTGCCGCCGAGCTGCCGCTGCTCGCCTCGTTGGGCATTGCCGAGGTCAGCGTGAAGCGCCGCCTGCGCGTGGCGGTGCTGTCGACCGGCGACGAACTGCAGGCGGTGGGCCAGCCACTGCAAGAGGGGCAGATTTACGATACCAACCGCTTTGCCGTTAGCCTGATGCTGCATCAGCTCGGCTGTGAAGTTATCGATCTGGGCGTGGTTCGCGACGATCCGGCGGCGCTGCGTGCAACGCTGCTGAAAGCGGATGCGCAGGCCGATGTGGTGATCAGCAGCGGTGGCGTGTCGGTTGGCGAAGCGGATTACACCAAAGAGCTGTTAGCCGAGCTGGGCGAAATTGGCTTCTGGAAGCTGGCGATCAAACCGGGCAAGCCGTTTGCCTTTGGCCGCCTGCAACAGAGCTGGTTCTGTGGCCTGCCGGGCAATCCAGTTTCAGCCACGGTGACCTTTTATCAGCTGGTGCAGCCGCTGTTGGCCGCACTGGCCGGACAGCACGGCGCGGCATTGCCACCACGCCAGCGTGTTCGCACCACAACGGCATTGAAAAAGGCGCCGGGTCGGCTCGACTTTCAGCGTGGCATCGTCTCGCGGGCCGCCGACGGCACGCTGGAAGTACGTAGCACCGGCCATCAGGGTTCACATATTTTCAGCGCCTTTGCGGCGGCAAACTGTTTTATCGTGCTGGAACGCGAGCGCGGTAGTGTTGAGCCGGGCGAATGGGTGGATATTGAGCCGTTCAATCATCTGCTGGGAGGCTGAGATGATCGAACTCAGCGACGAGGAGATGCTGCGCTATAACCGTCAGATTGTGCTGCGCGGCTTCGACTTTGATGGCCAGGAGCGGTTGAAAGCCTCGCGGGCACTGATTATCGGTCTGGGAGGCCTGGGCTGCGCGGCAACGCCGTGGCTCGCTTCCGCGGGCATCGGTCAGCTTACGCTGGTGGATTTTGACCGCGTCTCGCTCTCCAATCTGCAGCGGCAAATTCTGCATGACGATGCCCATATCGGCGTCGCCAAGGTGGCTTCAGCCGCCACGCAGCTGTCGCGCATTAATCCGTATTGTCGCATTGAGACGCACGACGGCCAGCTGGACGATGCGCAACTGGCCGCACTGATCGCCGGGCATGATGTGGTGCTCGACTGCAGCGACAACGTCGCGACACGCGAGCAGCTTAATCGCCTTTGCTACGCCAAACGCGTGCCGCTGGTATCCGGTGCGGCAATCCGCATGGAAGGCCAGCTCAGCGTTTTTCACTGGCAACCTGACGAGCCGTGCTATCGCTGTATCAGCCGACTGTTTGGCGATCAGACCCTGAGCTGCGTCGAGGCAGGCGTCATGGCGCCGCTGGTTGGCGTGATCGGTGCCCTGCAGGCAATGGAGGCGATTCGCTTGTTGGCCAATTTCGGCGAGCCGGTTGCGGGCAAGCTGCTGCTTTATGATGCGATGACGCTGCAGTTTCGCGAGATGAAGGTAGCGAAGGATGCGCAATGCGAAGTCTGTGGGCAGGTGCCCGAAAGCGGGCGGCTTTAAGGTCAAAGTCTTTAGGTCAAGGTCTTGAGGTCAAGGTCTTGAGGTCAAAAGCGATTTCTTCCGCCTTGCAGGCGGCCGAGCAGGGGCGGCAGTCGCCCCGCCCCTGCACCCGCGCTATCCGGCAAACACAACCGCCCGCTAACGCGGGTACCCTCGTCAGTTCACATTTCTTCACGGACCGCTCGCGATTCGCTCCTGCTCAGCGCTCCCTTGTCCCGCCATCCATGGCGGGACATCCTAAAATGTTCACTTCCTCAGCGGTGGTGATGCCTCCTCAAGGTCAACATCCAGGTCAAACCCAAAAGACAAAGACAAAGACAAAGACAAAGACAAAGACAAAGACAAAGACACTTTAATTTCTAGTTTCAGATATCAGTTTTTAGCTTTTGGGTCTGATCTTTTGGTGTTGGGTGTTGGGTGTTGGGTGTTGGGTGTTGGGTGTTGGGTGTTGGGTTTTATCTTTTCGATTTTGACCTGGGTTTTGACGTTTAGAGGCATCACCACCGCCGAGGGAAAAGTGTTTTCCAGGGCGAGCCGCAGGGATGCGGCGAGAAGGTGCGCTGAGCCGGGAGCGAATCGCGCCTGGTCCGTCAGGAAAACGCTTTTGCTGAGGGCACCCACGAAGTGGGCGGTTGTGTTTGCCGGATAGCGCGGGTGCAGGGCCGGGGCGACTGCCGGCCCTGCTCGGGCTGCCTTTAGGCAGAACGAAATAGCCTTTGACCTGGCCCTGCTCGGGCAGGCTTTAGCCGGGGCGAAACGGCTTTTGACCTGGCTCTTGAAAGGCACGCCGCCTACAAGGCAGAAGCCGCCCGCTTCCGGGCACATTCCCCCGCCTTTACGGCGTCAGTAAGCACCCGGTCAACACGGCCACCTCACCCCGGTTAAACGATGCCCTGACTGCTCAGGTAATCTTCATAATTACCGGTGAAGTCAGCGATCTTGTTCGGCGTCATCTCAATGATGCGCGTCGCCAGTGAACTCACAAACTCGCGGTCGTGTGAAACAAAAATCAGCGTGCCTTCGTACATCTCCAGCGCCATGTTCAATGCTTCAATCGATTCCATGTCGAGATGGTTGGTCGGCTCATCCATGATTAACACGTTTGGCTTCTGCATCATCAGCTTGCCGAACAGCATGCGCCCTTTTTCACCACCGGACAGCACTTTTGCTGGCTTCTTGATGTCATCCTGCGAGAACAGCAAGCGGCCTAAAATGCTGCGTACCGCCTGCTCGTCATCACCTTCCTGCTTCCACTGGCTCATCCAGTCAAACACGGTGAGGTTGTCGCTGAAGTCAGCAGCGTGATCCTGGGCGTAATAACCGATGCGCGCGTTTTCAGACCATTTCACGGTGCCATTGTCAGGGGCCAGATCGCCCACCAGCGTTTTCAGCAGCGTGGTTTTACCGATACCGTTTGGACCCAGAATCGCCAGCTTCTCACCCACTTCCAACAGCAGATTCAGCTTTTTGAACAGCGGACCCTCTTCAAAGCCTTTGGTCAGTGCTTCTACTTCCAGCGCATTACGGAACAGTTTCTTATCCTGATCAAAACGGATAAACGGCGTCTGACGGCTGGAGGCTTTGACTTCGTCGAGCTTGATCTTATCAATCTGCCTGGCGCGCGAGGTCGCCTGACGCGATTTAGAGGCGTTAGCGCTGAAGCGGCTGACGAAGGATTGCAGATCGGCAATCTGCGCTTTTTTCTTGGCGTTGTCAGACAGCAGACGATCGCGTGCCTGGGTGGCCGCGGTCATGTATTCGTCATAGTTGCCCGGATAGACACGCAGCTCGCCGTAGTCGAGATCGGCCATGTGCGTGCAGACCATGTTCAGGAAGTGACGGTCGTGCGAAATAATGATCATGGTGCTGTTGCGTTCATTCAGCACCTGCTCGAGCCAGCGAATGGTATCGATGTCGAGGTTGTTGGTGGGTTCGTCAAGCAGCAGAATATCAGGATTAGAGAACAGCGCCTGCGCCAGCAGAACACGCAGCTTCCAACCGGGCGCCACTTCACTCATCGGGCCATAATGCTGCTCCAGCGGAATTCCCACGCCTAACAGCAGCTCACCGGCGCGTGATTCGGCGGTGTAACCATCCATCTCACCATAGGTCACTTCGAGGTCGGCAACTTTATAGCCATCCTCTTCGCTCATCTCAGGCAAGGCGTAAATACGATCGCGCTCTTCTTTTACCTGCCACAATTCGTCGTGGCCCATAATAACGGTGTCGAGCACGCTAAATTTTTCAAAAGCAAACTGATCCTGGCGCAGTTTACCAATACGCTCATTGGGATCGAGCGACACGTTTCCCGCGGAAGGAACCAAATCATTACCCAGTATTTTCATAAAGGTTGATTTGCCGCTGCCGTTGGCACCAATCAGGCCATAACGATTGCCGCCGCCAAATTTAACGGAGATATTTTCAAACAGCGGCTTACTGCCAAACTGCATGGTGACATTGCTGGAAACTAGCACTGGAATAGCCCTACGATTACGAAGCGTTCGGAAAATGAGCGCGCATTATGCCACAGAGTGAACGCGGGGATCATCCCCCGTTGGGCAACGCAGAAAGGCAAAAAGGATTATCAGGACCACAGGCACTTTGCAATAAGGCTGATTTAACAGGTTAAGAATATTCTGGCAGCATTATTTACCCAATGCAGGATTAATGTAACAGTTTTTTATCTCTGACCACTTCAGCGTAATTTCAGGCTAATTTTCTGATTAAAAACGACAGGTGCCTGTAGCAGGCGCGATACGGCAGACGGGGAGTGTTGCCATGCTGCCAGCGGAGATCGACCGCTGGCGGGCAATATAACCGTAAAGGTCAGATTAAAAAGTCTTCGAGTTTTTTACCCTGATCGAGCAGTTTTTTGATCGCGGCTGGCGTACGGCCCTGGCCGGTCCATGATTTTTCTTCGCCGTTCTCATCGGTATATTTATATTTAGCCGGGCGAGGAGCACGTTTTGCTCTTTTTTTGCCGCCTTCCATTGCGCCCAATAATTCGCCTGGATCGATACCGTCTGCGATCAGCATTTCACGATATTTAGAAAGTTTTTCCTCTTTCTCACGCGTCTGTGCAGCTTCGGTTTCTACTTCTTCTTTACGCTCGGCAACAACAACAGAGAACTTTTCCAGAATTTCTTCTAAATCTGTCAGTGACAGCTCACGTGACTGAGCACGAAGCGTACGTATATTGTTTAATACTTTGAGTGTCTCGCTCATTGGAATGTCCTGTGAAAATAGAGGTTACTGTCGGTTAAAGATTACATAACTCCCGACGAAAAATAAATTATTTTTCTCGTGCAGAATAATCTTAGTTAGCGATTTTGTGAATAGCTCGAGAATAAATGCTTTTTAGATGCAACTTTATTTCCCGCCATTGCCGGTAATTAGCATAAGTATTTTTTTATATTTCTTTATGTAAAGCAGGAAGAGAAACGACATAACATGACAATTAGATGTTACGCATTGCTGGATATATATCAGGATAAAAAACGATGCGGATGATCGGCCTGCAAAGCGTTAACCTGATTATATTGACCAAAAATTTGATAGCGACGTTTCGCCACGGCATCATAAAAAAAATCGCCAATCGGACGCGGAAACAAGCGAAGCGCGGCGCAGGCACGCCAGGGAAACGGTAAATACGCCATCACCCGCAGAATGGCTGCGGAACGAATTGAAACCTTTCCATGGTCGATCAGTACCAGCGTATGAATCTCCTCCTCCGGTAATCCCGCCCAGTTAAGCAGCGCTTTGCCGATGCTATTTTGTACCGCTGCCAGTTGGATCTGCTGCGCTTTATCGTGACGAATGATTAGTTTTACCCATGAATTACAGAGCTTACATTTTCCATCGTATAAAACGATCCGCTGCTGTTTCGCGATTTCATCGATATTTTTTTTCATGATCACCTCTACAAAGGAATAATGGGATAAAATTTATCCAGTAATAACATTAGCAGCGGTGTCGTGAAGGCGGCGAGAACGGTGGAAAATAACATGCTGCTGGCGGTCGGACCGGTCAACACCTGAAACTGTTGTGACATCAGATAGACGTTTACGCCGACCGACATCGACCCTAACAGCACCACCACGTGCGTTTCCAGCGACGGCAGGCCCAGCGCCCAGGCCAGCAGCCAGACGGTCAGCGGCTGCACCACCAGCTTGAGCGCACAGATGGTGTAGCTGATGCGCAGTCCTTCACGAATGCGATATTGCGCCAGGCTCATGCCCAGCGCGACCAGCGACAGTGGCGCGGCCATTTGACCCAGCATAGAAACCGGCTGCGCAATAATGGTCGGCAACGGGCGGTGAAAAAGACTCCAGGCTGCACCGCCCAAAATACCGATGATCAGCGGATTTTTAAGCACGTTTTTGGCGGTAGCGCCTATTCCAGCCAGCGACAAACGGCCATTTTTACTCCACTCCACCGAAATGGTCAGCAGCGACCAGAGAATAAGGCTGTTAAATATCAGCACCAGCGCCACAATCGGCAAGGCGCGCGGTCCCAGTAATAATCCGGCAATCGGAATGCCCAACATCACGTTATTAGAAAAGATGCCGCCGAGGGCAAACACAGAACTGGCGACGCCTTCGAGGCGGAAGATTTTTATTGCCACCACACGACCAATGACAAATACCAACAGGCAGCCGCCAAAAAAGGCCAGCAGCAGCCGAACATCCATTGGCGGACTTTTATAAAAATTGCTCATCACGCCGAATAACATGCAAGGTAAGGCGACATTGAATACCAGCTGATTAAGGCCATCGCTGACGCTGGTTGACCACTGTGCAAAACGAATCAGGGAAAAACCGAGGAAGATTAAGATAAAAAGCGGCGTGGAGAGATAGAGCTGATGCAGCAGCGTGATAAACATGCTAACCCGGTTCCTTCAGCGGCAGAGTAAAGTAAAGTCTACGCGCTGAATGAACCGGGGTAAACGTATGGCCGTTATCGTCGGGCGATCACGAACCGGTTTTGGGTGAAATTACCGGGCGACGCAGCGGGCGCGTCTCCTCATCATTGCTGAGCCAGTCGTGCAAATAGTGTTCGATTTGCTCCAGGCTGCGATTGCGCGTTTCCGGAATGCATTTCATGACAAATATCGCCCCAGCAATGCCAATCAATCCAAATATAAAGAAGGCGCCGGATAAGCCCACGCTGGCTAACAGCATCGGAAAAGAGAGCGAAATAAGGAAATTGGCGATCCACATGGCAAACACCGCGCCGCCCATAAAAATGCCGCGCAGGCGGGTCGGAAAGATTTCCGATAACAGCAGCCAGGTCACCGGTGATAAGGCGCCCTGCTGAAAACTCAGGAACAATAACATCCCGCCTAACACCAGATAACTGCGTAATACATCCGGCTGGCCATTGATGGTTTCGGGCATAAAATAGCTGATGGCACCGATAATAAACAGGCAGCAGGTGCAGCCAAATTGCCCAATTTTCACCATGGTGCGACGGCCAATTTTTCCTAACAACCAGATGCCGACAAAGGTCATCAGCACGGAAATGACGCCGTTAGCGATGGTGGCAATTAACGCCGCGTTGTCGCTCATGCCCACCGCTTTCAGCATGGTTGGCGCATAATACATGATGGTGTTTACCCCGGTAAGCTGCTGAATAACCGCAATACCGATACCGATCATAAACAGCTTCAACAGCCAGGGCTTTTTCAGTTCACGCAGGCGCGGCTTGCTTTTTTCATCTTCCGCCAGCGTCTCTTCAATTTCCGTTAGCTCCCACTCTACGTCTTCTTTGGCCCGCGTGCGCTCCAGTACGCGGCGCGCTTCAGCGAGGCGCCCTTTCATCGCATACCAGCGCGGCGTATCGGGCATAAACAGCATGCCCACCCACAGCAGCACTGCGGGAATGGTCGCTACCGCCAGCATCCAGCGCCAGGTCGTATCGCCGCCCCAGGCAGCGTTAAAGCCCGCATTGGAGATATAAGCCAGTAGTTGACCAGAGACGATCATCAACTCCTGCAGGGTCACCAGCTGGCCGCGCTTATTGGCCGGGGCGATCTCTGCGATGTATACCGGCACCGTGGCTGACGCACCGCCGACGGCGACGCCCAGAACCAGACGGAAGAAAATCATCCACTCAACGTTGGGCGCCAGTGCGGTGCCCAACGCGCCCGCAGCAAAAATAACGGCCAGAATAACGATGATTTTTCTTCGCCCGGCGGCCGCGGCGAAATGCCCTGACAGCAACGCACCAAAAGCGGCACCGAACAGCAGCGAACTGGTCACCAGGCCGGTGGTAAACGGCGTGAGATGCAGCTCCGTGCCCATGAACAGCAAGGCGCCCGAAATAACGCCGGTGTCATAACCGAACAGCAGGCCGCCCAGCGTCGCGATAACCGCAATAACCTTTACCATCGGCTCAGTGCGCGCGGCGCTGTTCGGCCCCGATGCTCTGCTGACGGTAATGTACTCTTCTTTGGCCATGATAATGTCCCCGTAGTGTGACAAAAAAACTAAAAGCGTTGAGCTCATGCGCTTAACAACTTTTCACCCTTATGAAACATAAAATAGTACATAACTTTCATTTTCATTCATGGTGGAAAATTGGTTCTGTGGCAGACCTCATAAACTTTTATTTTCGCTGTGACCCGGAACACACATCAGGCTTTGCAGGGTTGTTATTGCACCGCTATTCGGAACAGCCTGGAGGGAACTGAACTGCGTATAAAACGTTCATTCTGTTTTGAGCGGAGAAATGCATAAAAAATACGGCGGGCAGCCAGCGCTGCCCGCTTAAGCTTGTTGCGAGGTTATTGCGCGGCTTTTGCCGGACCGAAGACGTCAAACGATGGCAATGTAACCTGCTGGTAAGGTTCCCAGCCGCCGCCCAGCGCCTTGTAGAGCGCAACCAGGTCAAGATTGCTCTGCACGCGGGCACGCGCCGCCTGCTGCTTCGCCTGCGCCAGCTGACGTTGAGCGTCGAGCACATCCAGGAAGGTGCTGATGCCTTTACCGTAACTGTCGCTGGCTAAATCAAAGCTACGCTGCAACGACTCCACCGTTTCATCAAGCTGCGTGACCTGCTGTTGATCGGTGCGATAGCTAACCAGCGCGTTCTCCACATCCTGCAGCGCGGTCAACACCGTCTGTCGATACGCCAGCGCGGCATTCGCCTGCTGTGCGCGTGCCAGCTTAACGCTGGAAACCAGCCGGCCACCTTCAAAAATCGGAATCGATAATGATGGCCCATAGCTGTAAAAATGGCTGCTCCAGTTATCGAGGTAGCTGGCATCAGTGTTACGCACGCCGAGCTGACCGGTCAGCGACAGGCTCGGAAAAAGCTGTGCGACGTTGACGCCAATGTTTGCGGTTTGCGCGTGCAGCGTGGCTTCAGCCTGACGCACATCAGGACGACGACGCACCAGGGTGGACGGAATGCCGACCGCGACCGCATCGGGTAGCACGGGTAACGCACGCGGTGCCTGAAGCTCACCATCCAGCATGCCCGGCGGTTTGCCCAGCAGCACCGCCAGTCCATTCATTGCCTGACGAGCCTGAGCCTGATACTGCGGCAACTGAGCCCGCAACGAGCTGAGCTGCGCCCGGCTGTTTTCCACATCCAGCTCAGGCGCCAGTCCGTTGCGCTGCTGGCTTTGCGTCAGCTCAACCGTCTGCTGAGCCACATCAATCTGCGACTGCAACGTGCTGCTGACCGCCTGTGCACCGCGCAGCTGCAAATAGGCCCGCGCCACTTCCGCCTCAACCGAGACCAGCGCATCGTTGCGGCTCTCAATCGACTGCTGTTGCTGTGCATTGGCCATCTCTACCTGACGCCGCACTTTGCCCCACAAATCCAGCTCCCAGCTGGCATCAAAACTGCCCTGATAGAGCGAGACCGGCTGGGTCAGGCTGTCGAGCGCACCGCGCGCTTGCGGTGCCTGTTGATCCACCAGATCGTAAGCGCCATTGGCTTGTAGCAGCCCTTTCGCGCCGAGCTGCTGGCGATTGAACGAAGCCGCGCCGTTGAGCGACGGAAAGAGGCCACCACGCGCCTGCGACAGCTGTTCACGGGCACCGGCGATACGCAGCACCGCCTGTTGCAGCGAGATATTATCGCTGATAGCGCGGCTAATCAGACTGTCGAGCTGCGGATCGTTAAAGCTTTGCCACCATTGCGGGTTCGGCGCCGCCGGTTGCGGCCGCGAACCCTCTGCCGATGCAAGATCGTTGTAGCGGGCCGGCGTGTTGGGCTGCGGCGTCTGGTAATCGGGCCCAACGGCACAGCCGGCCAGCAGCAGCGTCAGCATCAGCACGCTCAGGCGGGGCTGACGCAGAGAAGTAACGTTCATGTCAGTGTGCTCCTGCACTGCCTTCGCTCTTAATCGGCGACAGCAGAAAACAAAATGGAATCATAATAAGGGCGACAATACTCAGGCCGCTAAATACGTCGATATAGGCGAGAATGCGCGACTGTACGATCATCTCCTGATAGAGCTGGCCCGTTGCCAGCGTGATCGGATCGCCCACCGCCGAGGTGAAGTCGCGAATCGACTGCGCCCAGTGCTGCACGGTGATATTGAACTGTTCGTTTAGCGGCGACATGTTATGCACCATATGCGCGCTGCGCACCTGCTCGCGTTCGGTAATCGCCGCTGTCGACAGCGAAATACCGATCGAGCCCGCAACGTTACGGAACATGGTAAACAGCGCCGAGGCGTCAGCATTTAACCGCTGCGGAATGGTGACAAAGGCGATGGTGGTCAGCGGCACAAACAGGAAGCCCAGCCCGATTGACTGCGCGCTGCGCATCAGCACCAGCGTGGCGAAATCGACATTGGGCGTTAAGGTTGCCGAATAGAGGAAAGCCAGCGTCAGGCAGGTGAAGCCAAACACGATAATCCATCGCGTCTGCACGATCGGCATCAGCTTCAGCACCAGCGGAATGGTCAGCACAATCAGCACGGCACCCGGTGACAGCACCAGTCCCGACCAGGTAGCGGTATAGCCCAAATCCTGCTGCGCCAGCTGTGGCAATACCACGGAGCTGCCATAAAGAATCATCGCCATGCCCGCCATCAGCAGACCAGCGACCCAGAAATTGCGGTCCTTCATGACCAGAATATCCACCACCGGCTTTTTGGCGTACATCAGCCAGTAAACCGCGCCCACCAGGCCGATTACCGCCAGAATCGCGAACAGCACGATAAAGCTGGAGGCGAACCAGTCCTCATCTTCGCCGCGATCGAGCATCACCTGCAAACAGCCGAGTCCCAGCGTAATCAGGCTGATGCCGATGTAATCGATGGTCAGCTTACCTTTAGCCCATTTTTTCTCCCACGGCGGATCTTCCAGCAGCTGGTAAATCGCCAGCACGGTCAGAATGCCCACCGGAATATTGATGAAAAAGACCCAGCGCCAGCTGTAGTTATCGGTGATCCAGCCGCCCAGCGTTGGGCCAAGCACCGGCGCCACGATGATCGCAATGGAGGAGAGGCCAAAGGCCTTGCCGCGATCGGCCGGTTTAAAGTAATCGAGCAGTACCGACTGCTGTACCGGCTGTAGGCCACCGCCAAAGAAGCCCTGTAGCACACGAAACAGGATGATCTGCCACAGTTCGGTGGCGATACCACAGAGAAAAGAGCAGACGGTAAACATCACGATGCAGATCAGAAAGAACTGCTTACGGCCAAACAGTCGCGAGAAAAATGCCGAGATCGGCAGCACGATGCCGTTGGCCACCAAATAGGAGGTCAACACCCAGGTTGATTCGTCATAGCTGGAAGAGAGCGAGCCAGCAATATGCGGCAACGCCACGTTAACGATGGTGGTGTCGAGGATCTCCATAAACACCGCCAGCGTTACCGTCATCGCGACCAGCCACGGATTGCTGGCAGGCTGCCAGCTTTGCGACTGGCTCATTCCACCGTTACCTTCGGTTCAACGGACAGGCCAAGCGGCAGCGGATGGTTGGCATCAAGGCCTTTATCGATCACGATTTTCACCGGTACGCGCTGCACGATTTTCACGTAGTTACCGGTAGCGTTTTCCGACGGGAAGGTAGAGAAGCGCGAACCGGAGCCCATCTGAATACTGTCGACGTGCCCTTCCAGCTTCATGTCTGGCCAGGCATCCACAGTGATCGCCACTTTGTCGCCAGGATTCATGTGCTCAAGCTGCGACTCTTTAAAGTTAGCGGTGATCCAGATGTCGGTTGAGACCAGTGAGAACAGCGCACTGCCTGCCTGCACCAGCGTGCCGACCTGTACGTTACGCTTAGTGACAAAGCCATCGTATGGCGCACGCACTTCGGTATAGGAGAGATTGAGTTCGGCGGTATTGAGCTGCGCCTGCGCCTGCTCAACCTGACGCTGACGCGCCTCAACGTTGGTTTCCTGCTGACGAATCTGCAGCGCGACCTGAGAAGCCACTTCCACCTGCGCTTTCGCGCTTTGCAACTGTGCCTGCGCTGAACGCAGCTGTACGTTGGCATTATCGATATTGCGCTGCGAGGTGGCGCGGGGATCAACGCCGCGCTGACGACGATAGTCCGCCTCAGCATTAAGCAGGTTCGCCTGCGCTTTCGCCTGATCGGCCAGTGCCTGATCGCGCTGTGCCGGATACTGTACCCGCGACAACGCAAGCTGTGCCTGTGCCTGATGTAACTGCGACTGTGCCAGACCAAGCTGCGCTTTCGCCTGATCGCGCTGCGCCTGATTATCACGCGGATCGATCATCACCAGCAGATCGCCCTTCTTCACCCGCTGGTTGTCGTTAACCAGCAGCTTGACCACATAGCCGGACGCTTTGGGCGCAATGGTCACCGCATCGCCTTCGGTAAAGGCGTCGTCGGTGGTCTCTTCATTGCGGGTGGTGAACCAGAAGAAAAAGCCAACGATGATCATGACGATCACCAGCACGCCAAGAATAATCAGCGGCTTTTTGCCTGGCCGTTTGCGCGGCTGCTCCTGCTGATCATCCTGCTGTTGGTTCTCCTGCTTCTGCTCATCCTGATGGGCTTCCGCATCCGCATGCTGTTGCTCATCCTTTTTATTCACGTCGTTTTTATCAGTCATCGTATCCATCTTTGGCTGTATGCGCGAAGGGCGCGCTGGAAATTTGGCCTATTAACAGTAGGAAGTTAACTTGACAAATTCCAGTACAACTTTACAAAAGCCGCACCCGTTGCTTATTTTTTGCCGGAGAGATGACGTGCTGCGCAGAATACGCAGCACAAACGCGGTTAGTGAAGTGCTTTGAGCAGCAGCCAGCCGACGGCAATGGCGATAAACAGCATCGGCACCGAGAAGAGATGGAAACGCCACCAGATCGCTTTGTCCTTTGCCATACGCAAGGCGATCAGGTTGGCCAGCGAGCCCGGCAACAGGCCGAAGCCGCCAATGTTCACCGCCCACGCTAGCGAAACCGACGCAGGGACAATTTGAATCATCAAAATGGTCGCCGGCACGTTGCTGATAACCTGCGATAAACCGATAGCGGCAAAGAAATGCACCGCGTCGCTGGCGTGCGCCACCTGTTGCACCAGACCCTGTAGCTGCGGCAGGCGCATAAACAGCCAGACATCGACAAACATGACGATAAACACCGCCAGCAGGCTCCAGTCAAGCGCCAGTAAGACGCGGCGTGCACGCAGCGCAAAGCAGGCGATTACCAGCAGCAACGCCCATCCGGTAAGCTTAAGCTCCAGCGCCACCACGAACAGCAGATACAGCGCGATGCTCAACCAGAGCAGCCCTTTTTGCCACTGCGGCGTGGTCATGTTGTCGTGCCGTTCAATCGTGCGATGGGAAAAACTGAACCACGTCAGCACCAGCAAAATCGCCACCATTGACGCCGCCAGCGGCAGCATTTGCAGCATAAATCCGACAAAGCTGGCATCGCCGCGGCCCCACAGCAGGATATTTTGCGGGTTGCCGACCGGCGTCAGCAGCGATCCAGCGTTGACCGCCAATGCCTCAAAAATGATCAGGCGACTGACCGGGAGCGTGGAGAACTGACGCAGCGACAGCGTTAGCGGCACGAGGATGAACAAGGCGATGTCGTTGGTCAGAAAGGTGGAAAGCAGTGCGGCGGCGGCAACCAGAAATAGCGCCAACGTGCGCTGCTGATTAAAGCGCTGAATCAACCGCTGGCCCAGCAGATCAAAGTAGCCGCTGCTTTCGATGCCTTTGGTCACCAGCAGCAGCCCGCACAGGGTAATAATGGTGTGCCAGTCTACGGCGCCGGGCAGCTCACGCCACTGAAAGCGGGCAAAGCAGCCAAGTACAATGCCAAGAACAACAAGAAGGTGCAAAAAACGATCGCGTAAAAACGGGGTAATGAGTGTTGCCACGATAGCTGGCCGCCGCTGAAGTTATAAGTCTCAGGAATGCTGGTTTTCGTAGAAGGTTTTAAAAATAGCCAGGGTCTCATCGCTGACGTGATGTTCAATGCCTTCTGCATCGCGCCGCGCGGTATCAGGACTGATCCCCAGCGCCAGCAGAAAGGTTTCCACCACGTGATGACGCGCCCGACTCTCTTCCGCCAGCGTCTCGCCTTCCTGGGTGAGGAAGACGCCACGATAAGGTACCTGTTCTACCAAACCCGCGCTACTGAGTCGTTTCAGCATTTTTGCAACAGTGGGTTGCGAAACGCCCAGACGTGCAGCCATGTCTACCTGACGCGCTTCGCCAAATTCCCGGATAAGATCGGAGATAAGCTCAACATAATCGTCAATCAATTCGCGTCGATGCGCTTCACGCACCTGTCGAAAACCCTCGACATGCTCCTCAATATCTTTCAATGGCCCATGGGGGGTTGCGGCGGTTTTCGCGCGACGACTCATACAGCTTCCTCTTATTATTGCGCCCGCAGAAAAAGCCCTGGCGACGCTGTTGGAGCCACATTGTAAACCATGCACAACGAAGCACAAATTTTCTGTAAATAGCATTGGCTAAAGGGTATAGCCAGTGCTATAACTGGTTATATTGCAACCACAGCATTACTACGGTTAAGCCCGCGATACCGTTCAATCTGCTCTGCCGTTGCCTGTTGTTTGCCGCTGCCCGGCGCGCCTGTTTGATGACCATGGCCGCTTATGAGGAGAGAATCATGCCTTTCACACTGCTGCTGAAATTATGGTGCCGATCGCCATTCAAGGTCAGGCTGATGCTGATTGAGATGCTGAGCGCAAAAATGGGCAAAACGCAAAAACCGCACGACCCTCGCCATTCCTGATCGCGTTCCTGTTATCCCCTTTCCTGCCTGCGCTATTTTCACGGCCGTTGCTTGTCCACATCAGAACCCTGCATGTTGATCGCCAAGGTGCCTCTGCCTGCGCAGAAAAAGAAATTAAGGATGGCAATCGATCTGTTAGGGCGGTAAAAAAGAAAACGGCCCACAAAAGGGGCCGTTTATCATTCTTAAGCTGAAAGCTCAGAATTAGAAGCTGTAACCAACGCCAGCGATCCAGGTGCCAACATCAACGTTACGGATACGGCTCTGCTCGTAACCAACGTCAAGTGCCACGTTTTCGATTGGGTTGAACTGCATACCTGCGCCATAGGAGAAACCGTAGTCGCTGGAATCAGATTTTTCGCGGTCTGCGCCAGTTTCCTGGTATTTACCGTAGCCAACACCCACAACACCGTAGATGCTTGCCCAGTCATTCAGACGGAAAGCAGGACCACCAGTCAGACCGTAGTACTGACCTTTGTTGTAGAAACCGTCTACATCATGGTCTTTTTCGGTATAGGTGAAAGAACCGATCCAACCCAGTGGATCGCTGCCGTTTTCATAGCGATACTTCAGGTTGAAGCCGTTAGCTTTGTTAGCAACGCCCTGGTAATCGCTCTGTGCGTAGCCACCGGTAACGGTGCTTTGAGCCATTGCTGAACCCGCTGATACAGCCAGTACACAAGCCAGTGCAGAAAGACATGCAATTTTTTTCATAACCACCTCAAATGTGAAAGTACTTCATCTCCTGACAACGCTAAAAATATAACAAAACTTAGCGAGAAACTCTGCCTTCAAATTGTTGTCCAAGAGAATGTTTGCTGTAACAGGAAGTTAATGACGTTTCATAGGTCATTCTTTTTTCTTATTTTTCCCTTCATCTGCGTGCAACAATTCTCAAAAATAAAAATTCGTTCATTAAGAAAAATCCTAATTAAATCTGACATAACTTTACGCTCGTGGCCCTGAATCGCTCAATTTTTGAGCATAAAAGTTACAGGATATTTTTGATGGCGCGCTTTTTTACCACCCTGTTGCGTTACACTGGCAGCTGAAAACCGCACTGAAAACAGTAAAAGGACTTTCTTCCATTATGTTACCTGCATCTCGCTCTGCTTCGCACTGGCTACCGATTACCGCCTTGCTGATTGCCATGATCTCTATTCAGGGTGGTGCCGCGCTGGCGAAATCCATTTTTCCTCAGGTAGGCGCTACCGGCATCACCGCCATTCGGCTTGGTATTGGCACACTGATCCTCTGCGTTATTTTCAAACCCTGGCGCATGCGCATCAGTCGTCACAATCTGCCGCCGTTGATTATCTATGGCATTGCGCTTGGCGCGATGAATACGCTGTTTTATCTCGCCATCCGCACCGTACCGCTGGGCATTGCGGTGGGTCTGGAATTTATCGGCCCGCTGACGCTGGCGCTGGCCGGTTCACGTCGTCCGCTCGATTTCGTCTGGGTGCTGCTGGCGCTGGTAGGCTTATGGTATCTGCTGCCTTTTGGCGAGGGTCTCAGCGAGATCGATCCGCTGGGTGCGGCGCTGGCTATTGCCGCCGGTGCCTGTTGGGCGATTTACATTGTGTCAGGTCAGCGCGCCGGTAGCGGCCACGGTCCGGCCACCGTGGCGATGGGCTCGGTGATTGCCTCAGTGATTTTTGTGCCAATCGGCCTGGCGTTTGCCGAAAGCGGTTTATGGAGCCTTTCGGTGTTGCCTGTCGCCATTGCCATCGCCATTTTGTGCAGCGCCCTGCCCTATTCGCTGGAAATGGTGGCGTTAACCCGCCTGCCAGCACGGCTGTTTGGCACGCTAATGAGCATCGAACCGGCCATGGCGGCGATTTCGGGCATGCTGTTTCTGGGTGAACTGCTGACACCGGTGCAGTGGCTGGCGCTGTTGGCTATCGTGGTGGCCTCTGCCGGATCGACGCTCACGCTGCGTCCGACAAAAACAGAGCTGAACCAGGTAAAAATTGAATAATTCCTGTTTCGCTTTGGCGTGATCAGATATTTATGGCGTGTCGCAAAATTGTCATTAAATAAGCGCTTTACCGAAGGCATTCTGATTTTGTTAATATTTGTAATTAAGTCAGGTGAGCAGCAGCGCGGATAGATTTATCGGAGCGAGAGAAGATAAATGCTTATTTTTCAGCAAACTAGTTAAAAAACTGCGCCAGAGTAATGAAACTTTGTGACAGAGCAACCTATTATGCCGATAGACAGGAACTTTCCGGCAGGATGCCAAAGCGCTGCTATACTTACCTTCGTGCTTAATTAGGACAACCAACATTAGAGGATATTAATGATGAGTACCGCAAAACTGGTAAAAAATACGTCGTCCGATTTGATCTACACCCGTAATGATGTGGCCGATCAGGATAAGAAAGCCACCATCGAGGTGCTCAATCGTATCGTCGTTGAATTCATTGATCTCTCGCTGATTACCAAGCAGGCGCACTGGAACATGCGCGGCTCTAACTTTATCGGTGTGCATGAGATGCTTGACGGCTTCCGTACCGCGATTACCGATCATCAGGACACCATTGCTGAGCGTGTTGTACAGCTGGGCGGCACCGCACTGGGTACCAGCCAGGTGGTTAACGACAGAACGCCACTGCAGAGCTACCCGCTGAATATTCACAGCGTACAGGATCATCTGAAAGCGCTGGCCGATCGTTACGCCATCGTCGCTAACGATACCCGCAAAGCGATTAATGAAGTAGAAGATGAAGATACCGCTGATATCTTTACCGCCGCTTCCCGCGATCTGGACAAGTTCCTGTGGTTCATTGAATCCAACATCGAATAAGACATTGCTTTACGCAAACTATCGGGCGCCAGTGGCGCCCTTTTTTGTGTCCGTCATTTAGCCTGTTGCCATGCACCAAAACAGACCAGTCGCACTTTACTGGTGACCATTATTGGTGCATTCTCAGAACAATCTGACCAATTCCGTCAGATTATTCCGTTAACCCAATGAAATTGATGCCTTTCTCAAACCTGGCATAACTTTTTCATATGGCTGCAAGCCCATTCGGGCGGTTCGCCCCGAAGGTAATAAGGAAAAATGATGAAGTCACTGTTTAAAGCTACTGTTGCCGCCGCCGCGCTGGCCTTCGCCCTCTCTGCTACCGCAGCGGAAAAGAAACTGGTTGTCGCTACCGATACCGCCTTTGTGCCCTTTGAATTCAAACAGGGTAACAGCTACGTCGGTTTTGATATCGATCTCTGGGATGCTATCGCGAAGCAGCTGAAACTCAGCTATGAGCTAAAGCCGATGGATTTCAGCGGCATCATTCCTGCACTGCAGACCCGCAACGTTGATGTTGCTTTAGCCGGTATCACCATCACTGACGACCGTAAAAAGGCGATCGACTTCTCTGATGGCTATTACAAAAGCGGCCTGACGGTGATGGTACGCAATAACGAAGAGAAAATTCACAGCATCAACGATCTTAACGACAAAGTTGTCGCCGTTAAAAGCGGTACCGGCTCGGTTGATTATGCGAAAAAGAATATTAAATCCAAAGATCTGCGTCAGTTCCCGAACATTGACAGCGCGTACATGGAGTTGGGCACCAACCGTGCTGACGCCGTGCTGCACGATACGCCAAACATCCTTTACTTCATTCATACCGCTGGCAAAGGCCGCTTTAAGGCCGTCGGTGATTCAATCGAGGCGCAGCAATATGGCATCGCCCTGCCAAAAGGCAGCGACGATCTGCGTAACAAGATCAACGGCGCGCTGAAAACGCTGCGCGACAACGGCACCTATAACACCATCTATAAAAAATGGTTCGGTACTGAACCTAAGTAAGTTTGCCGTTTGGCATCTTTAACGACGAGGGCCGCATCGTGCCCTCGCGTTTTTTCACAATTCAAACGGTTTTGGAGTAAACACCATGGAGTTTGACTGGAGCGTCGTCTGGCCAGCGTTACCGCTGCTGATCGAAGGCGCCAAAATGACCCTGCTAATTTCCGTGCTGGGGTTGATTGGCGGCGTGATTATCGGTCTGATCGCCGGTTTTGCCCGCGCTTACGGCGGCTGGCTGAGCCGTAATATTGCGCTGGTTTTTATCGAACTGATTCGCGGCACGCCGATTGTGGTGCAGGTGATGTTTATCTACTTTGCCCTGCCGATGGCGATTCCCGATCTGCGTATCGATCCCTTCTCGGCGGCGGTGGTCACCATTATGATCAACTCCGGCGCCTACATTGCGGAAATTACCCGCGGTGCCGTGCTGTCGATTAACAACGGTTTCCGTGAAGCGGGCCTTGCGCTGGGCCTTTCCCGTCGTGAAACGCTGCGCTATGTCATTATGCCGCTGGCGCTGCGCCGTATGCTGCCGCCGTTGGGCAACCAGTGGATCGTCAGCATCAAGGATACCTCGCTGTTTATCGTGATTGGCGTGGCCGAACTGACGCGTCAGGGACAGGAAATTATCGCGGGTAACTTTCGCGCGCTGGAAATCTGGAGTGCGGTTGCCATCATCTATCTGGTTATTACGCTGGTGCTGAGCTTCGTGCTGCGTCGTATTGAAAAGAGGATGAAAATCCTGTGATTGAATTTAAAAACGTCTCAAAACATTTTGGCCAGACTCAGGTGCTGCACAACATCGATCTGAAAATTAATCAGGGCGAAGTGGTGGTAATTATCGGCCCGTCCGGCTCTGGCAAATCAACCCTGCTGCGCTGCATTAATAAGCTGGAAGAGATCACCAGCGGCGATCTGATCGTTGATGGCATGAAGGTTAACGATCCGCATGTTGATGAACGCCTGATTCGTCAGGAAGCGGGCATGGTGTTTCAGCAGTTTCATCTCTTTCCGCAGATGAGCGCGCTGGATAACGTCGCCTTTGGCCCGATTCGCGTGCGTGGCGCGAAGAAAGCAGAGGCGCACCAGCTGGCAAAAACTCTGCTCGGCAAGGTCGGCCTTGCGGAACGCGCGCACCATTTTCCGTCTGAGCTTTCCGGCGGTCAGCAACAGCGCGTGGCCATTGCCCGTGCGCTGGCGGTGAAGCCGAAGATGATGTTATTTGATGAGCCAACTTCTGCGCTCGATCCTGAACTGCGCCACGAAGTGCTCAAGGTGATGCAGGATCTGGCTGAAGAAGGCATGACCATGGTGATTGTGACGCATGAAGTTGGCTTTGCGCAAAAAGTGGCGAGCCGTCTGATCTTTATCGATAAAGGCCGTATTGCTGAAGATGGCGATCCCGACAGCCTGATCAATAACCCGCCCAGCGACCGCCTGCGCGACTTCCTGCAACACGTTTCCTGATCCTCGCTCTGTGGGCGGTGGCTTTGCGCCGCCGCCCTTTTCTTTATTTTTCAGAATGGTGCAACCCCCTTGCGTCTATACTTCTCCACTGGCGTTATCAGACGCTGCCCAGGAGAAAGGTATGCCGTCTTGTTTCCCACCGCTGTCTGCCGTTCGGTGGTTGCTGTTGGTTATTTTGCTTGGCTGCGGTTTCGCCGCGCAGGCGGTCTCCCTGCCCGCAGCGGCAGTGGGCGCGCAGCAGCAAAAATCGGCCAGCCGCGAATCGACGCCCTCTGAAGAAGATAAAAAAGCGGGCTATGCCGCGCTGGCGGAGATTCTGGAAAATGACAGCGCTCGCCAGCAGTTGGTAAAGCAGCTGCGTGACGCAGGCAGTCAAAAGTCAGAAAGCAGCACCACGCCGGTGATTGTGCCACCGGAACCGGAAGAGAAAACCGTGCTGCAATCGTTGACCGAACTGACGCGCCAGTATGGCGGCGCCTTTGCCAGCCAGTTTGTTCGTTTGCATAACAATATCGTCTCTGCGCCGCATAAGAGCTTTAACAAGAAAACCTTTTTCAACGCGCTAAACCATTTTCTGATGCTGGCGGCGGCGCTGTTTGCCATTTACTGGCTGATGCGCTGGTGCGTGTCGCCGCTGTTTCGCCGTATGGGCCGCTGGGGAAGACGCAATAACCATCAGCGCACCAACTGGCTGCATCTGCCCGTGACTATTCTCGGCGCATTTTTTATCGACCTTGCCCTGCTGGCCGCCGCGTTGTTTATCGGCCAGATCCTCAGCGACAACCTGAACGGCGGCAACCGCACCATCGCTTATCAGCAAGGGCTTTTTCTCAACGCCTTTGCCCTGATTGAATTCTTCAAGACGATTCTGCGGCTGATTTTCTGTCCGCATTATCCCGATCTGCGTTTTTTCCACATCCGCAATCCCAGCGCCTTTTACTGGAACACCCGTCTGAGCTGGCTGAGCGGCGTGATTGGCTACGGGCTGCTGGTCATCGTGCCTATCGTCACCAATCAGGTGAACGTGCAGACCGGCGCGCTGGTTAACGTGGTCATCATGGGATCCATCACCGTCTGGGCGCTGTGGCTGATCATCACCAACAAACGTGACGTGCAGCTGGCGCTGCTGCAACTGGCTGACCGCACCTTAAGCTTTTTCGCTATTTTCATTCGCGCCTTTGCGGTGATCTGGCACTGGCTGGCGGGCGCCTATTTTATCGCGCTGTTCTTCTTCTCAATGTTTAATCCCGGCAACAGCCTGAAATTTATGATGTCGGCAACGGTGCAGAGTCTGGCGATTATTGGCTTCGGCGCCCTGCTTTCCGGCATGCTGACCCGCTGGATCGCCAAGACCATTATCCTTTCACCCGATCTGCGCCGTAACTACCCGCAGCTGCAGCAGCGGGTCAATAGCTGGATTCACGTCTCGCTGAAAGCAGCGCGCATTCTGACGGTGTTTGCGGTCATGTTGCTGCTGCTCAACGCCTGGCATCTGTTCAATCTCTGGGAATGGTTAACGGTTGGCGGGGGTGAAAAGTTGGTGGACGTGATCATTCGCGTGGCGATGATTCTGTTCTTCTCGGCGGTGGGCTGGACGCTGCTCGCCAGCCTGATTGAAAGCCGTCTCGCGTCGGATTCGCACGGTCGGCCAATGCCGAGCGCGCGCACCCGCACGCTGTTAACGCTGTTTCGCAACGCGCTGGCGGTGGTAATCAGCACCATTACCATTATGATTTTGCTGTCGGAGATTGGCGTGAATATTGCGCCACTGTTGGCGGGTGCCGGGGCGCTGGGTCTGGCGGTCTCTTTCGGCTCGCAAACGCTGGTTAAGGATATTATTACCGGCATTTTTATCCAGTTTGAAAACGGCATGAACACCGGCGATCTGGTCACCATCGGCGCCATTACCGGCACGGTGGAACGCATGTCGATCCGCTCGGTCGGTGTGCGGCAAGATACCGGCGCCTATCACATCATTCCGTGGTCATCGATCACCACCTTCGCCAACTTTGTGCGCGGTATCGGTTCGTTTGTCGCCAACTATGATGTCGATCGCAGCGAAGAGAGCGATCGTGTCAATGCCACCTTGCAGGCTGCGGTGAAGGCGCTGATGGAAAATGAGGAGATTCGCGGCATGGTGATTGGTGAGCCGAATTTTGCCGGTCTGGTGGGATTAACCAACCAGGCGTTTACCGTGCGCGTGTCGTTTACCACACAGCCGCTCAAGCAGTGGACGGTGCGTTTTGCGCTCGATGAGCAGGTGAAGAAGCATTTTGACGCCGCGGGCATCAAGCCGCCGCATCAAACCGTTGAGGTCATGCAGACCGGCACCGATGTTGCCGGTGCCGCTGCTGCGCTGCCTCCGCCGGCATAAACGCGGCAGCGGTCGATCAAGCCGTGGGTTTGGTCAGGCGTTTGGCGCGCGTGCCCTTATCCATAAAGCTCCAGGCGATAAAGCGGCTCTGCTTCTGGCCCTGCGCCATGTCGATAATGCGCACCTCGGCGACATCGAGCTCGCGCAGCTGGTCGCGCAGCGCGGGCAAATGCTCTTTACGTGAAACCAGCGAGGTGAACCAGATGCACTGACGGGCAAAATCGACGCTCTCGGTAATCATCTGCGCGATAAACGCCTGCTCACCACCTTCGCACCACAGCTCATGCTGCTGCCCGCCAAAGTTAAGCGGCGCGCTGCTTTTCTGGCCGAGATTGCGCTGTTTACGCGAACTGCCTTCCTGTGCCGCTTCGGCTGACGCGTGGAACGGTGGATTGCAGATCGTGGCGTGATAAAACTCATTCTTGTGGATCACGCCGTTCAGGATGGCGTTATCCAGCTTCTGCCGACGCAGACGGATGCTGCGCTGCAAACCAGGATTAGCCGCCACGATGGCGTTAGCCGCACGTAATGCGGGCTCGCTGACTTCGGTGCCGGTGAAGCGCCAGCCATATTCCGCCTGGCCAATCAGCGGATAGATGCAGTTGGCGCCGCAGCCGATATCCAGCACGTTGCAGTGCGTCGGCACACTGTTGCCGTGATCTTCCGCCAGCAGATCGGCAAGATGGTGCAGGTAATCGGCACGTCCCGGCACCGGCGGACAGAGAAAGCCGTCGGGAAGGGTCCAGTGCGCGACGCCATAAAAGTGGTGCAGCAACGCCTGATTCAGCGCCTTCACCGCCTCGGGATCGGCAAAATCGATCGAGGTATCGCCCCAGGTGTTAACGGCGATTTTCTCGCCCAATGGCGGATGGGTGGCAACCAGCGCGCTGAAATCGTAGCGCTGGCGATGGCGGTTGCGCGGGTGTAATCCGCTCTTTTCTGCTGTGTTTTTCATCGGCTTCCCTTGGCTGGAGGCGCGTAAGATACCCGTATTGGAAAAATGCGTAAACAATTGGCGGCTATTTTCCTGTGAGAATCGGTCTACTATAAACATAACTATTTGAAAAGAGGTGCTTATGTCACATCAACGCTATTCCTATCAGCCGCGCGCCGGTCACGGCCTGCCGCACGATCCGCTGAACGCCATCGTCGGGCCGCGTCCTATCGGCTGGATCAGCTCCACCAGCAGCAGCGGCGCGCGTAACCTGGCACCTTACAGCTTTTTTAACTGCTTCAATTATCAGCCGCCAATCATCGGTTTTGCCAGCACCGGCTGGAAAGACAGCGTGCGCAATATCACCGAAACCAAAGCTTTTGTCTGGAATCTGGCGACGCGTCCGCTGGCCGAGGCGATGAACGAGAGTTCAGCGTCGATTGCTCACGATGAAGATGAGTTTGCGTTGGCAGGACTGACGCCGCTGCCCGCTTCGCAGATCGATGTCAGCATGGTTGCGGAAAGCCCGGTTAACTTTGAATGTCGACTGACGCAATGCATTCAGTTAACGGATATGAACGGTGAGCAGGTTCCGACCTGGCTTATCCTTGGCGAAGTGGTCGCGGTGCACATCGCCACCTCCTTGCTGGAAGAGGGCATTTATCAGACGGCGAAGGCGCAGCCGATCCTGCGCGCCGGCGGGCCGAGCGCCTATTACGGTATCAGCGAAGATCAGCGTTTCGATCTGGTGCGCCCGGATGCCCGCAAACCCTGAGCCGGTTGCACAGTAATTCTGAATAACAAAATGAAATGCTTTGAATTTCGTTATATGCCGTTAGCGCTATACTGTTTGTCGGGTGCGGAACCTCGCGCCTTACCTTCATGCTGTGTCTCGAATCAGCCGAAAGCGTGCTTTCGGCTTTTTTGCGTCCCGGCTCCCGCTTTTGTCGTGGACGACCAGCAGCAAAACCCTCTACAGTTAAGCCAGCCTGTTGCGGTTATCGCAGTCACTTTATGAGGATTTCCATGTCTGTTCCTGACACCCTGATCAAGGAAGCCACCGCCTGGCGTCATCAGCTTCACGCCTGGCCTGAACTGGGCTACAACGAGCAGCGCACCGCCGATCTGGTGGCGCAGCAGCTGACTGCTTTGGGATTACAGGTTCATCGTGGCCTGGGCGGTACCGGCGTGATCGGTACGCTGGAAAACGGCCCCGGCCCGGTGATCGGATTGCGTGCTGATATGGACGCCCTGCCCATCACCGAACTCGGCACCTCAGCCTGGCAGTCGCAGCAACCGGGCGTCATGCACGCCTGCGGTCACGACGGCCATACCGCTATTTTACTGGCCGCCGCTACGCTGCTGGCCCAAACCCGGCGGTTTAGCGGCACGGTGCACTTTATTTTTCAGCCCGCCGAAGAGAATCTCGGTGGTGCACGTCGCATGGTCGAAGAAGGCCTGTTTACGTTTTTCCCGATGGATGCCATCTATGCGATGCACAACTGGCCCGGCCTGCCCGCTGGCGATCTGGCAGTGAACAGCGGTGCGATGATGGCCTCGCTGGATGCTTTTGCCATTACGCTGACCGGCACCAGCTGCCACGCGGCGATGCCAGAAAGCGGCGCCGATCCGGTGGTGGCCGCCGCCGAGCTGGTGCTGGCGTTGCAGACTATCCCGGCGCGTCGCCTGTCGCCGCTGGCGTCGGCGGTGGTCAGCATTACCCAGATCAACGGCGGTGAAGCGATCAACGTCATTCCGGAGCGCGTCCAGCTGCGTGGCACGGTGCGCTGTTTACAGGCGGATGTGCGTCAAAAGGTGCGTGGGCTGATTGAAGATTTTGTCAACAATCTGCCGCAGCCGTTTGGCGTGACCGGCGAGATCGAATGGCTACCGGGCTATCCGGTTACCCACAATCATGCGGTGCAGGCTGAGCAAGTGCGCGATGTGGCGCTGAGCACGCTGGGTGCCGATCGCGTCCACTGGCAGGTCAATCCGTCGATGGCGTCAGAAGATTTCGCCTGCATGCTGCAGCACTGTCCAGGCGCCTATTTCTGGCTCGGTGCCGATGGCGCCACGCCGTCGCGTCCGCTGCACAACGCTTTCTATGATTTCAACGACCAGCTTATCGGCGACGGCATCGCCTTTTGGCAGCAGCTGGTTGAGCAGCTATTGCCGGTCAGCCGCTGATTAAAAACCGGACGGTCAACCGACCGTCCTCAAGCTTTAGCCATAAGTTCGTTGACCCCTCTGCTATTCCTCGCCATCATCCTGCGCATTCATTTGTCACTTTGGAAAACGGTTGTGGCCAGCCTCAGCAATCAGTTACTGCAGCAAATTCTTGATGATGTGCGTCCACTTATTGCGCAGGGGCGCGTCGCCGATTACATCCCGGCACTGTCGACGGTAGCGCCGGATTATCTTGGCATCGCGGTTTGCACGCTGGACGGTCAGCTCTGGCAGGCAGGCGATGCGGATGAACGTTTCTCTATTCAGTCGATCTCCAAAGTGCTGTCGCTGGCGCTGGCACAGACGCGCTATCAGGAGAGTGAAATCTGGCAGCGGGTGGGCAAAGATCCCTCGGGCCAGCCGTTTAATTCGCTGGTTCAGCTGGAGCTGGAAAAAGGCAAGCCGCGCAATCCGTTTATTAATGCGGGCGCGCTGGTGATCTGTGACATGCTGGAAACTCGACTTACCGCCCCGCGTCAGCGCATGCTGGAAGTGGTGCGTTCACTGGCGCAACAGCCGGATATTCAGTATGACCGCCAGGTGGCACGCTCGGAGTTTGAGCATTCAGCGCGTAACGCGGCGATTGCCTGGCTGATGAAGGCGTTTGGTAACTTTGATAACGATGTCGCTACCGTACTGCAAACCTACTTTCACTACTGTTCGCTGTCGATGAGCTGCACTGAGCTGGCACGCTGCTTCGCCTTTCTGGCAAATCAGGGGCGCGATCTCAGCGGCGAGCTGGCGATTATCACGCCGCGGCAAACCAAACATATCAACGCGCTAATGATGACCAGCGGCATGTATGACGGCGCCGGCGAATTTGCCTGGCGCGTCGGCCTGCCGGCGAAATCGGGCGTCGGCGGCGGCATTGTCGCGATCGTACCGGGTGAAATGAGCATTGCGGTCTGGTCGCCCGCGCTGGATGCCTCGGGCAATTCGCTGGCGGGCGTGGCGGCGCTGGAAATGCTGGCGGAGAAGCTTAACCGCTCGCTGTTTTAATCTTGCCAGGTTGCGCGCTGAGCGCGGTCAGGCTTAAAAACCGGCTACCGTCAACTGCTCCAGCGCGCCATCCAGCGTATTGCTGCGGCCGGTGGCAACGTAGCAGCAGGCAATTTGCAGGCGCAGCGATTGCGGTAACGGACGACGTTGCGCCAGCACATCGTCAATCCATGCTGCGGTCACCGCCGCCGCTTTACTTTCCGGCAGCACTTCCGCGCACTCTGCCTGACGGGTAATTAACTGTTCAGCTTCTGCGCCGCTGCCGCGGATCAGGTTAATCGCCGGACAGCGCAGCGGGCTGGCATAGACCTCGCCTTCGGTGCCGTTCAGCAATAATCCCAGACCGCCAATCTCACTGAAAAACTTCGCCACGCGCGGCACATATTCCGGATGCGACACGCTGGCAATCCGCAGCGCCGCCATATCATCAAACGGCGTCGCCAGCTTGGCCAGCGTGTGCGCGCTGTTACGCACGCCCATGCGCCAGCGCAGCGCCAGCTGTTTTGCCATTGCCGGGGCAAAGGTTTCTACCGTCATAAACAGCAGCTCGCCGCGATCCAGCGTTGCCTGCGCGCTGGCCGCATCAGTTACCGGCTTAACGCCCAGCTCAGCGAACACCGCCTCGCTGGTGACGCGCGTGATATCGTCGCTGACGCCATGCACCACCACCGGAAAGCCCAGCCGGGAGAGCAGCATCGCCAACAGCGGCGTAAGATTGCCCTGACGGCGCGCCCCGTTATAGCTGGGAATGACAATCGGCATCGGCTGACCGGCTGGCGGCGTCAGACGTAGCACGCGCTCCTGCATCGCCTGATAAAATCCGCGCATCTCCTCTTCGCCTTCGCCTTTAATACGCAGCGCGATCAGGATAGTGCCCAGCTCCAGCGCAGGCACCTCGTCATCGAGCATCGCGCGATAAAGCGCCAGCGCGGTCTCCTGATCCATATCGCGCGCATGGTTTTTACCGCGCCCGATCTCTTTAATGATTTTGTTATATTCCATCATCTCTGCTCCTGCCTGAAAGGCGGCATCGCCGCCAGCATGACGTTAACTTTTTGCCCGTTTACGTTTAACCGGCTTCTTTTTAGTGGCGGTGACGGCGGCCGCGGCGGCCACTTCCGGCTGCTCAATGGGGAAGACCGGCAGTGCGGCCAATAGCCGTGAACCGTAAGCTTTCGCCAGCAAGCGACGATCGTAGATCACGACTTCGCCGGTACAGTCATGGCTGCGGATCAGCCTGCCAACCTGTTGAATCAGGGTAAAAGAGGCGCTCGGCAAACTCTGCACTTCAAACGGATAACGGCGCAAGCTTTTCAGCCACTCACCTTCGGTCAAAATTACCGGACTGTCCACCGGCGGAAAAGCGATTTTATGAATATGCACCTGCGTCAGCAGTTCACCCTTGAGATCCAGCCCTTCGGCGAACGATTGCAGCCCAACCAGAATGCTGGTTTTGCCTTCGCGCACCCGCTTACGGTGCAGCTCAACCAGCCGCGATCGCGGTTGATCGCCCTGCGCCAGAATGATCAGCCGCAGCGAACTGACGTGGGTCAGAAATTGCTGCATAGCGCGGTTGCTGGCGAACAGCACCAGCACGCCTTTGTGCTGATTATCGGCGATCTGGCTATGGAAAAAGCGTGCCATCTCGGCGATGTGGTTCGCTTCGTTAGCCAGCGTCGGTTCATGCTGCATCTGTGGGATAATCAGCTTGCCCTGTTCACAGTGGTTAAACGGCGAGTCGAGCGCGACAAAGCGGTCGTCCGCTTTCTCACTGAGGCCAGACATCTCCTGCAGGCGGGTAAAGCTGTTCAGCGATCGCAGCGTGGCGGAGGTCACTACCACGTGTGGCACTTTGCGCCACAGCAGCTTTTCCAGCTGATCGCTGACGCGAATGCCCGCGCAGTGCATGATCAAATGCGGATTGCCTTCGCGCAGTTCACGCGTCAGCCATTTTGATACCGGCGCGTTAGAGGCTTTTTCCATTGCCGCCAGTCGCCATAGCTTGCTCACCGACTCAAACCAGCCCAGCGTGCGGTTCATCTGAATCATGGTGCGGTGCAGGCGCACCACGTCAAACTGACCGGTTTTATCGCTGAGATCGTTGAGCAGGCCTTCCGCCAGCCCGCGCAGCGCATCCATCAGCTTGAACAGCCGGGCGCAGAGCGACAGCAGCTCTTCGGGCAGCTCGCCCATTTCAAAGCGATATTCCCCTTCCTGCTGGCCCGCGGGCAGCAGCGGCAGCAGGTGCTGTGACAGCTCGTTGAGCAGCTCGCGCACGCTTTCGCAGTGGCCTTTCAGGCGCTCAACGTTGCTAAGTGGCGGCGGGGATTTTGGGCGAAACTGCGCCATTACCTGCTCCACCAGCCGCACAAACAGATCGAGCTGCAGGCTGGTCCAGCCGGGGGTAATTTCGGCGCTCATCTCCAGCGCATCGCGCGCCACTTCCGGCAGATGATGACCTTCGTCGAGCACCAGCAACAGATTTTTGGCCGGCGGCAGCACCGATTCCGTCTCCAGCGCGGCCATCACCAGCGCATGGTTAGCCACCACCACATCTGCCTGTTCGATCTCACGCCGCGCCACGAAATAGGGACATTCGCGGTACCACTGGCAGTGATGCCCAAGGCAGTTGGTTTTATCGGTGCTCAGGCGCTGCCAGAGACCGTTATCGATAGCATCGTCCGCGTGATCGCGCAGGCCATCCCACTGATGGCGGTTCAGCGATTTTTCCAGTTTGGTACAGAGCGCCCGCTCATCTTTACTGGCGGTCATGTTGTCGTCGAGGAACAGCAGCAGATCGCCCTGCTGCTCACTGTCGGTGGCGAGTGCGGAGAGGTTACGCGGGCAGACGTAGCGGCCCCGGCCAAAGGCGGCGGTAAACTTCAAATCAGGGATGATTTTCTTCAGCAATGGCAGATCTTTGCTGAAGATCTGATCCTGCAGCGCCACGTTGGCGGTGCTGATCACCAGCAGCTTCTCTTCGGCGCGACTGACGGCGATGCCCGGAATAAGATAGGAGAGCGTTTTGCCGACGCCGGTTGGCGCTTCAATCGCCAGATGGCGCCCGCCGTCGCCCGCCAGCGTTTTTGCCACTTCGGCAATCATCTGGCGCTGCGGCGCACGGGGTATGAAATCGGGAACCTGCTGCTGGAGCGCTTTATACCACTGGCCGATTTCTGCTTTGAGCGCCGGAGTTAACGCCATAATCACCACTAACTAAAAAAATGTGGCCTGTATTTTTACACAGTATGCAGAATGAGTCAGCCGCAATATCCGCTTTATCGAGCGTGCTTCAGGAAATCCCCGGCGCGGCGGTTTTGTACATCAGCGTGGTCGCGTCAAAGGCGCCCATCGTCGATTGCGCATAGTCTGGGATCTCGCCAGCAATTTGCCAGCCAAGTGAAAGATAGAGTGCGGTGGCCGGATCGCCGCTGCGCGTGTCCAGCACCAGCAGCGACAGCGATTTTTCCCACGCCGCCTGTTCCGCCCGCTGCATCAGTTCACGCGCAATGCCTTGCCGCCGCGCCTGTGGGTGCACCATCAGCTTGGCGACTTCAGCACGGTGGCGGCCATTGGGCATCATGCTCTGGGCCAGCGTGACGGTGCCCACTACCTTGCCTTCATGGCACGCCAGCCAGATGCGCCGTTCGCCACGCTCAAGGCTTTCCAGCGCGCCGAGCCAGAAACGGACGATGGCGTCGCCATCACTGGCGTCAATAAAACCAATGCTGGCACCGTCCGCCACGCAAGCGATGGTGAGCCGACAGATATCTCCAAACTGCTGTTTCGCCTCATCGGCATGAATTTCGGCATACTCGATCATGATTTGCATATCACCAGAAGGTAGTGCGCGTCCTGTGCGGATGGCGCGTGAAAAGAAGACGAACCGCTCAAATGAAAACGCAGGCAATCCCCGGCGTGTAGATGCCATTGCTGTTCTGACATGCGAATGACCAGTTCCCCGGAAAGCAGCCAGATATGCTGCTCCATGCCGGTCACCGGCGGCGCGTGATAGTCAATCAGCGCTCCGGCGCGCAGCTCACCCTCAATCAGTTCCGCCTGAAAATCGCTGGCAGGCGGTGAGACAGTGCGACGAATAAATCCGCTCTCGGCATCCTGCCACAGCGGCTGCTGCTCACGCGGCAGCCAGAGCGGCGCCCGCGATTCCACCTCGCTTAGCAGACGTGACATCGTCATGCCATAGGCGACACAGAGTCGGTTCAGCAGCGCCGCGGTTGGGCTGGTTTCAGCGCGCTCAATTCGCGACAGCGTGGCGCGGCTGATACCGGTGATGGACGCCAGATTTTCCAGCGACCAGCCTTGTGCAATGCGCAGTTCCGTCAGGCGCGCAGCCAGCGGGCGATCCAGTAAATCCACCGTTAATTCTCACTTTTGGAATATTTTCTCATTTATGAGATCTACCCTTTAATACGCATGGGGTCAAGTTGTACAGTTAAAAAAGGATTGTACAACTTGCCTGGCTCCGCTAAGGTTACTGGATAGCAAGAGATGACGAGGAATTATGGCTATCTATAGCATCGGTGATGTGGCTGAACGTTGCGGGATCAACCCGGTAACGTTGCGCGCGTGGCAGCGCCGTTATGGCCTGTTAAAGCCCCAACGCACAGAGGGCGGCCATCGTCAGTTTGATGATGAAGATGTGCAGCGTATCGAAGAGATTAAGCGCTGGATGGAAAGCGGCGTGCCGGTAGGCAAAGTACGGGCGCTGCTGGATGGCGAAAATGTGCGGGTACACGACGGCTGGACCACGCTGCAAGAGGAGTTGATGAGCGTGCTGCGCCATGCCAGACCCTCAAAACTGCGCGCCAAAGTAGCGGCTATTGGTCGCGAAAATCCGATTGATGCGCTGATCGACCACGTTTATATGCCGGTGCGTCAGCGGCTTGGTCTTGATCAAAACACTGCACGCACCATGTGCAGTCTGCTCGATGGCGTGCTGATCGATTATGTTGCGTTCTGCCTGACTGGCGTGCGCAAGAAAGCGGGCAAAGACGCGTTGTTGATTGGATGGGGCGCAGAAGATCGTACGCGCATCTGGTTAGAAGCCTGGCGGCTGTCGCAGAGCGGCTGGCGGATTGACGTGCTGGCAGAACCGCTCGACATACTGCGTCCGGAACTTTTTCCTGGCCAACAACTGTTTGTCTGGACCGAAAAGAAGATGACGCGGCGTCAGCTCGAACAGCTTGAGCAGTGGCAACAACTCGGTTTTTCCATCACTCCTCACGGCAACTAAGCCTGCACGCCAGCGGCGGGCTTTTCTTCTTCTGATACTTCGCAATAAAAATGCACGGTTTTTTATTTGGGCGCGACGCGCCTAACGCGCTATCATTTGCCCTCTTCCGCAACAAGCAGGTTTACTCATGAATGTGCAAAAAATTGCCGTGATTTGTCTTTTCGCGCTGATGGCGCTCGGCGGCACCGGCGGCTTAATGCTGGTCGGCTACACCCTTATTCTGCATTCACGCTAACGGCACGCTGCAGGCGTTCAAACAGCCGGTCGGTGACGATCGCCAGCAATGCCACCAGCAGCGCGCCCTGAATCACATACGCCGTATTAAAACCGCTCAGGCCGATAATCACCGGCGTACCCAGCGTGCTGGCACCTACCGTTGAGGCGATAGCCGCGGTGCCAATATTCACAATCACCGACGTACGGATCCCCGCCAGAATCACCGGCGCTGCCAGCGGCAGCTCAACCTGAATAAGAATCTGCCACGGGCTCATGCCGACGCCGCGCGCAATCTCGCGGCTGGCGGCGGGTACGCCATCGATGCCCGCCAGCGTGCTTTGCAGAATCGGCAATAATCCATAGAGCAGCAGCGCGACAATCGCAGGCTGCGCGCCAAATCCCATCACCGGCACGGCAACCGCCAGCACCGCCACCGGCGGAAAAGTCTGTCCTGCCGCGACCACCGTTTCTACCAGCGAACGAAATTCCGCGCCCCGCTTACGCGTGACCAACACGCCAATGCCAACGCCAATCGCCACCGCGCACAGGCTGGATATCGCCACCAGTACCATATGGGATAGTGCCAGCTGCACAAAACTTTCCTGCTGATAGAGCGGCCGTTCCAGCTCGGGAAAAAGTCGTGCAAACAGTGGCCCACTCAGAGGCATCAGCAGCAACAGCGCCACGAACAGCGCAATCAGCCAGAGTAACGGATCGCGGAGCAGGCGCATCAGTTCAGCTCCCGCTGGCGCAGCAGATCGCTGAAGTGCAGCACGCCCAACGGCTTCTGCTGCTTATCCACCACCGGCAGTTTATCCACTCGTCTGGCAATAAACTGCGATAACGCCTCGCGCAGGTTCATACTTTCACCGATCGCCTCGCCGGGCAGAAACTCACCGCGCCGCGCCGCCGCGCCCGCATGGCCCAGCGACAGCAATCTTACGCCAAGCTCGCTGCGGCCAAAAAAATCGCGCACAAACTCACTGGCGGGCTGCGTTAACAATGTCACCGGCTTGCCCTGCTGCACGATGCGTCCTCCGTCCATCAGCACAATTTTGTCCGCCAGCAGCAGCGCTTCATCAATATCGTGGGTGACCAGCACGATGGTGCGGCCTGAAAGCTGATGAATGCGCATGATTTCCTGCTGCAACGCCGCGCGGGTAACCGGGTCGAGCGCGCCAAACGGCTCGTCCATTAACAGCAGTTCCGGATCGGCGGCCAGTGCTCGCGCCACGCCGACCCGCTGCTGTTGGCCACCCGAGAGCTGATGGGGATAGCGGCTGGCAAAGCTGGCATCCAGATTGAGCAGGGCCAGCAGCTCCTCCACGCGTGCGCGAATCTGCTGCCGTGGCCAGTTCAGCAGCGCGGGCACGGTGGCGATATTGCGCGCCACCGTCCAGTGTGGAAACAGGCCAATAGACTGAATGGCATAGCCCATGCGCCGCCGCAGCTGCTGTGCGTCAATCTGCCTGATCTCTTCACCAGCAAAGGTAATGGTGCCGGCATCGTGCTCAATCAGCCGGTTGATCATCTTCAGCGTGGTGGATTTCCCGGAGCCTGAGGTGCCAATCAGCACCGTAAACTCCCCTTTATTCAGGGTGAAAGTGAGATCGGATACCGCGGCTTTACCGGCGAACGATTTGCTGACCTGATTAAATGCGATCATCCGTTTCTGACCTCCAGTAACGAAATAAGGAATTTGAACAGCGCATCGGCGATCACCGCCAGCGCAATCACCGGCATGACGCCGAGCAGCACCAGCTCCAGCGCGCTGCTCAGCAAACCCTGAAAGATGATCGCGCCAAAGCCACCGGCACCGATCAGCGCGGCGATCACCGCCATGCCAATGGTTTGCACGGCAACCACACGCAGGCCGGTGAGCAGCACCGGCAACGCCAGCGGCAGCTCGACCTGCCAGAAAATCTGCCGGGTCGACATGCCCATGCCGCGCGCGGTTTCCCGCACGCTGGCGGGCACCTGCTGCAAGCCAGTGACGACGCTGCGCACCAGCGGCAACAGCGCGTAAAGCACCAATGCGATCAGCGCGGGTGCCAGGCCAATGCCGCTGATGCCGAGCCAGGGCACGGCTTTTGCCAGTGCTGCCAGCGGTGCGATCAGCAGGCCGAACAGCGCAACCGACGGCACCGTCTGAATAATGTTCAGCAGCGAGAAGGCGGGCCCCTGCAGCGGCGCGCGGCGGAACAGCATCACACCGATGGGCATGCCAATCAGCAAAGCGGGTAGCAGTGTGGCGATCAGCAGAAGTAAATGACGGGCCAGCGCCTGATCAAACACATCATGACGATTTACATACTCTTTCATCAGCGCCAGCTCACTGAGCTGTCCGCTGGCGATCAGGGCGATCACCGGCAGCCAGAGTTGTGCATTGAGCAGCAGTCGCCACAGCGGCTGACGAGTGAGGTGGCTGATAGCGTCGGCGGCCAACAATATGCTTAGCGCCAGGCTCAGCCACAGCCCGCTGGCAAAGCTGGTTCGCGCCAGTGCACTGCCCTGCGTCGCCAGCTGGGTGGCTTCACGGCCGCTCCAGTAGAGCAACGCAAACAGCAGCGCTTCCCCGAGCAGCAGCGTCAGCAGCAGCGTGGCTTTTTGACGCGGCAACCATGCCAGCAGCAGCAACAGTGGAACAATCGGCAGCCACAGCAGATCGACGAAAGAAAGGTGCCCTGCCAGCCACAGTGGCTGGCCAGACACCAGTCGGTTTGGCGCATAGTTGAGAACAGGCAGCAGCATCGCACCCGCTAACAGCACGACCAGCAGCAGCAGAACACGATTTTGAGGAGCAAAGCGCAAAGGCATGGTTTCCCTGTTACGGGCAGCAACGCCGCCCGTCTGCGATAGCGATCAGAGCAGTTTTTTCTGCTGCAGATAGTCAGCGGCGACCTGTTTGGCATCCTGGCCTTCCACCGCAATTTTCGCATTCAGCGACTGTAAGGTTTTTTCATCCAGCGAGGCAAAAACCGGCTTCAGCCACTCGGCAATCTGCGGGTGCTGCTTTAAGGTTGCCTCGCGGATCACTGGGGTTGGCGCATAGATCGGCTGCACGCCTTTGGGATCGCTGAGCGTCTGTAATCCCAGCGCAGCCACCGGGCCATCGGTGCCGTAAGCCATGGCGCCGTTTACACGGGAGGTTTGCTGCGCGGCCGCCTTCAGCGTTACCGCGGTGTCGCCACCGGCCAGCGAAAGTAGCTGACTCTGTTCCAGCTTGAAGCCGTAGGCTTTTTCAAACGCTGGCAGCGCATCAGATCGTTCAATAAACTCGGCCGATGCCGCCAGCTTGAATTTGCCGCCTTTTTTCAGCCAGGCGCTGAGATCGTCCAGCGAACTTAGCTTGTTCTGCTGGGCCACATCGCCGCGCACGGCAATGGTCCAGGTGTTGTTAGCGGGCGCAGGCGTCAGCCAGACCAGATGATTTTTCTGCGCGTCGAGCTGTTTGACCTTTTGATAGCCCGCCTCGGCATTGCGCCACGCCGCATCCTTCTCATCACTAAAGAAAAATGCGCCGTTGCCGGTGTATTCAGGATAGATATCCAGTTCGCCTGCGGTAATGGCCGCCCGCACCACCTGCGTATTGCCTAACTGAATTTTATTCACCGTCTCGACGCCATGCTTTTCCAACACCTGCAAAATGATGTTACCCAGCAGCGAGCCTTCGGTATCGATTTTCGAACCGACGCGCACCGCATCGGCTGCCTGCGCGGTGGCACTCAACGCCATACAAGCGGCCAGCGCCAGCACCGTCCGGCGAAAAGGAGTCAGGGTCATGGTTGATATCCTTCAGTAAAATGGTTTTTTTCGGATGAGATTAAGCGTAGCCGATTTTTTGGTCTTCCAGACAGAGGGGCAGATTTCGTGATGCCCGATCGCGGGCGGCTTTTAAGGTCAAAGGTGACTTTGTTCTGCCTTGCAGGCTGGCTTTTAGGGTCAATGTCTTAAGGTCAATGTCTTTAAGGTCAATGTCTTTAAGGTCAACAGCCATTTCGTTCTGCCTGAAGGCAGACCGAGCAGGGGCGGCATGCGCCCCGCCCCTGCACCCCGGCTATCCGGCAAACACAACCGCCCGCTGCGCGGGTGCCCTCAGCAAAACCCTTTTCCTGACGGACCGGACGCGATTCGCTCCCAGCTCAACGCGCCCTCTCGCCACATCCCTGCGGCTCGCCCTGGAAAACGCTTTCGCCTCGGCGTTTGTGATGCCTCTTAAAGGTCAAAACCCAAGTCAAAAACAAAAGAAAAAATTAAATAAAAAACAAAGACGATGATGAAGATAAAAACGAAGATACTTCAGTTTTTTAACTTTTTAACTTTTTAACTTTTGGTGTTGAGGTTTGGGCACTGGGCTTTGGGCTTTGGACTTTGGACTTTGAACCTTGGGCTTTGGGCTTTGGGCTTTGAACTTTGAACTTTGAACTTTGAACTTCAGATTTTAGATTTTAGATTTTAGATTTTAGATTTTATTTTTAAGGTTTTGACTTGGGGGTTGACGTTGAGGAGGCATCACAACTGCTGAGGAGGTGAACATTTTAGGATGTCCCGCCATGGATGGCGGGGCAAGGGAGCGCTGAGCAGGAGCGAATCGCGAGCGGTCCGTAAAGAAATGTGAACTGACGAAGGTACCCGCCTGTGGCGGGCGGTTGTGTTTGCCGGATAGCGCGGGTGCAGGGCCGGGGCGACTGCCGGCCCTGCTCGGGCTGCCTTTAGGCAGAACGAAATCGCCTTTGACCTGGCCCTGCTCGGGCTGCCTTCAGGCAGAACGAAATCGCCTTTGACCTTAAGACGTTGACCTTAAAGACGTTGACCTCAAGACGTTGACCTCAAGACGTTGACCTTAAAGCCGCCTGCCAGGCAAAACGCCCCCACCGTAGCGCAACGGCCCCCTCCCCCCTCTTACAGTTTGAAACTATTCACCACCAGCTCCAGCTGGACGCTCTGCTCTTCCATCGCCTGGGCGGCGGAAGAGACCTGCTCCACCAGCGCGGCGTTCTGCTGGGTGGTGCTGTCGAGTTGGGTAATCGCCACGTTAACCTGATCGATGCCCATGCTCTGTTCACGGCTGGCGGACATGATCTCGCTCATCAACGTCGTAACGCTGCTGACGCCCTGCATCAGCTCATCCATGGTCTGACCGGCCTGTTCCACCAGTCCGCTACCGGCGTCAATATTGGCCACCGACTCTTCAATCAGCTTCTTGATTTCACGTGCTGAGTTGGCCGAACGCTGAGCAAGGTTACGCACTTCGGAGGCGACTACCGCAAAGCCACGACCCTGTTCACCGGCGCGTGCGGCTTCCACCGCGGCGTTCAGCGCCAAAATATTGGTCTGGAAAGCGATGCTGTCGATCACGCTGATGATATCAACCACCTTACGCGATGAGGTATTGATAGCGCCCATGGTGGCAACCACTTCGCGCACCACGCGCGTGCCGCGTTCAGCCACTTTAGAGGCGTCACCTGCCAGCTGGTTAGCATGCGTAGCGTTATCGGCATTCTGGCGCACGGTGCCGGTTAACTCTTCCATGCTGGCGGCGGTTTCGACGATCGAGCTGGCCTGATCTTCCGTGCGTGAGGAGAGATCGGAGTTGCCGCTGGCGATTTCGCGTGATGCGGCCGTAATCGCCAGCGCGCTGCTGCCAACCTGGCGCATCAGCCCCTGCAAATATTCAATAAACTGGTTGAAGCTCTGCGCCACCGCGTTGAACTCCGGACTCTTGCTGGCAGGCAGGCGCTGGGTTAAATCAGCACCGCCGGTGGAGAGCGCAACAATGTTGTCGTTCAGTCCGCGCAGCTGGCCCATGGTGGTACGGATAAAGCCCAGCAGCACCAGCAACAGCACTAACGCAAGCGGGATCTGCACCAGGCCCAGACGCATCAGCATGCCGTTGGTTTGCGCCATTAACAGGCTGGTTGGTACGTCGCTGGCCAGATACCACGGGCTGCCGCTGATCTGCTGCACAAACAGCGTGTGATCGCCATCGTCGCCCTGATAGCTGCTTTCCATCGGCTTGTCGCTGGCCGTGCTCAGCAATGCTTTCAGCGGTGCGGCCATGCCGTTTTTCAGATCGCTGAGGTATTCCAGCTTAGGCGTGCCATCTACCAGCGCAGCGTTACCGACAATTTTGCCGTCCGCTTCAACGATCAGGACGTTGCCTTTGATTGCCTCGCTCATCTCTTTGGCCAGATGGTTAAAGAAGCCCAGCGTCACGTCGATGGTGGAAACGCCCCACACTTTGCCGTCGCGCCAGATCGCCATCGCACAGTTGGTGCGCGGCTGCGGGCTGGCAGCATCCTGATAGGCATTGGCCCAGGCACACTGCCCTTTCGGCGCTGCCTGACCAGCTTTATGCCACGCCTGATCGTAGTAATTGTCGGCCGCGTCGCTGTTCCAGTAAGTGTTAACTTTCAGTTCGTTGTTGGCGTCGCGAGCAAAGAAGGTACTGAATTTAGCCCGTGCCGGATCGCGCACATTGGGCAGTGGCCAGATGCCGCCGCCAAACACGTTGCTGTCCTGATACTGGTTAACCAGCGTCGGCAGTAACGTGTCAATACTGGCGCTGTCGAGGGCGCTGACCGTTTCGGTGATCGTACGTTGCTGCGCCTGCACACGGTTCATCTGTTCGACGATGCGTGCCGCCAGCGAGTCAACTTCATAGCGCACCAGACGGCTTTCATTCGCCGTGAGCTGCGGTGCGACAAAAAGATTAATTACCACCACGGTGACGATCATCAGCAATGCAAAAAAGCCGATAAGTGCAGCGGTAAAGCGGGCCTGGGTTGTTTTTAGCATGGGAGCACCACTTAACTCGGAACAGGCGTGATTGCCTGATCCGAATTAACGGCGCGGAAGAAGAGATCTTGAGAGCAAAATGTGAAAATGATGTAAAAAATTTCGTAACGTGACTATCGCCACCGTTACACTGGCTCTGCCACCACCTGCTGACGCGGACGAAAGATATGATCGCATGCCTGCTCGCGCAGCAGCGCCACCAGTTCGGTGCCGCCGCTGCTGCTGGCAGCGGCAAATTCCCGCTCCGCTGGCGTCACCGGCGTGGTCCACAGCAATCGCGGCCGCTCACCGTCGCGTTTGGGTAGCAAAAACTGGCCGCTGCTACTGGCCAACTCGCCGCTGATTAGAAAGGCGTCAAAGCCGACCGGTGCCACATCGGAAGAGAGCAGATGCCCTTCCCCCAGCCAGTTGAGCTGCGCCCAGGGAAAATGGGCAAAACTGGCCAGCGCACTCGCCATCTGCACCGCATTCTCTTCGCTCATCACCTGTGCATCGATCGCCATGCCCAGCTCGATTCGCCGGTGCTGTGGCGCGAGATCGGCGTAGAGATGATCAACCCACGGCATAGCGCGCGTGCTCATGCCGAGGGTCAGGAAATACCAGATGCCGTCATGGTAATGCTGAGAAATTGCCATCGGCGGCCAGCCCGACTGATCGATGCTGTAATACTTCAGCGACTCACCATACTGCTGCTGATAGCAGCTGAGAAACTCATGCTCCACCAGCGGCCAGAGATGGCCATCGTGCCAGTCACGCCAGAAGTGGCGAAATTTCTCCGCCTGCGCATAGTGTTCATTGGTGGAAGCGGAGCCGAGCGGCGCCGTCAGGCGATTCTCTTTGATACAACTGGCCGAAAAGCTGACCTGCTTGTTCTGATACAGGCTCCAGCCGGGAATCACCGCCAACAGCTGTCCCTGATACCAGAGCGCGGCGCCATCGTCGGTGGGTTCCCACAGCACCTGCAGTCCAGCGCTATCCAGCGGCGGCTCCGCTTCCAGCGTACGGCAGAAAGCCGCGCTTAACAGCGGTGGCACACCCTGCTCCAGCGCATCATTGTCTTCCTGCGCCGGCGCGGGCAGCAGATTGCGCAGCCAGCAGCCGCGTACAGCATACTGACCGCGAAATGCTTCGGCGGGCCAGATATAAAAATAGGCGGTGCGCTCATCCTGCTCGACGGTGGCAATCAGCGTGTTTTGCTGATTAGCAACCTCAGCAATCCGGTGTGAATAGGTCATAATGCCTCGACGTCCTGGGCAGGGATACTTATCCCGAGAGTAGTGCAGGATGCCGCACGCCGCCACGGCCGAACAAGGGTAAAACTCTCAAAGTGACCGGCCAACGCGAGCCATGGCGCGATGGTGTGCGCCCTGGCTAATCGACCAGCGCAACCCAACAGCCAGCAGGTCAATCTGCCGATCAATTTGCCAGCGCTTTAGCGGCGTAAAGTGATAGCCGGACTGCGCCTGAGCCCATTCCGGCAGCAGGCCGATACCCGCCAGCATCATGGTTTTCATCGCCGGTTTTGCCTGCCAGCTCGGCGCAGGCGCGCTCATCAGCAGGCGCGTCACCTCCGCGGTACGCTCGTCGTAACGCAGTTGCGGACGCATGGCGACAAGATAGTCCGCCACCGCCTGACGGCTTTTCGGCACCTGCTCTGCGCCCAGTGCTTCTGCCACGACCGCGGCTTCGGCGTAGTAACGATCCTGTTCTGCCCCGCTCAATAGCCGATTTTTGTAGCGCAGATGCGCCGCCAGAAAGCGGCTGGTTTCCGCGACGTGCACCCAGGTAAGCAACTGCGGATCGCTGGCCTGATACGGCGTGCCGTAAGCATCCACGCCCGAAACCTGCAGGTGAATGCGTTTAACCCGCTCGATCAGCGTGTTGGCATCGGCACGATTACCGAAGGTGGTAACGGCGATAAACTGGCTGGTGCGTCGCAGGCGGCCCATCATATCTTCGCGAAAACTGGAGTGATCCCAAACGCCCGCCAACGCTGAGGGATGCAGCATCTGCATCAGCAGCGCGCTGATGCCGCCGCAGAGCATGGAGGTAAAGTCGCCGTGAACGCGCCAAATCACGCTGTCCGGGCCAAACAGTCCCGGATCGCCAGGCGGCTGCGACAGGTCAAACTCGTTGAGAGAGAGGCCATTCAGACGAAAGACCTGTTGTTGAATACGGTTACGGAGTGATTGCATAGGCGTGACACGATTTTCTCTGGCGCGGCAGAGGCTGGCTCTGCCGCGCGGGGGTATTAAAGGGCGTCGAACGAGGTATCCTGCGTATGCACAGAATCGAGGCCAATCATCACGTTGATTTTGCCTGGTTCCATGACGTACTGCATTTTTGCATTCCAGAATTTCAGCGCGTTGCCGTCAATCGGGAAGCTCACCGTCTGCGATTCGCCCGCTTTCAGCATAATGCGTTTAAACGACTTCAGCTCCTGCACCGGACGACTCATGCTGGCAACCGGATCGTTCAGATAGAGCTGCACCACCGTGGCACCATCGCGTTTACCGCTGTTGGTCACGGTAACGCTGGCATCCAGCTTACCGTTACGCGCCAGGGTTTTTGATGACAGCGTCACCGGCGAAACGGTAAAGGTGGTGTAGCTCAGGCCGTAACCGAATGGATAAAGCGGGCCGTTAAGCGCATCGTAATAGTGCGACGTGTATTTATTAGGCTTAGCCGGATTGTACGGGCGACCGGTAGGCAAGTGGTTGTAATAGATTGGAATCTGACCCACTGAACGTGGGAAGGAAACCGGCAGCTTGCCTGATGGGTTGTAATCGCCAAACAGCACGTCCGCGATGGCGTTGCCGCCTTCGGTGCCGCTGAACCAGGTTTCCAGCAGCGCGCTGGCCTGCGCATCTTCTGTTGCCAGCGTCAGTGGGCGGCCATTCATCAGCACGATCACCAGCGGTTTGCCGGTGGCTTTCAGCGCGGCCAACAGCTTCTGCTGGCTGGCTGGAATGGTCAGCTCGCTGCGGCTCGACGCTTCATGCGCCATGCCCTGCGCTTCGCCTACCGCGGCCACCACCACATCCGCTTTTTGCGCGGCGGCAACGGCTTCATCAATCATCTGCTGAGGCGTGCGGCTGTCAACGCTGACCGCCTGCTCATAAAGGTTGAGAAAATCCTGAATGGACTTGTTGTCGCTGATGTTGGCGCCTTTGGCGTAGATCACCGTGGCGTTGCCGGCAGTGGCATTTTTCATGCCCTGCAGCAGGGTCACCGACTGACGGGCAAGACCGGCGGCTGACCAGCTGCCCATGATGTCACGCTGGCTGTCGGCCAGCGGCCCGACCAGCGCGATGGTGCCCGCTTTTTTCAGCGGCAGGGTGTCCTGCTCATTCTTCAACAGCACCATGCTTTTACGCGCCACGTCACGCGCTTCGGCGCGGTGCAGACGGCTTTCGGCATTGGTATCAGCCGGATCGGTTTCTTTCGCGCCTAAGTGGCTGTAGGGATCGTTAAACAAGCCCATATCGTATTTGACGTTCAGCACATGACGCGCGGCGTCATCGATTTCCGCCTTGCTGACCGCGCCGCTTTTCACCAGATCCGGCAGGTATTTACTGTAATACTCATCGCTCATGCTCATGTCGATGCCAGATTTCAGCGCAATGCGCACCGCTTCCTGCGGATCGCTGGCAACGCCATGCTTAATCAGCTCTTTGATGGCACCGTGATCGCTGATGGTGATGCCTTTGAATTTCCATTCGTCACGCAGCAGATCTTTCAGCAGCCAGCTGTCTGCGGTGGCCGGCACACCGTTAATGGCGTTCAGCGACACCATGACGCCGCCGCTGCCTGCATCCAGTGACGCCTTGTACGGCGGCAGATAGTCCTGGAACATGCGCTGCGGGCTCATATCAACGGTGTTGTAATCACGACCGCCTTCCACTGCGCCATAGAGTGCAAAGTGTTTAACGCTGGTCATCACGGCGTAACGATCGGCAGGACTTTTTCCCTGCATCGCTTCCACCATGGTGCGCCCCATTTCTGAGGTCAAATAGGTATCTTCGCCGAAGCCTTCGGAGACCCGGCCCCAGCGCGGCTCACGGCTGACATCGACCATGGGTGCCCAGGTCATGTTCAGCCCGTCGTCCGCCGCTTCATACGCTGACACGCGACCCACTTCCGCAACCGCATCAAGATCCCAGCTGGCAGCCATGCCCAGCGGAATCGGGAACACCGTGCGCTGGCCGTGCACCACGTCATAGGCAAAGAACAACGGAATTTTCAGGCGGCTGAGCTGCATCACCTGATCCTGCATCGCGCGGATATCCTGCCGCGTCACGGTGTTGAAAATCGCCCCCACCTGGCCCTGTTTGATCATCTCGCGAATCGCTTCTTTTGGCGTCCCCGGCCCAACGCTGATCAGACGCAGCTGGCCAATTTTTTCATCGAGCGTCATCTTTTGCAGCAGTTCGCTGACGTAAGCGTCGCGTGCCTGTTCAGTTAACGGGTGGGCAATTTCAGCCAGCGCAGGTTGCATCGCCAGCGTGACAGCAAGGCTAACAGAGTAAATCCATTTCATCAGATTGGGGTCTCTTAAGTTTCAATGCGAAGCGGGTAAACAGCGGCCACTGAGTGTGCCACAAGAACAGAATAGCAGGTAGTGGAGCAGTACAGCCTTTTTGCTACGCGTGCTACAGTTTCAGCGATCAGAGCCACAGGAAAATGCTATGCAACATGCTGAAGAGACGACCCGTCATACCCTGATAAACGATCTGCGTCGGCTGCTCGGCGGCGCGAATTTGCTCACCGATGCGGAGCAAACCGCCCGTTACCGTCGGGGCTTTCGCTCCGGCGAAGGCGATGCCATCGCGGTGATTTTTCCCGGCACGTTGCTGGAGCTGTGGCGTGCGCTGCAGCTGATTGTGGCGGCCGATCGCATTATTTTGATGCAGGCGGCAAATACCGGCCTGACCGAAGGTTCAACGCCCAGCGGTAATGATTACGATCGGGAGATTGTGATTATCAGCACCCGTCGCCTCGACGGCATTCAGCTGATCGATCAGGGCAAACAGGTGCTGGCGCTGCCCGGCAGCACGCTGTGGCAGCTGGAGAAGCTGCTTAAGCCGCTGGGACGCGAGCCGCATTCGGTGATCGGCTCATCCTGCATTGGCGCCTCGATTATTGGCGGCATCTGCAATAACTCCGGCGGCTCGCTGGTGAAGCGCGGCCCGGCATGGAGCGAAATGGCGCTCTATGCGCAGGTCACGGAACAGGGTCAGCTGCAGCTGGTAAATCACCTTGGCATCGATCTCGGCAGCACGCCGGAGCAGATCCTCGGCGCGCTGGATGATGAGCGCTGGCGCGACAGCGATGTAAGGCACGATCAGCGCCACGCTTCCGATCATGAGTACGCTGAGCGGGTGCGCGACATCGACGCCGATACCCCTTCTCGTTTCAACGCCGATGCGCGGCGTCTGCATGAGGCCAGCGGCTGTGCCGGTAAGCTGGCGGTGTTTGCGGTGCGGCTCGATACCTTCGAGAAAGAGCCGGAACAGCAGGTTTTCTACATTGGCACCAACGACACCGCGGTGCTGGATGAGATACGCCGCCATATTCTCGGGGAATTTACCCATCTGCCGGTGGCCGGAGAGTATATGCACCGCGATATTTTTGATATCGCGGAGGTCTACGGCAAAGATACCTTTTTGATGATCGACAAATTCGGCACCGAGCGGATGCCACTGTTTTTCAGCTTAAAAGGCCGCGTCGACAGCTGGCTGGAGAAGTTTCGCTTTGTGAAGCCGCATCTGACCGATCGGCTGTTGCAGCGTGTCAGCGGCCTGTTTCCCGCTCATCTGCCTGCGCGCATCAAGCAGTACCGCGATCGCTATGCCCATCACCTGATGCTGAAAATGTCCGGCGACGGTGTGAAAGAGGCGAACGACTATCTGCGTGATTACTTTAAAGAGGGCGGCGGCGAGTTCTTCCTGTGCAGTGATAAAGAGGGCTCAGCGGCCTTTCTGCATCGCTATGCGGCGGCGGGCGCGGCGGTGCGCTATCACGCCGTACACCATCAACAGGTGGAGGAGATCCTGGCGCTGGATATCGCCCTGCGGCGCAACGATCGCGACTGGTTTGAAGTGCTGCCCGAAGAGTTTAATGACGCCCTGCTGCACCGCCTTTATTACGGCCATTTCCTGTGTCATGTTTTTCATCAGGATTACATCGTGAAAAAAGGCGTCGACGTGCATGCCTTGAAAGAGAAGATGCTGGCGCGACTGAATGCGCGCGGTGCGGAATACCCGGCGGAGCATAACGTCGGACATCTCTATGCGGCGAAACCGGCGCTGAAGCACTTTTATCAGCAGATCGATCCCACCAACAGTTTTAATCCGGGAATTGGCAAAACCAGCAAGCAGAAGCACTGGGCAGAGTGCGGCTGCGGCGAAGAAAAACTGCAGCCGTAACCGCACGGCGCTCTCCGCAACAGGAGAGCGCCAAACCATCATGAAAGCGGTTTCGGTTCCTCTTCCACCACGACCGGCTGGCCTTTGCGCTCAATAACCATGGTCTGCGGCAAGGAGAGCGCGACGCCCTCTTTGCGCAGCCGGGTCAAAATATCAAACAGCAGATCGCTTTTAACGCCGCCAATCTGCCGCTGACCCGAGACGTTGCCGGTGACGCTGAGCACGATGCCCTGCGGCGTTAAATCTTTGAAGGTCACCGAGGGCTCCGGCGTCTCCAGAATGCGCTCGTTCTGCGTGTAAACGTCGAGCAGAATCTCACGCACCTGCACCGGATCGATATTTAGCGGGAAAGTCAGCACAATCGTGACCACGCCCTGCGCGTTATTCATGGTGGCGTTGCGCACGTTCTGCGAGATGAGCTGCGAGTTAGGCACGATCACCGTGGATTTATCACCCAGCTGAATTTCCGTGGCGCGCACGTTGATGCGGCGAATATCCCCTTCGACGTTGCCGAGGCTCACCAGATCGCCCACTTTCACTGGCCGCTCGGTCAGCAGAATCAGGCCAGAGATAAAGTTCTTCACGATCTCCTGTAGGCCAAAACCGATACCCACCGACAGCGCGCTGACGATCCACGCGAGTTTGTTCCACTGCAGGCCCATGGTTGAAAGCGTCAGCAGAATCACCAGCACATAGCCGAGGTTACTGAACAGCGTCACCAGCGACACGCGCATGCCGGTGTCCATGGTGGTTTTTGGCAGGAACTCGTTGTCCAGCCAGCGACGTACCGAACGCAGCACGTAGATACCGACCACCAGGCAGATCAGCGCGTTAACCAGATGCGCCGGTACAATGTTCAGCGACTCCAGTCCTTTGCCGCCCCAGAACTCAGCCGCTTTCTGCAGCAGCTCAATCGGCGTGGAGGAACCAAAGGTGCCGTTGAGCAGCGCCACCACCATCACCAGGATCAGCACGGTTTTACACAACGCCGCCAGCAACGAGGCGGCCTGTTGCAGATGCCGCTCATCCAGATTAAGCAGGTTCTGAATACGCTTGCCGGTAGGGTTACTGGTCGACAGCAGCGTTTCGCAGAAGTCGTTGACCAGATGGCTAAGCAGATAGAACGAGCCCACCACAATATTGAACCAGACCAGCTCATAGCTGAGGAAGCGGCCAAAAGTGACGTAGCCGATCACCAGCGACACCAGAATGGCGATGCCAACCAGCGTCATGGCGATTTGCAGCAGCCCGGCAAAGGTCGACTTCACTTCGGTAGTGGTGGCGTTTTCCGCCGCGCGATGGCGGGCACGCTTGATGCGCATGCTGATCGACACCGCCGTCAGGCCAATCAGCAAGGCGGTCATGCCGTTGGCCATGATGGTGGTTGATACGCTGGTGCCGACGCTGTTATTAAATGCCTCAACGGACTGGAAGATAAATACCAGTACCGCGGTAATCGGTGGAAACGGCTTCAGCGCCATCGCCACTTCGTTAGAGATGGCCGGCAGCCGCCATGATGGGCGACGGGTAGAGAGAAACGCGCGACCCAGACCAGCAATCAGCCCGCAGAACACGCTGAGTTTCACCAGCTTATTGATGAAATCCTGCACATCGTCAGAGACTTCTGCCCGACGCGTAAAGGCGAGATCGAGGAAGTTAAAGGCCAGCACTACGGCCACCAGCGTGGTCAGGGCGATCGCCGCGGCCAGAAAGCTGCGACGTAAACGCCCTTCCGGCAGCTTATTAATGCTGACCCACGCCAGAAACTCCTCGCCATAGCGACGGCCAAAGGTCGCTACCAGAATCGCGGCGATGGTCCAGGCCACGGTGCCAAAGCGCCAGCCCGGTTCCCAGGAGAGCGCGGCGGTCGCCTGTAGCTCGTCGGCAAAAGCGCTGATTTTCGCGCCGTCCAGCTCCTGGCCACCAAACAGCGGGCTCCAAAAACGTGGCCCGAAGATGGTGCCAGAATTCAGCGCCAGCTGGTTTTTAATCGCCTCACGGCGCAGGTTAACGATTTGGCCGGAGAGGTTCAGCGAGCCATTTTTGATCGCCTCGGCCTGTTTGATCTGATCGTCGAGCTTCGCCTTCTGGCTTTCCAGCGCGGCGCGTTTACGCACCACTTCGGCGGTCTCTTTCACGCCGCTGCCCGCCTGAGGAGCCGGACCGAGAACTGCCAGCTGAGCCAATACCTGCTGGCGCTGTGGAATCAGCGTCTGACCCAGCGTATCGGCATTGCCGGAGAGCTCCAGCGCCATTTCGTTAAGCGGCTCCAGCTTGGCGTCGTTGTTTTCACCCGAGACCTGGCCTTTGATCTTATCGAGTATTTTTTGCATTTTCGGCAGTTCAACCGCCGCATTGATTTTCGGTGGTGCGTCGCTGTCAGCGCTAGTCTGTGCACTGTCGTCAGCATCGGCCGCAACGCTCAGCGTGGGCACTCCTGCTGCCAGCAGCATCGCCAGCAGGCATAGTCGAAGAAAAGTGAAAGTCCGGGTCATGAAGCATTCCAACTGTGACAAAAAATGGCGATATCCCCCACCGCCGTAAGCGCGTAAGTGTATGCGCCTGACGGCGCGCAGACTATAGGATTGACGGGTGAAAATGCGCGGTGAAACGATAAGCGTTTTTGTTCTGAAAACGGCCCGCGTCGGCGGGCCATAGTGCATTACTCGCCGTCAGCGCCTGCGGTGCGGTTGCTGACCACCTGCGATGCCTTCTGCTTTTTATAGGCCAGCGCCGCGGCGGGCACCGGCGCCGATTTACCGGTTTCCAGCCAGTCGCGCAGACGGTTGGCATCGGCAAAGTGGGTATATTTGCCGAAAGCGTCCATGACCACCAGCGCCACCGGACGATTGTTGATCACCGTGCGCATCACCAGGCAGTGTCCTGCCTCATCGGTATAGCCGGTTTTGGTTAGCTGAATGCGCCAGTCGGCTTTGTAAACCAGATGGTTAGTATTGCGAAACGGCAGCACGTAAGGCGGGTTGCTAAAGGTCGCCATCTCTTCACGCGTGGTGCTGAGCTGGCCAATCAGCGGATACTGTTTGGTTGCCATCAGCAGCCGCGTTAAATCGCGGGCGGTTGAGACGTTGTGAATCGACAGGCCGGTTGGCTCAACGTAGCGCGTGTGGGTCATGCCGAGCGCACGCGCTTTGGCGTTCATCGCGCGAATAAAGGCGTTGTAACCGCCGGGATAATGGTGCGCCAGACTGGCCGCGGCGCGGTTTTCTGACGACATCAGCGCCAGCAGCAACATATTGCGGCGGCTGATTTCGCTGTTAAGCCGCACGCGTGAATAGATGCCGCGCATTTCCGGCGTCTGGCTGATATCCACCGACAGCTTTTCATCCAGCGACTGATGCGCATCAAGCACCACCAGCGCGGTCATTAATTTGGTGATCGAGGCCATCGGGCGCACCAGATCGGGATGACTGGCGAACAGCACCTTGTTGGTGTTGAGATCGATGATCATGGCGCTGCCAGAGGCAATTTGCGGCTGATTCAGCGGCGCGATATCGCCTGAAACTGGCGCGGCCACGGCAGAAGGCAACAGGGTCTGGCTGGCAAACAGCAGCGCCAGGCTCAACAGGGAAAAGCGGATTTTTGCAGGCATGGTGGCACATCTTTACCGGTTAAAATGATGCTCTGTCTCAGACAGGCCGCCACCGCCGAAATCCAGTCATGGCGGGGGCTAACGCAGGCATCATACTCCGGCCACCAGGTAAATTCCTACAGGAGATTGTTTCAGTGGGTAACAGGTTACCGCCAGCCTGAGCGGCGGCAACCTTGCGTTTACACCAGATGATAACCGTAGCCCCACAGCACCACGGTCAGGGCCAGCAGAACCTCAAACACCAGCACGCCAATGGCCAGTGTCGAGCCCGAAAAGCGCAATCCTTCATCACGATCGATATTCAGGAACATGGGAATGCCGACGTACAGCAGATAGCCGGTATAGGCCAGCGCCACCGCGCCCACCAGCAGGCAGAGCCAGACCAGCGGATAGAGCGCCACAATGCCGCTGAGAAACAGCGGTGTTGCCACATAGCCAGCAAAAACGGTGCAGCGCGCCAGTCCCGGACGCTGTGGATAGCTACGCGCCATCCAGTGAATAACCCGCCCCATTACCGCTACGGCGCCAAGAATAAGCAGATAAAAGAGCACGCCGAGTCCAAGGCCGGTCATCAGATTAATAGGGATGTTTTGCCCACTGCCAAGATTCCAGCCAATCTGCGTGGTGCCGATAAAGGCGCAGATCACCGGAATCGCTGCCATCAGCAAAACATGGTGGGTGTAATGGTGAGAAACGGTTTCGTTTTCTTGCTTGATGCTACGCATCTCCTGGCCGGGATGCGCTAAAAGTCCCCAGACATGATTCATAAAATCACTCCTCTGAAACGACTTGCCGTCGGCGTGGCGCCAGGCGGCTTCTCTTTGAGTATACGAGCCGCTGCGGCTTTTGCGCGCCAGGAGCGCCTGTTGTGCAAAAAAAAAGCAGCCTGAGAATATTTTCGCTCTCGCTGCGCGCTTCCCGTGACGGCGTATAGACTTACTGCTTCAGGCGCAACGACAGGAAGAGAGATTTTGCACATTGATATTAATGGAGTTATTGCGCAGTACGGCTATATCGCGCTGGTGATTGGCTGTATCGCCGAGGGAGAAACCTTTACCCTGCTGGGCGGCGTGGCGGCGCATCAGGGATTGCTACATTTTACCGGCGTGGTGCTGGCGGCGATGGCGGGCGGCATTATTGGCGATCAGCTGCTGTTTTACGTCGGGCGGCGCTACGGCTCGCGCATCCTGGATAAAATGCACAAGCATCAGGACAAAATCGTCAAGGCCAACAAGATGATTCGCCGCCGCCCGGAGCTGTTTGTGATTGGCGCGCGCTTTATGTATGGCTTTCGCCTGGTCGGGCCGATCATTATTGGATCCAGTCACCTTAAGCCGCTGAAGTTCTTTATTCTCAACGTGATTGGCGCGGCGATCTGGGCCCTACTGTTTGTCACCATTGGTTACTTTGCTGGTGAGATCGTTACCCCGTGGTTACATAAGCTCGACCAGCATCTCAAGCCGCTGCTGTGGCTGGTGGCGGCAGCGATTTTCGCCATGCTGGTGCGCTTTTTTATTCGTCGCTGGCACCATCGCCGCAGTGAATAAGCGCCACGGTTACGTTCTGAGATACTTTTGATCAGCAGGCGGTGTGCGCCGCCGCCTGCGCTTTCGTCCTCTGACGGGCAGGAATCTGGACCATTTACCCACCATTGACATCCCGTTGTGGCTGTTTGGCTATAGTTAACTTCTCTCCCTCCGGCAAGGAATATCATGACGGCTCCAAAACGACCTATTGGCGATCACGGCGTCATCGGCGATCTGCGCACCTGTGCTCTGGTGGCAAACGATGGTGCTATCGACTATTTCTGCTGGCCCAATCTTGACAGCCCATCGGTGTTTACCGCGCTGCTTGATACCGATAAAGCCGGCTTGTTTCAGATCGCTCCGCAGTGGAAAAATGCTCGCCGCCAGCAAATTTATCTGCCGGAAAGTAATATTCTGCAAACCCGCTGGCTGGATGAACAAGGCGTGGCGGAAATCACTGATTACATGCCGATTTGTCAGCAGGAAGATACCCTGCCACGCATTATTCGTCGGGTGAAAATGGTGCGCGGTGAGGCAACTTACAAGATGCATTGTTCGCCTAAAATGGATTACGCCCGTGCCGAAACCACGGCAAAAGTGGTCAACGGCAGCATCGCCTTTAGCGCCAGCGAGCAGCCCACGCTGCGACTCTCCGCCACGGTCTCGATGTCGGTAGAGGATAACGCCGCGGTGGCCACCTTCACTCTGAAAGCGGGCGAGCACGCCACCTTTATGTTTGGCAGCCATGACGATCCCCATCTTGAGCAGTTAACCACCCTGACCTGCTTCGAGGAGACGCTGCATTACTGGCAGAGCTGGAGCAAGAAAAGCAACTATCGTGGCCGCTGGCAGGCGATGGTCAACCGCTCGGCGCTGGCGCTGAAGCTGCTGACCAACTGGCAGCACGGTTCTATTGCCGCCGCCGCGACCTTTGGTCTGCCGGAAGAGCTGGGCGGCGAGCGTAACTGGGACTATCGCGCCTCGTGGATCCGTGACGCCTCGTTCAGCATGTATGCGCTGATGCGTCTGGGCTACACCGAGGAAGCGCAGCACTTTACCCAGTGGGTCGGACGCTGCATTCAGAACAGCCATAAAGACCGCGATCATTTGCAGGTGATGTACCGCATCGACAGCGGCACCGAGCTGCATGAAACCACTCTGCCGCATCTTTCTGGCTACGCCGGTTCAACGCCGGTGCGCATCGGCAACGAAGCCTGGAATCAGACGCAGCTCGATATTTACGGCGAGCTGATGGACGCCATCTATTTGGCCAATAAATATGGCGAGGCGATCAGCCATCGCGGCTGGGATTATGTGGTGCAGATGATCGATCATCTGTGCGAGCGCTGGCAGGAGCCGGATGCCGGCATCTGGGAGATGCGCGGTGAGCCGGAACACTTTCTTCATTCGCGACTGATGTGCTGGGTGGCGCTGGATCGCGCACTGCGACTGGGCATGAAGCGATCGTTATCGATGCCGTACGATCGCTGGGATCGTGTGCGCGGTGAAATCCGTGATGATATCTGGCAGAACTTCTGGAATGAGAAAAAAGGCCATTTCTCCGCTACCCGCCACGGCGATTTTCTTGATGCGTCGATGCTGCTGATGCCGCTGGTGCGGTTTGTTAGCGCCACCGATCCTGCCTGGCTGGCGACGCTGGATGCGATCAAACGCGATCTGGTCTCCGACGGCATGGTACAGCGCTATAACATTCACGAAACGCCTGCCGATGGTCTTAGCGGCGGTGAAGGCGCGTTTGCCGCCTGTTCGTTCTGGTACGTCGAGTGCCTGGCGCGCGCGGGCCGCATCGACGAAGCGCATTTCGAATTTGAAAAGCTGCTGAGCTATGCCAATCCGCTGGGCCTCTATGCCGAGGAGTTTGACGTACAGGGTTATCCGCTGGGCAATATTCCACAGGGATTAACCCACCTGGCGCTGATCAGCGCGGCGTTTTTCCTCAATCGTAAACTCAGCGGTGAAACCACGCAGTGGCAGCCGTAATCCCGTTCTGCACCCCGTTTATTCGGGGTGTTTTACGATAATTTACGCAAAGTCATTTAAGATCTGAAGATTGTTGATTTCCAACGCGTCTCAATGCACATATAATGTGCAGCCGGTCACAGCAGCCGAAATTGGGTTGACTCTCTAACAAGCCTGAAAAAGGCATTAACTACCTGAAAAAACATGAAAAAAAGTATTCGCGCGTTCTTCACAGTAGCCATCGCCGCCCTGGCTTTTAGCCAGTCCGCTTTTGCAGTGGTTTATCCCCTTCCGCCGGCTAACAGCCGCCTGATCGGCGATAACCTCGAAATTACCGTTCCGCAGGACAGCAAACTTCCGCTGGAAGCTTTTGCTGCGCAGTATCAAATGGGCCTGAGCAACCTGCTGGAAGCCAACCCAGGTATTGATGTCTATTTGCCGCAGGCTGGCCGGAAAATCATTATTCCTCAGCAGCTGATTCTGCCTGACGCGCCGCGTGAAGGCATTGTGATCAACAGCGCCGAAATGCGTCTTTACTACTACCCGAAAGGCACCAAAACCGTGGTGGTGCTGCCGATTGGTATCGGTGAACTGGGCAAAGATACGCCAGTAAACTGGACCACTACCGTGCAGCGTAAAAAGGATGGCCCAACCTGGACGCCAACCAAAAAAATGCACGAAGAGTATCAGGCACGCGGTGAAACGCTGCCAGCGGTTTTCCCGGCCGGTCCGGATAACCCGATGGGCCTGTATGCGCTCTACATCGGTCGTCTCTATGCGATTCACGGTACCAACGCTAACTTTGGTATCGGCCTGCGCGTCAGCCACGGCTGTGTGCGTCTGCGTGCTAACGACATCAAATGGCTGTTCGACAATGTGCCGGTTGGCACACGCGTTCAGTTCATCGATCAGCCGATCAAAGCCAGCGTAGAGCCGGACGGTTCGCGCTACGTTGAAGTGCACAACCCACTCTCCACCACCGAAGAGCAGTTCACTTCCCGCGAGCCAGTACCGTTAAGCATCACGCCAGCGGTCAGCAAAGTGGTGGTGGATGCCAGCGTTGATCAGGCGCAGATTGATGCCGCGCTGAAGGCACGTACCGGCATGCCGGTAAAAGTGAATGCCGCCGCCAGCGACATCAACAATGTACCGGTTCCGGTCGCGCAGGCGCCTGGCGCCCAGCCGCAGGAACAGCCAATGACACCCGCCACCACGCAGGGTGCCAACATCATTAACAGTGATGCTGCGCCAGTGATGAACGGTGATCAGCCGTCACAGCCTGCGCCGGTAATGAACGGTGAACAGCCTTCACAACCTGCGCCAGTGATGAACGGCGAGCAGCCAGCACAGCCAGCCCCGGTGATGAACGGTGAACAGCCTTCACAACCTGCGCCAGTAATGAACGGCGAGCAGCCAGCACAGCCTGCGCCAGCGACCAACGGCCAGCAGTCGGCGCCAGTCAGCAATGGCAACGCCGCAGCGCCAGACACCGTGCCGCAGCCGCCAGTGCTTAACGGCAGCAACCCTTCCTGATGTTTTTCGGCCTCCTCCGCACCCGCGGAAGAGGCCGATCCCTTACCACTTCACGCCCAGCCCGGTAGTAAAGCGTCGTTCATTCAGCGTATCCCGCGTACCGCTCACCAGATTATGTCCATAACCCACATTTAGCGTTGACCAGCTGGTCAGGGCAAAACGCAGGCCCACTTCGCCGTTTAGGGTAAAAATGCCGTCTTCATCAATGGAATGCGTCACGTCGCCATGGCTGAACAACGTCAGCGTTTTGCCACGAAGGTAGCGCTCATAATCCCAGTGCAGCGTGCCGCCAAAATTGCGATCGCGGCTGCCGTCGCTGTAACCATATTCGAATACCCCGGCCAGCAATGACAGCGAGAACGATCCCAGCTCATTATCCCAGAACTGATAGCCCGGCCCGGTGCCTATTACCGCCTGATGCGAGAGATCTTCAACCCAGTCGCGCCGCCAGTTCAGGCGGCCCTGCCAGAAATATTGCTCGCGAAAGCGATAGTCCAGCGCATAACGCAGGCTGTAGTTATCGGTATTGATCGAGTCATTCTCTTTTTCGCGATTGAACGTGCTGCCAAAATCGTGTCGCCAGCGACCCTGGGTAATTTTATTATTCAGCGCAAAATTGTAATCCTGTGTACGGGTTGAGGCTTTCAGCAGCTTGATATTGACGTCAACATTGCCGCCCCAGTTGAGCTGGTCGCTGCGCACCTTCGCCTTCATAAATTCATCCACCCGGCTGACCGACACCGTTTCAATGGCATCGTCGCGCTGCACGTCGATATAGCCAGGATCGGAGGCAATGAGCCGCACGCGGTATGCTTCTTTGGTGGTGGAGTTGCGCAGCTCAATGGCGTTGTTACTCGCCAGGGTGCTCACTTCCGTCCAGTTAATCGACAGCGTGCCTGCGTAGGTGGTATCCATAACCAGCTTGCCATCGCTCAATGAGCGTATGGTGCCGTTAATCCGATCGCCGTTGCGCATCCATACCGTATCGGCCTGGACGCCAGAGCTTAGCGCCATCAACAACAGGCCGGTCAAAACAACTAAACATCTCATTAGCGGATCGTTTCCTCATCGGCGCTGTGCTGCGTTAAGCCTGCCAGTAACCGGCGCCAACTGACAGCGGAGATCATCTGAAACAGCTAAAGACTGTAGCAAAATCAATTTGTTTCGCTTTCTGCTCTGCGGCAGAGGTTTGGATGCGTCATTTTACTGTCACAAAAAAGGCGTATCAGAAGCAGAGCTAACCGAATTCAAGGGTCCTGATGAGCCAGTACAGCCTGATTGCCGGACGCGCTACCGCGCCGCGCCACCGTTCCACCACCGTTATTGCGCTGCTGATTATTGCCACGCTGCTTTATGCTGCCTTCAGCCTGTTGCAGGAATGGCAGCAGAGCGGCGGAAATGCCGCGCTGCCGTGGATGCTGTTAGCGCTGCTGACCGCACTGGCCTTTGAATTTGTTAACGGTTTTCATGATACCGCCAACGCGGTAGCCACGGTGATTTATACCCGCTCGCTGTCGCCCACCACGGCGGTGATCTGGTCCGGTATCTGCAACTTTCTCGGCGTGCTGCTCTCCAGCGGCGTGGTGGCCTTCGGCATGATCGCGCTGTTGCCGGCTGATATGCTGCACGCCTCTGCCAGCGGCGACGGCATGACGATGGTGTTTGCGCTGCTGTTCTCAGCGCTGAGCTGGAACCTCGCCACCTGGTATTTTGGCCTGCCCTCTTCTTCTTCTCATGCGCTGATCGGCTCTGTCCTCGGCGTCGGCATGGCCAATGCGCTGTTGCACCATCACAGCCTGGCGCAGGGCGTTGACTGGCAGCAGGCGATCAAAGTGGGTTACGCACTGTTGCTTTCACCACTGGTGGGCTTTGGCTGTGCCGCGCTACTGCTGCTGGCAGGAAAAGCAGTACTACGCGATCGCCAGCTGTTTCAGGCGCCGCAGGGCAATCAGCCGCCACCTTTCTGGATCCGCGGTATGCTGATTCTTACCTGTTCCGGCGTCTCCTTTGCCCACGGCTCTAACGACGGGCAGAAAGGCATGGGATTGATGATGTTAATTCTGGCCACCACGCTGCCGGTTGGCATGTCGATGAATGCCGCACTCTCGCCTGAACAGAACGGGCAGCTCGCTGTACAGGTACAGGAGAGCCAGTTGCAGCTCAGCCGGGTCGTGCCGAATCAGTTACTGTTGGGCGATCCACAAAGCGTGCTGCAGCGCGATACCCTTGATCAACAAACACTGCCTGCGCTGGTGGGTTTGCTCAGCCGCATCGCCGCCGAGCTGCGGGAGTTTGGTTCGTCAGCCGACAGTCCCCCTGACAGAGCGCTAGCACTGCGTGATGCCATGCTGCTCGCCAGTGACACCATTGGCAAACTGCAGCGCAGCACGCTGGTGCTGCCCGCTGAGACCACACATAGCCTGATGCAGGTGAAGGTTGAGATGGATCGCGCCAGCCAGGCCATTCCGCTGTGGGTGAAAATTTCCGTGGCGCTGGCGCTGGGCCTGGGCACGGTGGTTGGCTTTCGTCGCATCGTTATTACCGTGGGCGAACGCATCGGTCGCCAGCATTTGAACTATGCACAGGGCGCCAGCGCCGAACTGGTGGCAATGGCGACCATCGGCATGGCGGACGGCGCCGGTCTGCCGGTTTCCACCACGCACGTGCTGACGTCTGGCGTGGCGGGCACTATGGTAGCTAACCGTTCAGGCCTGCAAATGTTAACGCTGCGTCGGCTCGCCGTGGCCTGGCTGCTAACGCTGCCGGTGTCGATCCTGCTGGCGGCGCTGCTTTACCTGATTTTCAGTGGCTTTTAGCGAGGATACGCTGCTGCTGCATCAGCCGCAGAATCAGCGCCATTGCGCCCACCACCATCAGCGCGGCGGCCAGATAGACCGATGCGATGCCCCAGCGGCCAATCAATAAACCAGCAACCGGGCCGGTTAATCCCAGCCCCATATCAAGGAAAGCGGAATAGGTGCCGAGCGCCGATCCCTGATTCTGCTGCTCAACCTGTTTGACCGCCTCAACGCCCAGCGCCGGAAAGACCAGTGAAAAACCGGCGCCGGTGAGGAAAGCGCCGAAATCCACCAGCCAGATCGCATCTGCCTGCCAGATAATCAACAAGCCAATGCACTCCACCATGAACGAGATTAGCGAGACCTTCAGGCCGCCATGCTGGGTAATAAAGCGGCCCAGCAGCAGCCGAATTACCACAAAGCCCAGGCTGAACAGCGTCAGCGCAAAAGCGGCGCCCTGCCAGTCTCGGCTGGCATAATAGAGGGTGATAAAGGTGGCGATGACGCCAAAACCAATCGTACCAAGACCTAATCCGAGGCCATAAAACCAGACGCGGCTGAATACCTTGTGAAACGGAATTCGCTCCCCGAGCGCCACGCTTACTGCCGGTTTGCCGCTGGCCAGCACAAAACCCAGCGCACCCATCAGCAGCACCAGCGCAGCGAAGCCGTGCAGGCCAAAAAACGTGTTCAGCAACACCCCCAGCGGTGCGCCCAGCGCCATGGCAAAATAGGTCGCCACGCCGTTCCATGAGATAACGCGTGCGGTTTGCAGCGGACCCACAATGTTCATGCCCCACAACGTTGAACCGGTGCTAGTAAAGCTTTCGCCGATGCCGAGAAAGACGCGGCCCAGCGCCAGCAGGCCTAAGCTCAGCGCGGGCAACGAGGCGGCCAGCGCCGCAGCGATCGTCAACAGGCCACTGAGGCCACAGCAGACCAGTCCCAGCATCACCACGCGCTTCGGCCCGAGCTTATCGGCCAGCGTACCCGACTGCGGGCGGCTGAGCAGCGTGGCAAAATATTGAATGCTGATAATCAGGCCAGCCATAAATGAGCTGTAGCCAAGCTGGTTATGCACGAAACCTGGCAATACCGCTAACGGCAGGCCAACGGAGAGATAGCAGAAGAAGGTAAAAATAATAACGGAGAGAATACGCCGGTTAAGCTGGGCATTACTGAGGGGGGCTGATTGGGTCATAGCGAAAACGTAACAGATGTTATGAGTGTGTGAAGGAAAGGCCATCATACACTTAGCAGACTAATGGGTCGTGGATTTTTCTCTGCTGAGTTGCATCGCTATCTGGTTGATCGCGTCCGCAATGGCGCCGGAGGTGCGCAAAGTGCGAATGGTCGTGAACAGGGAATCTGCCTCAACGTAGTTTTTACGCAGATAGCCCAACCACTGTTTGATGCGTGCGACGTGGTAAAGCCCGGTGTCACCCTGCTTTTCCAGCACGCTGTAACGCTGAAGTAACTGCACCACCTCTGGCCAGGCCATCGGTGGTTCACGGTATTTAATCACGCGACTGAGGTTCGGCACATTGAGCGCGCCACGGCCAATCATCACCGCATCGCAGCCGGTGACTGCCAGACAATCCTGCGCGCTTTGCCAGTCCCAGATCTCACCGTTGGCGATCACCGGAATCTGTAGCCGCTGACGAATCTCGCCAATCGCCGCCCAGTTAATGCGCTCGGCACGGTAGCCATCTTCTTTGGTTCGGCCATGCACCACCAGCTCGCTGGCACCCGCCTGCTCCACCGCATCGGCAATCTCAAACTGCCGCGCGTCGGAATCCCAGCCAAGGCGAATTTTCACCGTGACCGGCAGATGCGCTGGTACCGCTGCACGCATCGCTTTTGCGCCGCGATAAATCAGTTCGGGATCTTTGAGTAAGGTGGCGCCGCCGCCGCTGCCGTTAACCAGCTTCGACGGACAGCCGCAATTCAGATCGACGCCCCAGGAACCGAGTTCAACCGCACGCGCGGCGTTCTCAGCCAGCCACTGTGGATGTTGTCCAAGCAGCTGGATGCGTACCCGCGTGCCGCTGGGCGTCCGGCTCTGCTGATGCAGCTCCGGGCAGAGACGATAAAACGATTTTGCTGGCAACAGCTGATCCACCACCCGTAAAAACTCGGTGATGCACAGGTCATAATCGTTGACGGCGCTGAGTAATTCCCGCACCAGTGAATCGAGTACGCCTTCCATCGGCGCCAGCAAAACACGCATTATTCGTTGCCGCGGTTACCGGTATTGCCGTTGGCGGCACGGCGCGGACGCGTACGGCGTGCGCCGTCAGCGGTCGTTGCCTGTGGCGCACGACGTTGGCCGCTGGCCGCTGCCGGACGATCGGAGGAAGCACGACGTTCACCGCCTGCCGCACTGCGATCGCCGCTGCTGCTGCTGCGACGCTCACCGCCAGCGGAACGGTCACGACCGCCGCCCTGTGGTGCACGACCGCGTCCGCCGCCGTTACCACCGCCACCGCCGCCACGCTGCTGGCGACCGTTAAGGATCGGCTCAGCTTTGATGCTTGGATCGGGCTCGTAACCGTCGATAGCCATACGCGGGATTTCACGCTTCAGCAGGCGCTCAATATCACGCAGCAGCTTCAGTTCGTCGACGCATACCAGCGACAACGCTTCACCGGTTGCGGCGGCACGGCCGGTACGGCCAATACGGTGCACGTAATCTTCCGGTACGTTAGGCAGTTCATAGTTCACCACGTGCGGCAGCTCTTCGATATCGAGGCCACGCGCCGCAATATCGGTTGCTACCAGTACGCGGATCTGACCTGATTTGAAATCAGCCAATGCGCGGGTACGTGCGCCCTGGCTCTTGTTGCCGTGGATCGCTGCGGCGGTGATACCATCTTTATTCAGCTGTTCAGCCAGATGGTTGGCGCCATGCTTGGTGCGGGTAAACACCAGCACCTGCTGCCAGTTATCACGGCCAATCAGGAAAGAGAGCAGCTCGCGCTTACGCTTCTTATCCACCATATGCACGTTCTGGGTAATCTGCTCAGAGGCGGTGTTGCGACGGGCAACCGAGACTTCCTCAGGATTGGTCAGCAGCTTCTCAGCCAGTGACTTGATCTCATCGGAGAAGGTCGCGGAGAACAGCAGGTTCTGACGACGCGCAGGCAGTCGGGACAGCACACGACGGATGTCGTGAATAAAGCCCATATCCAGCATACGGTCCGCTTCATCCAGCACCAGAATTTCGACCTTCGACAGGTCTACGGCGTTCTGCTGTGCCAAATCGAGCAGACGGCCCGGGGTGGCAACCAGCACATCAACACCGCTGCGCAGTTTCATCATCTGCGGGTTAATGCTCACGCCGCCGAAAACCACCATCGAACGCAGGTTAAGGTATTTACTGTAATCGTTAACGTTTTCACCGATCTGGGCGGCAAGCTCACGGGTTGGCGTGAGGATCAACGCGCGTACCGGACGACGCCCTTTAGGCTGGTCGTCGGCATTGCTCAGCAGTTGCAGCAGCGGCAGGGTAAAACCCGCGGTTTTACCGGTGCCGGTCTGCGCGCTGGCCATCAGGTCGCGACCTGCCAGAACCACAGGAATGGCCTGCTTCTGGATAGGAGTAGGTTCCTGGTAGCCTTGCTCGGCAACCGCACGCAGAATATCGGCACTCAGGCCGAGAGAATCAAAAGACATAAATGAGGCTAACTCCGGTCTCCGCCCTGACCGATATTCTCGGCGTAGTTTCCAGGGGGAAAAATGACGCCAGCCTGAGCTGACGTTTGAAAGGGGGCACAAACTACGGTGCGTAAGCGGCGGAGTATATCAGCTTTCGCACCGCACCGCGAGTCAGGGTTGCGTAAACAAACTTTCGCGATAACGAAACAGCTCGGCGTCAGTTTTGATGCTGAGCTTGCGCAGCGCCGACTGCTTCTGCCCACTGATGGTTTTGCGGCTGCGTTTATATTTCAGGGCAATTTCACCAACGCTCATGCCATCAAGAAAACAGCGCAGCACCTCCGATTCACGCGCACTGAGCGCGGCAACCGCCAGGCTGGTGCCGCTGGGCTCGCCTATCTCTTTGCGGGCATCCTGCATCTCCCAGTCGAGCATATCGGTGAGAAAGATTTTTCCCTGCGCCACATAGCGAATCGCCTTAACGATGGTTTGCGGATGTTCGCTTTTGCCGACAAACCCCTTGATGCCCGCCTTCATCGCCATGCGGATTACCGCCGGGCTTTCCAGCGAGGAGGTAAGCAGGATTTTCAGCCGTGGGTAGCGCGTCATCAAATTGCGAATCAGCGCCAGACCGTCGATTTCGCCCTCTTCCAGCATGTAATCCAGCAGCAAGACATCCGGGCAGCTGTCACGCAGCGCGGCCAGCAGTTCCGTAGACTGACCAAAACTGCCGGTCAGCTCCAGATCTTTTTCCATACTGAGAAAGTTTTGCATACCCCAGCGCACGATGGGGTGATCGTCGAGAATGGCAATACGGATTGTAAATGCGTGGTGTCTTGTCGCCATAGCCTGTTGCCCTTTAATAACGTCCCTGTTTGTGGCGCGACGTACAGCCGCCCTGTCCTGTCAAAGAAAAGCGGACGATGAGCTAACTTTCTTAAACCGCAGAGAAAAACAGGCAGTGACGGCGAAACAGAAACAACAAGGGCCACACGATGGTGGCCCTTGTTACGGCGGGAAAGACCCGTCAGGAACGTTTTTTAACGATGTGACGCGCCGGCTCTTTTGCCAGCAGCGAAACCACCGCAGGACCAGCCAGCATAATAATGCCTAAACCGCCGACCAGCAGGTTGTTGTGAACCACATGCGATACCAGAAACAGCGTGAGCATCGCGGCGCCAAAATAATAGGTGGTAGTTGCCTCTTCCAGAAAGTCCCCAATGGTGCGCAGGTGTTCAATGCGCTGGGTGATAATCATCGCGAGACAGACCGTGACATAAGCGGAAATCAATACCGTGCTGACTTCAATCAGCGCCTGATGTTTCCAGCCCCAAACCAGCGCCGCAATCAGCAGCAAATGCAGGGCAATATGTACACAAGTTTGTCCGGTGACAATCTGGATACGGTTAGACCATTTCATCAGTTTCTCCTGGCAGACCCTGCGGGTCGCCCAAGTGCAACCGGCGGATGTGCCGATGACGAATTTTTTCAGATTAACGCAAATTCAGATTAATACGCAATATTCTGCTGCCGACGTGCGCTGTTTGTGAGCAGCACTACAGTTTATTCTGCGGTCGCAGCAAATCGCGGCGCTATTATGCCACATTCAGACATAAATTTCCTCCGCTGTGCATTTGCCCTGGTTCATCCGACAGCAAAACTCGCCCTGAACCGTTATTCAACACGGGATAAACGCGCGCTTATTATTTGCTTTGGTCAGCGTTTTTTGTGACGGGCGCTACACTCTATCCTTATTAAAAAAGAAATGGAGAGCGCCTCAGGTATGTCACATAACGCGCAAGGATTTTCGTTTAAAGTCCTCACGATCAATACGCATAAAGGGTTTACCACTTTCAACCGGCGGTTCATTTTGCCGGAACTGCGTGAAGCGGTACGCGCGACCTCCGCCGACATTGTTTTTCTGCAGGAAGTGATGGGTACGCAGGCGATTCATCCGTTGCAGGAGGAGAGCTGGCCGGGCACATCACATTATGAATTTCTTGCTGACACCATGTGGAACGATTTTGCCTATGGCCGCAACGCGGTCTATCCCGAAGGCCATCACGGCAACGCGGTGCTGTCGCGCTTTCCCATCATTGAGTATGAGAACCGCGATATTTCAGTACCTAACAGTGAAAAACGTGGCGTGCTGCACTGCCGCCTCAAGGTGCCAGAGCGCGATATTGAAGTGCATGTGATGTGCGTGCATCTCGGCCTGCGCGACGCGCACCGCAACGCGCAGATGCAGATGATGTGCGACATGATTGCCGATCTGCCGCCCGATGCGCCGCTGGTGGTTGCCGGTGATTTCAACGACTGGCAGCATCGCGCCAATGATTTTCTGCAGCGCGGTGCCGGGCTGGAAGAGGTGTTCAGCCGCGTCAATGGACGCCCGGCGCGCACCTTCCCTGCCCGCTTCCCCATTTTACGTCTTGACCGCATTTATGTTCGCAATGCGGGCATCAGTCATCCGTGGGCGCTACCGGCGAAACCCTGGTCACATCTGTCCGATCACGCCCCGCTGGCCGTGGAGATCCATTTATGAGTAGTGAATGGCGCGACGGTAACCGTATCGTCCTGCTCGAAAACGGCGAGGAATTTTTCCCGCGCGTGTTTGAAGCTATCCGTCGGGCTCAGCAGTTCCTGCTGCTGGAGACCTTTATCCTGTTTGAAGATGACGTCGGCAATGCGCTGCATGAGGTTGTACTGGATGCGGCGAAGCGCGGCGTGAAAGTTGAAATAATGGTCGATGGCTACGGTTCGCCCGATCTCTCGCCTGAGTTCGTCAACAGCCTGACCTCCGCTGGCGTGCGCTTTGTCTATTACGATCCGCGGCCGCTGGTGATGGGCATGCGCACTAACGTCTTCCGACGTCTGCACCGCAAAATCGTGGCGATCGATGGTGATATCGCCTTTGTCGGCGGCATTAACTTCTCGGCCGAGCACAACATCAGTTTTGGCCCCGAGGCAAAACAGGATTACGCCATTGAGGTCAAAGGCCCGATTGTCGATGACATCACGCGTTACGTGCAGGATGCGATGGGCAGCGAACAGATTACGCGGCGCTGGCGCTATCATCGTCACCATCGGCCCGCGCGCAACAGCACGCCGGGCGATGCGCAGGCGCTGTTTGTCTGGCGCGATAACGATGAGCATCGCGACGACATTGAGCAGCATTATCTCGATATGCTGCACGAAGCGAAAACCTCAGTCACCATCGCTAACGCCTATTTTTTCCCCGGCTACCGCATGCTGCGTGAAATGCGCAATGCCGCACAGCGCGGCGTCACTGTGCGTCTGGTGGTACAGGGCGAACCGGATATGCCGATTGTCAAAGTCGGCGCCGAGCTGCTTTATAACTATCTGGTTGAAGGCGGTGTGGAAGTGTATGAATACATTCGCCGTCCGCTGCACGGCAAGGTGGCGGTCATGGATAGCCACTGGGCAACGGTGGGATCCAGCAACCTCGATCCGCTGAGCCTGTCGCTCAACCTTGAAGCTAACCTGATTATTCACGACAGCGATTTTAACCAGCGTCTGAGCAGCAACCTCGATCGGCTGATTGCAGAAGATTGCGTGCGCGTCGATGAAGCAAAACTGCCGAAGCGTAACTGGTGGCAACTGACGCGCGGCGTGCTGGTATTCCACTTTCTGCGCCATTTCCCGGCGATTGCCGGCTGGCTGCCGGCGCATACGCCGAAGCTGGCGCAGGTCGATCCGCCGGTGCAGCCCGAAATGGAAACCCAGGATCGCGTGACCCCAAATAACGAAGGAGCCAAACCCTGATGGCAAAGACACATTCGAAATGGCGAGTGGCCAAAAAAATTCTGACCTGGCTCTTTTTTATCGCGGTTGTCGTGCTGCTGGTGGTCTACGCCCGCAAGGTAAACTGGGAAGACGTGTATAACGTCGTCATCAACTATAACCGCTTTGCCATTCTCAGCGCCGTTGGGTTGGTGATCGTCAGCTATCTTACCTACGGCATTTATGACCTGATTGGCCGCGCCTACTGTGGCCACAAGCTGGCAAAAAGTCAGGTCATGCTGGTGTCGTTTATCTGTTATGCCTTTAACCTGACGCTAAGCACCTGGGTGGGCGGCGTCGCCATGCGCTATCGTCTCTATTCGCGGCTGGGGCTGCCGGGCAGCACCATTACGCGCATCTTCTCACTGAGTATTGCTACCAACTGGCTGGGGTACATTCTGCTGGCGGGCGTGGTGTTCAGCGCCGGCATGGTGCCGATTCCACCGGGTTGGTTTGTGGGTGAAGGCACGCTGCGCCTGATCGGTATCCTGCTGCTGATTTCCGTGGTGGTGTATCTCGGTTTCTGCGCCTTTTCCAAACGCCGTCGCTGGACCATCAAGGGGCAAAAGCTCGCACTGCCGTCACTGCGCATGGCGCTGTTTCAGTATGCAGTCTCCAGCGCCAACTGGCTGGTGATGGGCACGATTATTTGGCTGCTGCTGGGCCAGAAGGTGGACTATCCGATCGTGCTGGGCGTGCTGCTGATCAGCAGTATTGCGGGCGTGATTATTCATATTCCTGCCGGTATTGGCGTACTGGAAGCGGTCTTTCTGGCGCTGCTCAGCGGCCAGAATGTCTCTCATGGCACCATTATCGCTGCACTGCTCGCCTACCGCGTGCTCTACTTCATTCTGCCGCTGCTGCTGGCGTTGATCCTTTATCTCTGGCTGGAGAGTCGGGCGAAGCATTTGCGACAGCATAATGAGCGGAAAATGGAGCAGTCGCAGTAAATAAAAAGGCCGGCATTATGCCGGCCTTTTTGTTGTTGCTGCCCTGCCCGCTGGTTAGCGGCGGTTGCCAAAAATGCGCAGCAGCATCAGGAACAGGTTGATGAAGTCGAGATAAAGCGTCAGCGCACCCAGAATCGAGTAACGACGCAGATTCTCGCGGTCGTCAACGTCGATGCCTTCCCCAATGTTCTTCAGCTTCTGCGTGTCATACGCGGTCAGACCAACAAACACCAGTACGCCGATATAGGTAATCGCCCACATCAGCGGCGTGCTTTTCAGCCAGATGTTCACCAGCGACGCCAGCACGATGCCGATCAACGCCATAAACAGCAGGCTGCCCATGCGGCTCAGATCGCGTTTGGTGGTATAGCCATAAAAGCTCATCACGCCGAACATTCCGCCGGTGACCACAAAGGTGCTGGCAATCGACGAATAGGTGTAGACGAGAAAGATGCTCGCCATGGTGACGCCGGTCAGCGCTGAATAGAGCATAAACAAGGCGGTCGCGGTGGCGCCGCTGAGCTTATGCACCAGCCCGGAAAGCACAAAAACCAGCGCCAGCTGAGCAATAATCAGCCCAAAAAAGGTCACTCGGCTGGCAAACACCAGCTCCATAACCGCTGGCGTGCGGGCGGCAAACCAGGCAACAAACGCGGTAAGCAGCAGGCCGCAGGTCATCCAGCCATAAACCTGGGCCATATAAGTTTGCAGACCGGCACTGGCCTGTGAAGCAACGGAACCATTTGAACGTGGATATCGATCCATGATGCACCTCTGTTAGCTAAGGAGAAACAGCACTAAGTGTGGCACAGTTTTTCTGCCCTGCGCCAGCCAGCGTTAACGTCGCTGCATGCACTGTTGATAACGGCCATCAACACGCTGGGCGAACCAGGCGGTGGTCAAATTTCGGGTGATTTTCGGGCTCTTCAGCTTGATGCCGGGCAGCATTTCTCGCGGCAGCTTACGGCCAGCCATTTTATCAGCCAGCAGATAAACCTGCTTGTAAAGCGTGGTGCGGCTGAACTTTTCGCTGTCGCCCTGCTGCAGATCGCGACGAATTTCACTCTGGCTCATATCCAGCTGCTTCGCCAGCGTGCGCACCGCCAGCTCAGTGGTGCCGGGTTTATCACTGTCATAAAGGATCAGGTCGCCATCCAGCGCTAAATCCATGCCGGTTGCTCTGGCAACCGCAGCCTGGAACGCCGCATTGCGGCTGGCGTACCAGCCAGCGTTGAAATCGGCAAAGCGATAGAGCGGCGCGCTGTAGTCCACCGGATAACCCAGCAGATGTTTGGTACCAAACCAGACGCCACCGCGACGGCTGAATACCTCGCGACGAATGGAACCGTCGACCGGCCACGGGTAGCCCGCAGCGTGCGCCTCGGCAAAGGCGATGCTGACCTGCATCGGCCCGCCGGTATGCACCGGATTCAGGTTGCCAAACAGCGTCTGACCCATCGGCACCATATTGATAAAGTCATCAAAAATTTCGCTCAGCTCTTTCTCATTGCGCACTTTATCGAGGCGATCAGCGTAACTTTTGCCGTTTGACGAAGGGATCTGCAGCGCGGTACGCACCAGAAACGCCGGAATATGCAGCTTTGCCGCACGGCGGTTAATCTCGCCCCAGGCAATTTTCCCCAGACCCGGCACGGAAGATTCCGCATTCATGCCCGATTCCTGATCGGCCACCGCAATCACCGCACAGATATTGCTGGTGCTGGCATCCAGCTGCTGCGTACGGAATGCGGTATAGATATCGGTCGCCCAGCCCGCTTTATCGCTGACTTTTGCCGGCAGCAGCTTTTCGATCTGCGCCTTCACATCCTGCGGCTGACGTGCGGGCGCCTCCGGCGTTTTTTTACTGCTGCTACAGGCGGCAAGCAGCAACACCGTGGACACGGCGGCAAGGCGTTTTATGGTGGTCAATGACATTCCTGTTCCCTGGCAAGCTCAAAGTGAAGAACCTTACCACTCCCTGCCGCGCAATCCAGCAGATTAAACGGATTTTTCACTGCCGTTGCGCCTGTTAAGCCGCCGAAGTTGAACTATGTTTAGCGGTTCCAACAGGTAACAAAAGGTTATGCAATGCGAACGCTATGTCTTACCGCGGCGCTGGCACTTCTGCTCAGCGGCTGCGGCGCCAACAACACGCCGGCACAGGTCAACACGCCCGGTGCGCCGACCTCAGCCAAAATGAAAACCCTTGCCACCGGCGCGACGCTGATGCAGTCACGTCCGCCGATTGATGCCATCAGCACCTATCTCGACGGTTTTCATTTTTACAGCGGCGATAAAAATGGCCAGATGGAAGCGCACCATTACGTCACCGTGTTGAATGACGATGTGATGCAGGCGCTAATCTATGACGGCAATACCGCCGACGCGCGCTTAATGGGCGTGGAATACATTATCAGCGAGCGGCTCTATAAAACGCTGCCGGACGATGAGAAAAAGCTGTGGCACAGCCATCAGTATGAGGTGAAATCGGGCACGCTGATCGCGCCTGGCCTGCCGGATGTCGCTGATAAAGCGCTGATGAAAAAAATCGTCAACACCTACGGCAAAACCTGGCACACCTGGCACACCGATCGCGACAAAACGCTGCCGCTGGGCGTACCGGCCTTGATGATGGGCTTTACCGCCGACGGTCAACTCGATCCGCGTCTGTTAGCGGACCGCGATAAGCGCTTCAAGGTCGACAGCAAGGCGATCAAGGCACAGCGTGCCGATATTATTGCGCATCCGCCGGTGAAAGGCGCTAACGCCTGGCAGGATGGCGAAACTTACCAGCTACAGCGCGTGAAAGGCGCAGGCGAACAGAAACGGGGCAGCACCGGCTTTGGCCCGGCCGAGCAGCTTTCCGGCGACGGCCACCAGCACTGATTTACGCCCAGCGCGCAGCGGCCTGCTGGTCGCTGTCGCGGGCGTCCACCCAGCGTTCACCTTCCGGCGTTTTTTCCCGCTTCCAGAACGGCGCGCGGGTCTTCAGATAATCCATAATAAATTCAGCGGCGGCAAAGGCGTCGCCGCGGTGCGCGCTGCTGACGCCAACCAGTACAATCTCATCGCCGGGAAACATCTCGCCGACGCGGTGGATCACCGTGACGCGACCCAGCGGCCAGCGGCCACGGGCGGTGTCGACAATCTCCGCCAGCGCCTTTTCGGTCATGCCGGGGTAGTGCTCCAGCGACAGCGCCGCAACGTCATCGCCGAGATTATGATTACGCACCTTGCCGGTGAAGGTCACCACGGCGCCATCTTCATCATCGGCCGCCAGCCAGTGATACTCCTCCGCCATGGCAAAAGTAGCCTGCTCGACCCGAATCCGCGTTTGCATGTCAGCCTCCGGTCACCGGTGGGAAAAACGCCACCTCATCGCCCGCACGAATAGCGTGGTCGGGCGACACCAGCGTCTGGTTTACCGCCGCCAGCAGCTTGCCTGCATCGAGCGCCAGCGCCCAACGATCGCCACGGGCGGCCAGCGCCGTGCGCAACTCGGCCACGGTGGCATATTCCGCTGGCACCGTCAGGCTGGCGGTGCCGGTCAGTTCACGCACCTGCGCAAAAAACAGCACCTTAATCATGAGGCACCGCCTGGAAATCACCTGATTTGCCGCCGCTTTTACTCACCAGCCGCAGCTGTTCAATGGTGATATCTTTCTGCACCGCTTTGCACATGTCATAGATGGTTAACGCTGCCACCGAGGCGGCGGTTAATGCTTCCATCTCAACGCCGGTTTTGCCGGTCAGTCGACATAGCGATTCAATGCGCACGCGATTTTTCTCTGGCTCAGCCTGCAACGCGATCTCCACTTTGCTGAGCATCAGCGGATGGCATAACGGAATCAGTTCCCAAGTACGTTTGGCCGCCTGAATACCGGCAATACGCGCGGTGGCAAAGACGTCGCCTTTATGGTGACTGCCTTGCAGGATCATCGTCAGCGTGGCAGGCGCCATGACAACAAACGCCTCGGCACGCGCTTCGCGTACCGTTTCTGCTTTGGTGGATACATCCACCATGTGCGCCTCGCCCGAGGCGTTAATATGGGTAAATTGCGACATAGTTATAGCGTCTTCAAATGCGAAACAAAGTGACAGGGTTTAGTGCGGGCATCGAGCTGATCGACAATGATGCGATCCCAGGCGATATGGCAGGCGCTTTCCGAGCCGGGCATAGCGAAAATCAACGTGCCGTTAGCCATGCCAGCCACCGCGCGTGATTGCAACGTGCTGCTGCCGATCTCCTCCCAGGAGAGCATGCGGAACACTTCGCCAAACCCCTCAATCTGCCGATCGAACAGCGGCAAAAGCGCCTCTGGCGTGGTGTTTTTTCGGTTAAAACCGGTGCCGCCGTTAATCAGCACCACCTGCACATCCTCACTGGCGATCCAGCGAGAGACGATGGCGCGAATGCGGTAGAGATCGTTTTTGACGATCGCATGATCCACCACCTGATGACCCGCTTCGTTCGCCGCTGCACGCAGGTAATCGCCGGAGGTGTCATCACTGGCATCGCGACTGTCGGAAACGGTCAGCACCGCAACGGCGACAGGAATAAATTCAACGGGCGCTTTCATGGTTTGCTCCTGCGTTAACCACCGATAAAAGAGAGATTCTGGGTAATGCCGGTATTCCCCTGATGGAGAAAGTGCGTCTGCTTTTTCTGTCCCAGGCTGCGGGCAATGCGCGCCTGCAGTTCATCCTGCTGATCGTCAGAGGCAAGCAGATCGCGCAGCGGCACGCCGCCGTCGCCAAACAGACAGAGATGCAGATTGCCTACCGCCGACACGCGCAGCCGGTTGCAGCTGGCGCAGAAATCTTTCTCATAGGGCATGATCAAGCCGATCTCACCGCGGTATTCGGGATGAGTAAATACCTGCGCCGGGCCATCGCTGCGCGCGCGCGGCTGACGCTGCCAGCCTTGCATAATCAGCTGATCACGGATCACTTCGCCCGAAATATGATGACGACGGAACAGCGCATTGTGATCGCCGGTCTCCATCAGCTCGATAAACCGCAGCTGAATCGGTCGTTCGCGGATCCAGTTCAAAAAGCTTTGCAGGCTCTTGTGGTTCAGATCGCGCATCAGCACGCTGTTGACTTTGATCTTTTCAAATCCAGCCTCGAACGCGGCGTCAATACCGGCCATCACCTGATGAAACTTATCCTGGCCGGTGATGGCGTGGAACTGCCGCGGATCGAGGCTGTCGATGCTGACGTTAATCGACGTCAGCCCGGCATCGCGCCACTCGGCCACATCGCGGGCCATACGGTAACCGTTGGTGGTGACCGCAATCTGACGAATGCCGGGATTTTCACGCACCGCCGCGATGATGTCGGTAAAGTCGCGCCGCATCGAAGGCTCGCCGCCGGTCAGGCGCACTTTATCCGTACCGGATTCGGCAAACGCACGGGTAATACGGCGGATCTCCTCCAGAGAGAGGAAACTTTTGTTGGCCGCGCCGTTGGGCTTGTAGCCGTCAGGCAGGCAGTAAGTACAACGGAAGTTACAAACGTCCGTGATCGACAGGCGCAAGTAATAAAACTTGCGCTCAAAAGCATCAGTTAATTGTGGCACCAGTACACCTTTCCAAATTCGGGAGATGCAGGCATTTCTTTCTGCACCCTGGCAGCTCGATGGCTGCGGCCAGCACACCCTATCCGAAGACGTAGGCGGGAAGGCTATAGTGTGATTGCCGACGGGCAAAAACGTTGAAGACAAATAATAGCGCTAAATTCTGTGACTCGCCACGCGACTTTTCGCTGTATATTTATGTACATATCGCTTTTTCAACGCATTTTCTCCGCCAGTTACGTTAAGATAACCAGGAATTTTCGTACCGCTTGTTGTCACACTTTTTCGCGTCTGAGCATGTCAAAAAGCACAACAGTCAGTTTTCAGTCGCCACGCCCTGATGCGCGCAGGCAAGGAGTTTTATGAATCGTACACTGGCAGATCTTGATCGCGTTGTTGCCCTGGGCGGCGGCCATGGTTTGGGGCGCGTTATGTCTGCCCTGTCGCCGCTGGGATCGAGATTAACCGGCATTGTGACCACCACTGATAACGGCGGCTCAACTGGCCGCATTCGCCGCTCCGAAGGCGGTATCGCCTGGGGCGATATGCGTAACTGTATCAACCAGCTGATCACCGAGCCAAGCGTAGGTTCGGCGATGTTCGAGTACCGTTTTACCGGCAACGGCGAACTGGCGGGCCATAACCTCGGCAACCTGATTCTGAAGGCGCTGGATCATCTCAGCGTGCGGCCGCTGGAGGCGATCAACATCATTCGCAACCTGCTCAAGGTAGACGCTTTTCTGATCCCGATGTCGGAGCAGCCGGTGGATCTGGTGGCGATGGATCAGGAAGGTAATATGATCTGGGGCGAAACTGAGATCGATACCATGAAACAGCCGCCGCAGGAGTTAATGCTGCATCCGGCGGTGCAGCCCACCCGCGAAGCGCTGGAGGCCATCAAGCAGGCGGACCTGATTCTGATCGGGCCAGGCAGTTTTTACACCAGCCTGATGCCGATTCTGCTGATGCCGGAAATGGCGCAGGCGCTGCGCCGTACTTCAGCCACCATGGTATTTATCGGCAACCTGGGGCGCGAGCTGAGCCCCGCCGCCGCCAGCCTGACCCTTGCGGATAAGCTGGCGCTGCTGGAAAAATATATTGGTAAACGCGTGATTGATGCCGCGGTGGTCAGCCCGCACGCCGATATCCAGGGCGTGGAAGATCGGCTGATCGTGCAACATCCGCTCGAAGCCGCCGACATTCGCTATCGCCACGACCGCCAGCTGCTGCGCGTGGCGCTGGAGCACGTATTGCAGGCGATCTAAACCGGCGGCGCGCCTGCGCCGCCGTTGTCCCCGTCAGGAGGCAGCAATAAACAGATCGCGCAGCTGGTGAAGCTGGTCGCGCGTCTGTGCTGCCTCTTCGAACTCCAGGTTCTGCGCGTGCTGCTGCATCTTGCCTTCCAGCTCGTGAATCTTCTTTTGCAGCGCCTGCGGCGTCAGTGCCAGGTAATTGGCTTCGGTTTCTGCCGCGCCTTTGGCGGTGCCTTTGCCGCCGCGGCCTTTCGGCTTGTTCATGCCCTGACCCAGCTCCAGAATATCAGTGATTTTCTTGTTCAGGCCCTGCGGCGTAATGCCATTTTCGGCGTTGTACTGCTGCTGTTTTTCACGACGACGTTCGGTCTCTTCAATGGCGCGCGCCATCGATGGCGTGATCTTATCGCCGTAGAGAATGGCCTTGCCGTTGATGTTACGCGCCGCACGACCGATGGTCTGAATCAGCGAACGCTCCGAGCGCAGGAAGCCCTCTTTATCGGCATCCAGAATTGCCACCAGCGACACTTCCGGCATATCGAGACCCTCACGCAGCAAGTTGATACCGACCAGCACGTTAAACTCGCCGAGGCGCAGATCGCGAATGATCTCCATACGTTCAACGGTATCGATATCGGAGTGCAGATAGCGCACGCGCTCACCGTGCTCTTCGAGGTATTCCGTGAGATCTTCCGCCATTCGCTTAGTCAGCACCGTCACCAGCACACGCTCGTTAACCGCCACGCGCTTGCGGATCTCCGACATCAGATCGTCCACTTGGGTAGCGACCGGGCGGACTTCAAGGATCGGATCCAGCAGGCCAGTTGGGCGCACCAGCTGATCGATCACCTCGTCGCCGGACTTCTCCAGCTCATACTTACCGGGCGTGGCCGAAACGTAGATGGTCTGCGGCGCCATCGCCTCAAACTCTTCAAACTTCATTGGACGGTTATCCAGCGCCGACGGCAAGCGGAAGCCATATTCCACCAGCGTCTCTTTACGCGCCCGGTCGCCTTTGTACATGCCGCCAATTTGCGGGATGGTCACGTGCGACTCATCGACAATCAGCAGGCCGTCAGCCGGCAAATAGTCAAACAGCGTTGGCGGCGGCTGGCCCGGTCCGCGGCCAGAGAGATAACGCGAATAGTTTTCGATGCCCGAACAGTAGCCAAGTTCATTCATCATTTCGAGGTCGAACTGGGTACGCTGGGAAATACGCTGCTCTTCCAGCAGCTTGTTGTTGGCCAGCAGCGTTTGCCGCCGATCGGCCAGCTCAACTTTAATATCTTCCATCGCCTGCAAAATGCGCTCACGCGGCGTCACGTAGTGCGTTTTAGGATAAATAGTGTAACGCGGCACCACCGACTCAATCTGGCCGGTCAGCGGATCAAACAGCGACAGCCGCTCCACCTCTTCATCAAACAGCTCAACGCGCAGCGCAATGTCATCGGACTCCGCCGGGAAGATGTCGATAACTTCACCGCGCACGCGGAAGGTGCCGCGCTGGAAAGCCTGATCGTTACGCGCATATTGCAGCTCGGTGAGCCGCCGCAGAATGCTGCGCTGATCGATGATCATGCCGCGCGTCAGGTGCAGCATCATTTTCAGATAGAGATCGGGATCGCCCAGACCGTAAATCGCCGATACCGAGGCCACCACAATAACGTCGCGGCGTTCCAGCAACGCTTTGGTCGCTGAGAGACGCATCTGCTCAATGTGTTCGTTAACCGAGGCATCTTTCTCGATAAAGGTGTCGGAGCTGGGGACATAGGCTTCCGGCTGATAATAGTCGTAGTAGGAGACAAAATATTCCACGGCGTTATCGGGGAAGAACTCTTTCATCTCACCATAGAGTTGGGCCGCCAGCGTTTTATTGGGTGCCAGCACCATGGCCGGGCGGTTGAGATCCGCGATCACGTTTGCCACGGTAAAGGTTTTACCTGAACCGGTTACGCCAAGCAGCGTTTGGTGGGCGAGACCAGATTCCAGCCCCTCTTCCAGACGACGAATCGCTTCTGGCTGATCGCCGGAGGGCTTAAAAGCGGAATTAAGTTTAAATACTTTGCTCATTGCTGGGTTACCTGGAGATGAAATGCGCGAGCCGGAGAGTAATTTTACTCGCCATTTGAAATTTTTCCAGTTAAAAATACTGGATGTAATACCAGTGTTTATCCATACTGCATTGTGCAGTGTGGCTGCGCCTGATTCCGGCGTGATGAATAACCGCACAACCTGCGTTGTTGCGCAATCTTATCCCCAAACGGGATGGACTTTTAACATTTGTCAATAGTGTGACAGCAGATCCTCGGCTGCGAATATTAACCGGCTCAGACGGGCTTGATTTTAACTAACTTATTGAAAGAAAATGCATTGTTCTCAAAGGCCAGATTCCCGCCACTTCAGGCTGAACCCGCGTCCCCTCTCGCTTGTAGAATGTTTTCAGACACTAATGCACATGGTTATCCACAGGAATGGTGGATAACTGATTTTAGCGCCCATGCCATATGGGGTGTATAAATCTTCCCCCGCCCTGGCCGGAGAAGCAAAATTATTTTTTTTCGTCTTTCTTTGTACTTTCTCGCCTGGGTGACCCGCCCAAATGCTATACGTCATGCGGCCTGAAACTGATTCGCGGCGTGGCGTCAATCCCCGCACCGAACTTTTTTTAGTCCATATTGTTGCCGCACTGCACCACCAGCGTCAGTACCCGAGCACCGCAAAAGTGCAGGAAATTATTTACGCCGGTAATTGATAAATTTATCTGACCATTTCAGCCTTGCGCAGGCGGGCTGGCGTCGGTTTCTCGCTCTTATCAGCATTGGCCTGGTTTTTGCACTATTGGTTCAGCCTGGCACGAGCGACAGCAACCGCGTCAATCGGCCCGACAGCAGAGGTTGCAGCCTGACGGCACAACGCAGCGGCGACTGATTCAACATGGAACAGAAAGAGAGGTGTCTGATGCTACGTTTACGTTCGGTAAATCAATTCTACGGTCCAAATCATATCCTCTGGGATGTTGATCTCGAACTGCCGCCCGGCACCTGCACCGGCATTTTAGGGCGTCCCGGCATGGGAAAAACCACGCTGGTTAACTGCATTATGGGTAACCTGCCGGTGAACAGCGGCAGCATGACCTGGCAGGAGAAAGATTCGCCGCCGGAAGATATGCTGCTGCTGCCGATGGAGAAACGGGCACGCATGGGGATTGGCTACGTGCCGCAGGGACGACAGATCTTCTCCCAGATGAGCGTGGAAGATAACCTGCTGATTGCGCTGCTGGCCGGTCAGGACGATCGCCACCGTGCTATTCCGGCCATGGTTTACGATCTCTTCCCTACGCTCTATTCAGTGCGCCAGAAGCGTGGCGGTGATTTGCCGATTGAACAGCAACAGCAGCTGGCCCTGGCGCGTGCGCTGGTGCTTGAACCCAAGCTGCTGATTCTGGATGAGCCCACCGAAGGCATGTCGCCCTGGCTGGAAGAGGAGATGGGCAACCTGCTGTACCGGCTGAACCACGACTTTGGCCTGACGATTCTGCTGCTGGAACAGCGGCTCTCATTTATTCGCCGCGTGGCAGATTACTTCCTGCTGCTGCACCGCGGACGTAACGTGGCACAGGGAAAAATGGCTCAGCTCGACGACCTCACCATTAATAAATGGCTGGCCGTCTGATGCTGCTTACGCCTGCGGCAGGCTCAGCCACTGCCCCGCTTCCGCAAACTCTGCACTGTCTGTCAGCCAGGGAATTTCACCCAGACAGGGTGCAGTGAGCCGCGTATGCAGCGTCTGCAAATAGGCCTGATGCCGCTTGCCCGGTGGCGTAACGCCGTTGGCAATCCAGCCTGCAAACGGTAGCCCGGCGGCGCGGATAGCATCGGCGGTCAACAGCGCGTGATTAATACAGCCGAGCTTGATGCCGACCACCAGAATCACCGGTAGCTGCTCCTGCTTCACCCAGTCTGCAAAGGTCAAATCCTCTGCCAGCGGCGTATACCAGCCGCCTGCGCCTTCCACCAGCACCCATTCAGCCTGCTCAGCAATATGCGCCAGCCCGGCTGAGAGCCGCGCAGCGGTGATCGGGCGTTGCTCTTCGGCACTGAGAATATGCGGTGCGGTGGGCTCGGCAAACGCCAGCGGGTTAACCTCGTCATAGCTCAGCGCCACAGAACCGTAGCGTTGCAGCGCCAGCGCATCGCTGTTGCGCAGCCCCTGCTCAGTCATGTCGCAACCTGAAGCCACCGGTTTGTAGCCCGCGCAGCGCAGTCCCGCCCGGCTGGCGGCCTGCAGAAGTGCGCTGCTGGCCACGGTTTTGCCTACTTCAGTATCGGTTCCGGTAACGAACCAGCGTTTAGTCACCATCAATTACTCCATAAAACAGATGATAGGTCAGCAGATAGCCGCGGGCATCCTGTGGCCATGCCGCTTCCAGCTGTTGCAGGCGCGAGCGCGTGAGTAGCGTATGCGTACGGCCCTGCGGTAAATGGGTGGCGCCGATGCCTTTCAGCGAGCGCATCGCCTCCAGCACGCCGGGAAAGGCCAGCGTCAGCGTTTCGTGCTGCCAGTGCAGCGGCAAACCGGTACAGAGGGCGACAATCTGTGCCTGCGTGAGAAAACGGTTAGCGTGCGGCGCCGCATCCACCGCTTGCCAGGCGTGATGCACCTCGCTGAGGGAATCGGCGGTCAGGGTGGAAAACAGCACCTTGCCGCCGACGCGCGTGACGCGGCGACACTCGTCCAGTGCCCGACGCAGATCGCTGCACCACTGCACGGCAAGATTGCTCCAGGTGAGATCAACACAGCGGTCAGCCAGTGGCAGCTGTTCAATATCACCCGCCAGATAGCTGCTGGCCGCCTGTTGACCCGCCGCCTGCGCCAGCATGCCCGGCGAGAGATCAAGCGCAATCACCTCGTGCCCCTGCTGTTGCCAGCGCTGGCTGAACCAGCCGGTGCCGCAGCCTGCATCCAGCACCCGCTGCGCAGGCGGTAGGGTCACCAGCGACATCAGCTTTTCGCCTGCCGCACGCTGCAGCGCCGCGTGCTGGTCATAGGCGTTGGCCGCCCGGCCAAAAGCACGGGCAACCGCGCGCTTATCGATCGTGGCTTGCATCAAGCGCCTCCAGAAGATAATCGATATCCGCAGGCTGATGCGCAGCGGATAAAGTAATGCGTAAACGGGCGCTGCCCGGCGGCACCGTGGGCGGCCGAATCGCGCTGACCCAGCAGCCCGCCTGACGCAGCCGCTGTGCCAGCGCCAGCGCCGCGGCGTTATCGCCGACCAGCAGGGGCTGAATGGCGCTTGAGGAATCAAGCAGGCTCAGGCCGCGCTCGGCAGCACCGGAACGAAAATGTTGAATATTGTCGTGCAGGCGCTGCCGTTCGCTGTCGGCCAGCTTGATGGCGCTGAGCGCCGCATCCAGCGCACAGATCTGCGCGGGCGGCATAGCAGTGCTGTAAATCAGATGGCGGGCAAACTGCAGCATGTAATCGGCAACATCCTCACTGCACAGCAGCGCCGCGCCGCCGCAGCCAAATGCTTTGCCAAAGGTGATCACCAGCAGTTCCGGTTTGACCTGCTGTTGCCAACAGCTGCCGCGTCCGCCCTCGCCGACCACGCCGATGCCGTGCGCATCATCAACCATCATCCAGCCACCGGCAGCGTGGGTGCTGACCGCCAGCTCTGCCAGCGGCGCGCTGTCGCCATCCATGCTGAAAATGCCTTCGGTGATCACCAGGGTTTCTCCGGCGCACGGTTTCGCCAGCAGGCGATCAAGGCTGGCGCTCTGGTTATGGCTGAAGCGACGCAGCTCTGCCGGACTGAGGTGCGCTGCTTCCAGAATTGAAGCGTGCGCCAGCTTATCCGCCAGCAGCCGATCGCCTTTGGCCATCATCGCCGCCACGATCGCCTGATTGGCGGCAAAACCGGAGATAAACAGCAGCGCGCGCGGATAGCCGAGCCATTCCGCCAGCCGGGCTTCAAAGCGCTGTTGCAGTGGATGATAACCGGTGACGTGCGCCGAGCCGCCGGCGCCGTTGCCGTAGCGCAGCGCGCCGTCGTGCCAGGCGGCGGCGAGGCGCGTATCCTGCGCCAGGCCGAGGTAATCATTGGCGGAGAAATTACGCAGCCGCTGGCCGTCGGCCTCAATCCAGCCGGGGCCGCTGGCGGTGGTCGGCTGCCGACGCCGCAGCGCCTGCTGCTGCTGACGCTGCTCCAGCGCGGCGCCAATGCGCTGCTGCCAACTCATGACAGAGCGGCGTTGTAAAACTGTTCGCTGTCGCCGTGGGTCAGCTGCTCGGTAAGTTGCTGCTGCTGGGCCACGTCGCCATGAACGGTGGTGGTGTGTTCCGGATTAAGGCCGAGTTTGCGGAACAGCAGCAGGTCGGTATCTTCTTCCGGATTAGGCGTAGTCAGCAGCTTGCAGCCGTAAAAAATGGAGTTGGCTCCGGCCATAAAGCACATCGCCTGCGTCTGTTCGCTCATCTGCTCGCGCCCGGCGGAGAGCCGCACATGAGAACGCGGCATCATGATACGCGCCACCGCAATAGTGCGGATGAAATCAAAGGGATCGACGTCGTCGTTATCCGCCATTGGCGTGCCTTTGACCTTCACCAGCATATTGATCGGCACGCTTTCAGGTGGCACCGGCAGGTTGGCCAGCTGCATCAACAATCCGGCCCGATCGGTAACCGTTTCGCCAAGGCCCACAATGCCACCGGAACAGACTTTGATTCCGGCATCGCGCACCTTATCCAGCGTATCAAGACGTTCCTGATAGCTGCGGGTAGTGATGACGTTGCCATAGAACTCCGGCGAGGTATCAAGGTTGTGATTGTAAAAATCGAGTCCGGCGTCGGCCAGCTGCTGCGCCTGACGGTCGCTGAGCGTGCCCAGCGTCATGCAAGTTTCCATGCCCAGCTCACGCACGCCCTGCACCATTTTTTCCAGGTAAGGCATGTCGCGTTCGTGCGGATTCTTCCATGCGGCACCCATGCAGAAACGGCTGGATCCGGCGGCTTTGGCTTTACGCGCCGAGGCGAGCACCTCATCCACTTCCATCAACCGCTCCGACTCCAGCCCGGTTTTGTAACGTGCGCTCTGCGGGCAGTATTTACAGTC